>JACPYL010000015.1 GCA_016196065.1 Acidobacteriota bacterium | reverse complement strand
GCGTCGGGAGAAAGTATCGCGTTTGTGAAAACAGTTTCTTGTCAGATTCACGAATTCAAGTGGCGTCATTTCACGGAAGACCGTATTAAAGGATGGGCAGCGTGATTCTGCTGGTCGCTATCGAGACCACAAGTAGAAGAAGTCACTGGAGAGGCTTATGGTGGGCCGCAAGGAAGAGCTTGACGATTTGATAACTGCATTTGACCGTGCGGTGCATGAGGACCACCCCAATCCTGAACGTGCCAATTGTCCAGGACTTGCCGCCCTGATGAGCCTTGCAAACGAGCCGGGAAATATTCACACTGAGGCGATTCTCTGCCACGTACGGCAATGTGCCGCTTGCCTCGACGAACTCAAAAAACTCCGGACGTCCCGCAAGGGAGACGTTTAGATCCTGGCTCCCGCACGAATACCAATCGATGGATGATGCTTTTGTAGCACGCCAACCAGATGATCTTTCGCAATGTGGGTGTACCGTTGAGTGGTAGCTATTGAGCTGTGCCCTAGGAACTCCTGTACCACGCGAATGTCTGCACCATTGCGCAAAAGGAGTGTTGCCACTGTGTGACGCAGCATATGAGGAGTCACATGCCGATCTATCCCAGCGTCCCGTCGTAGTTGCGCAAGGACTTTTGAGATGCCCTGTGTCGAAAGCCTTCTGCTGGATGCGTTGAGGAAGAGCGCAGGACTCTCTGTTTCCATTTGCATCCTGAAATCAAAATGCTCTCGCTGTATCCGAAGTGTCTCGGCATCGACAGTAAAGGCCAGACGGTTTCTCCCGCCCTTTCCCTGCACTTTGAAGATGCCATCCTGAACGGCGAAGTCCGGCAGATCGAGCGCTTCGACCTCTCCCACACGCATTCCTGTTGCAAAGAGCAGATCCACTAGCGCCAGATTTCGCAGCAGCCGATACCGTTGCGAGCTTCTCAGTGAATTCAGTTTCACCCCAACACCGCGGCTGTTCGCAGAACAATTTCGATTTGCTTGTTCGAGAAGGGCGCGCGTTTCTCGCTCACTCAATGTTCGCGGAAGCTGCTTGATCCGACCAAAGCTCAGCTTTACCCGCCAGAATGGAGACTCGGGCAATTTTCCCTTTCTCACCCAATAGAAACAGAACACCTTCAGCGCGGCCATTTTCCTGCGTATCGAAGACGGTGCGTACCCGTTCTCGCGGAGGTGTGCGGCCCAGTGTTCAACAACGGCACCAGTTACGGACAGGAGGGGTATATCCGGTCCGGCAAACACCCGGAATTGGTTTAAGTCGGAACCGTATGCGGCCTTGGTCTTGCTCCCGCGATCATTCGTAGAAAAATATCCTGACAGAAACTCTACAACCGATTCGCTCAAGGACATTTGGGGGAAACCTAGCTCTCTGCCACACGACTGGCTGGCGTTCTCAAGCTGACAGAAAGAAAGGTCTTATATCGTACAGGAACTCTCGCGGTTGGACAGAAATCGTACAAATCGGACCCTTCGCGCCCCGATTCCGCTAGTACAGATAACTGAGAATTATCTTTCGTGCTCTAGTACAGATAACTGAGAATTATCTTTCGTGCTATTTGCAGCTTTCAAATCGCTTGTTCAGCAATTCCTCCTGATCTGCGGGCTACTTGCCGTGTGCGCCATTGCTGCATGGCTGTTCAATGGTCGTGACGCCGCAGTTGGCCTTATCCAGACTGCGGTAGTGGGCATGAAAGGGCCTTGGGTGTGGACGTTTGGAGTTGGTTTGGCAGCTTTTGTGTCGACGAGGGGCCGTCTCTTACCCTTGGACATCAATGGTGTGTTAGCCGCGAACGAGGTCACGGCTGCGATGACAGGCAGAATCGAGCGCTCAACACGCCACCGGAATGCCTATCGTTACACGATACCGGTCACCGTCGTGGGCGTGTTGCTGACCTCGGTTTACGGTATACCCAATACTGGCTTCGCGTACTATGCAATATTTCTTGGCGTATGCGCTATCTACTACGTCGCGGCATTCCTTCTGTGCCACTTCGTGGAAACAATTCTCGCTTTCCACGAATTGTTCGAGCACATGGAAACAGTCGAGTTCAAGCGTGTGTACAGTCCGTTGCATTTGGAAAACTTGACGTCCTATTTGGCGATGACGACGGCGCTAGGTTTGGTCGCCATTTACGCGGGATTCAGGGGGACCCTGACGGCTGGTTTTCACTTCCACCATGAGATGTGGAGAACTTTCCTGTCGACACCTCTTATCCTGTTTCTTCCCGGAACATTGTTCTACAACTACTATCCGCGCTACGTACTGCGGAAGATTCTGCAATACAAGGTGTTCAGAACGATGGAAAGACTAGGCGCGGCCGAGGAATCGAATACAAAGGGTCTTCTGCTCGATCTTCGGGAGAGTGCAGTGCTGAGCTCCCAAATCCTCCCCTTCTTGGACTATAAGAGTTTGCCTTCATACTTGCTGGCAATCTTCTTCGCAATCTCTCTGGCCTACAACAGTGACCCGGCAGTAAAGAGCTTTTTCAACTACCTGTTGGGCGTGCGTTCACCTTGAACGTATTCGCGACAAGAAGCGACTGACAGACTTCAGTACATGTGGGCCGAGAACGCTGCCCGGACGTAACACCGCATCAAGGCCCAGCCTCAGCGCCTTGACTCTCCGAAAGTCGAATTCTGCAAAAACTAGATCGTTGATGATGTCGTGCGGATACTGGCTCAGGTCCCGCACGAGCCGTTGGAAGTCGTCGCTATCGAAGGACAGTAGGCTCTCGAAGAGCGTCTCTTGGAAAATGCGATTCATCGCGGTCATATATTGGGGAATCGCATGCAACAGATGGTTGCGCATGAGTTTGTCGTCCCTTAGGCAGCCAACTATCGAAGCCGCCAGGTCACGATAGGAGCGCAACATCCGCGCGAGCCCGGTCGCACTGGCCGCAGGATTTGCTTGTCCCGCTTCTCCGAAGAAAACGATGCGGTCGAGCGCAGGTTGGTGCAGGCGTCCAACGGGGATGATCCCAAAATACGATTTCTGGCTCTTGGGATCCCATTCAACGTGTTGTGAGTAATGAGACTTCGTCAAAATGAAATGGAGGTCACCTTTTAGTGATCGGTCTATTCGATATTGGCGAGCTGGGAGGATTATGCCGGCATGCGCAGTACCCCTCGAACTAGGAAACAGTTCAAAGAATGCCGGATGCCGGTCGATGATTACATTATCCAGGGCGACCGGCGGCAGATCGTTCCTGATACGGACCTCTGTGCCGTACATAATGTAGTACCCAGTAATTGAAGCGATGTTCTTGGCGCTAACAAGGGGCGATCCGAAGCCCATACAGTCAACCAACAACCTTGCATGCAACGATTCCGCATTTGCACGGACTACGATGCCGTTTCGATTGTCGGAAACGCTGTAGAGCCTGTGTCCAGTCAGGATGCGAACTCCATGGTGGGAGAGTTCTAGGGCAAGCTGGTCGATGAGTTTGTTCGTATCCCAAAGGCAATACTTTCCATTCACCCTTGCCGTCAGCCCGTCGTAGGCAATGAAGTCGAGAAACTCATAGCACCTGTCGACGCAAGGAACGAGGTCAGGATTTCCCTGAAGTGCCTTCTCATCGGTTAACCAATACTTGTTCTGTGGAAGATGGCCAGACTGTTCGATCAGCACTACGGAACAGTGCGGTGCCAGGGCGCTGGCAATCAACAAGCCAGAGACGCCTCCTCCCGCCACGATGACGTCCGTAGCTAGCATCGATAATTCTCAGTTATCTGTGATAATTCTCAGTTATCTGTACTAGTTCAGCAATGATCCAACGGGACTTTGGCCTGTTTCTTTCTTGGGAGGGGAAGTCACCGATTTTCGTCTAGTTCGGATCGAGAGTCAAGCTGCCGCGGCGCCAGCGGGCCCTTTGCACGCGGACTGCCCACCACCGAATGGAACCGCCAAGCAGCTCACACGGCCAGTTGCAACATTTACGAACCCGCCATGATATGGCAGCCGACCGTAGCGAAACAGGCGCGCAAGCATGGCGAGAGAATGATTGGCTAGCACCTGGTTCACGAACGGTTCCTGCCGCTCCAAAGCCTCGACTGCGCTGCACGATGGCAGTTTGTCTCGTTTGTCCAATCTCGGATTGACGATCTCGGGGAAGAGATCCGCAACCGTTGGCAGCCGGCTTCCTCCCGTTTTGTTGTTTCGGTTATCGGGCTGGCCCAAAACGAATTGCCCAGTGTCAGCGTTGTTGCCGATGTCCAGCCAGTAGTAGCTCTCCCAGTACGATCTGGTGTTCGTGATGACTCGGCGAGCGGCGCGGGAATCAACACATCCAATGACGATGTCCGTCTCATCCCGCCAGCCTTGATCGAGATACTGCGGACTGCTTTTCCATCCCAATCCCCAGAACATATTGATCCGCGTGGCCAGAACGACCGCTTTGTACAGGCCGATTTCACTTTCGCTAAATGGTTGCCGCACACAGTTCGATCTGGAGACCCGGTCACCATCCACCAGCGTCACGTCGAGTCCGTGCGGATGGCCCCACGCCAGCATGGCTTGGTGCAGATGAGGTAGTCCAGCCGCGATTGCGCTCCCTGTTCCACCGCAGCCGACTACGGTGATCCGCACTTTCTTCTGCAACAGCGCGGCAGGAATACGATGCTCAGTTGTCTTGGTTTGCGTTGCGGTAGCTTTGGTCATTGTCATTCGCAAACTCCGCCAAGCTCTGTTTCAGCCCAATCAAATATCTGGTCGGGAATTTTCTCTTGCCTTCGAGAGCCTGCCACATCGCCATCAAACCGCCTGGATACTTGCTATGTTTGCGAACGCCTCCGGCGTGCGTGAACTCACTCTGGAAGAATGATTTTTCCCAGCAATCGATAGCGGTGACGGATTTCTCGCGAGGAATCGTCATGGTCCCAGTGCAAACAACGCCATTGTCGTAGCAGTTCCAGTGCGGCGCCACACTCAGTTTAGTGTCGGAGTTAGGCCGCTGGTTCTTCGCTATCGCGCGCACCCACAAATGGGACCCTGACGCCTTGAACACTAGAGGCGGTTGGGGATATTCCTTGCCATTCATCTTCTTCAGCGCCTCGTCACCGCCACGATCACTGAAGAACATGGTGCGTGTGCAGGCCGGCATCCACCACACGATCGTGTCGGCAGTTCGCACAATCACGCGTTCGGGCAGAATCTCGAGCGGAGCCGAGCGGCCAAGCGCAACCATCAGATCGCTGAGCAGTTTCGGGGTTACGAGCTGGCCTTCAGCAAGACGAGTGCTGTCGTTATCGTGGATCACTTCATGGACGGTGATGAACGGATGGCGGTATGGATAGCCGTTGTAGTCACTCTTGCCGTATAGCAGCAGGGCCCGGCTCAACCGAAACTCCTGACTTGAGCCGATGGTCACGGAGGTATTCATCGTCAACCTCCCGGATGAGCTTGATGATCCTGGCGCCAGAAGCCAGCGACTTGAGCATGGCGCTCACGTAGTTGAAAACGCGCCGAACTTCATCGTCCAGTTGGCTTGTTGGAAGGTCCAGCCGAATCATCAACATGATTGAGGGCTCCAGGGGCCCATTCTGGCCTGACGTGTTGGCTTCTTCGTCAAAACAGGCGCTGATTTCATCATTCTCGTGCCAGGTAATGGCACAACCCGGACAACAACCGTCCGTGTCACTCAGATATTCTTCGAGTCCGGGAACCTGCGCGGCCAATTTTCCCGGCCAGGGGTGTTCGTGACCCTTCCCGAGGCTATCCATCGTCAACAACTCGCGGATGAGCTGACGAGCCGTCGGATTCTCCAATCTGGGTTGGACATCAGCCAGAAAACACGATGCCTCCTCGCCGCCGAGCTTTGTCGAAACGCGTAGACACTCCGGTATCTTCTTTTCCACGAGCGGGTAGAACGAGTCCTTCAAGTCTTCGACATCCGCGCCCTCTATGTAGCAGTTCGCCTGCTCGACTGCGTCTCGGTAGTCGTAGACCCGCATCCACTTGTAGAGGTTGTCGGTAAAGACCTCAAAGAAGGCTTTGGGCAACCACTCATGTTCTCGGCGCAGCTTTTCTAGAGTCGGCCCGATCGGAACCGACGCTGCAGAATTGAAATCCCCCACTAAATACAAGACTTCACTCTCCTGCTCGGGTTCTGGATCGAAGGGGCCTCGGTACGATGCGTCCGAATCAAACTGGCAGTCCGTGATCCGCAACTCTCCGTCCCAAATCTCTTTGGCTTCATCCGCGCCGTTGGTGCGGCAAAATCGTTTGAATCCTCGTTCCACAAAATCCAGGGCGCTGCCAGACCAATCGCGAGTGTTGCATATCCCCAGGCGCAACAGGCTCTTGCCCAATTGCGCCGCCAGTTGTTCATCTGTGCGAGTGCAGTAGTGCCAAGGAATGTTCTTGATGTTGGGAATCGTTGTAGCTTGCGGCAAACCGATCAGACGATAGGAGGAACGACCGAGCCGGCCGGAGGTAGCCAGCGCTCGTCTTGCGAGACTTCGTCTTGGCCGTACTGGAGCGAGCTTAACGCTTTTTCGAGCAACTCGCCGGCTTTGAAGGCTTCTGGGCATTGTCTGAGTTGCTCCTCGATGGGATTGGTTCGGGAGTGTGAATCGCGCAAGACAAGATCCAACGCGTGCGTCAGACTGTCAACTGGCCCATTCACAAATCGGGCCTTGCACGTTTTCTTGAGTTTGTTTGTCATCGGCATGGACTCTCGGCTTGCGGTTGGGAATGGCGATTAACCCTTCGCGCCAATCGCACGGACAAACTTGTAGATCAGCTTGCCGTCGCTGGCCTCAGGACCTTCAATGGCGGCGGTGGCGAGCTCTGGGTACAGATGAACGTAGGTATCGCGTACCTGCTCAGGCGTCATTGCCGGACTGGTGTCGGGCAATTTGACGCCGTTGTAGACGAATTCTCGTTCCAGTTGACGTATCTCCATGGTCAGTCCTCTAGTGGGTCGTGTGCGGTATGTACAGGAGCCATCTGCCAGGAAACGAGCTAACTTTCCAATACGTTGCGCAGAGGCGGTAGGATCGGCGACCAGATTGTTGCGGAACCTTGAATTTGTTGCTTCTCCCCGGAAAGGAAACGTAGAATTTCGCTCCAAACAAATGCAGATGCCACCATCCCCAAGGAAGGAGCAGATGCCTGTATTCCCTCGTAGATCAAAAGCCCGCAAGCTCCGGGTGTAGCACGAAGCCGGTCAATAAACGGAGTTGTAGTTTGTGGTCGCGGCATCCCGCCAGGGTCAGTGCTGGGAAAGAGGCGCCGTGCCAGCGAATTGTTCGCAGGGATCGAGTGCCAGGAAACGCGTGGATGCAGAAATGAGTCTCCCAGACCCGCGTCGAATACCCAGGAATAGCCTCCGGCAATTGCCATGCGTCTGACGTCGAATTTGTCCAGACCCATGACTGCAAATTCGGAATGGCGTTCAGAACGGTGCCAACCCCACGTGATCTCCGTTCTCTCCGACTCGGCTTCCCATCCCCATGTCTGTGCTCGCTCTCTTAGATAGTCAGCTTTGGCACAGCCGATCCACTGGCTCTGTGTCTCAATAAGAATCTGAGTAGACCAATTTGGACTCTCGAAGAAGTCCTTGTCAACGAGCTGGATTCGCGGCACCTGCGGAATCACAGGCGCAAGAAAGAAAAGCAAAGCAATGTATGCCTGCCCTAAGTGCCCGAGACCAATAAACTGTAGCCCGCCTTTTGGAAGTCTCGGTAGTTCGAAGCATTGAAAGGGGAGGGATATCTGAGGTACTGCGAATTCCTCGCGATAAATGGGGATTCCCGCAGCTAGGGCCAAAGCGGCAAAACCGAGATAGCCAGCCAAGGCAAAACAGGATAGAGGAGTCGCCCTCTCCGATGACTCGATCACGGAGCCATAGTGAACTGTCGCTCTTCGAGCGTCTCCGCAGAGAGTCAAATCTGGCGACGACGGAAGGCAGCCAAGATGAATGGTTATCGCATTTTGCAGGGGTGTGTGTCTCACGAATCGACATCGAGAGCTGAGCTGCGCCGGCTGCCTCAATGGACTCGTCAACCCGGCGGTGATATAGATGTTTCCGGAAAATTGACGCTCGAGCACTGAAGCTAGGGCCCAAATCGCAGGCCATAGATCATCATCCGTTGCACGTCGGGGATCAGCCACGATTTCAATGTCCCGCAAGAGCAAGCCCGCGGCCCGGTCGGGGTCGTCCACAGCTTCAGCTTTCAGCAGCCCGTTTACAATTCTGTTCTCGTAGGTTTCCAAAGGGTGGACTCCGTGATGCGTACGTGCGCTCTTACCTGATCGGCAGACAGGCGCCCCCATCCGTTGGACGTGCGGATATGGATGCCCATGTCGGCAATAGGCCACGGTTCCCGGCCGTACCAGGGAACGACGAGAGACCAAAATCCCCTCTTTGAACAGAGTTGATTCCGTTGGTCGATCCAGCTGAGATCAACCCAATCCTCCGGATGGGTGTGAATGCCTGCTATTAGCCGGAACTGGAGACCATTGAGTTCCTCATAGAGCCTGAATTTCGCGTCCTCTGTCAGATGCATTGACCGGGGCTGGCCACGGTCATCGCAGAGACGATGGTGAAATTTCACCATTTCGGCTAGCCATTGCGAACCGACAACCCGGCCACAGAAAATGGCGGCGCTCTCGCGCCATCCGGCACTTCGAGCCTGCAGTTCCGCTAGGGTCTCGTCAAACAACTTGCGCGGAATGACTAGCTCTGTGTCGAGTGCGGCTGGCGGGTGTAGCCTCTGGTCGGCAGATTCAGCAGTTCCCGGAGGAAATTCAGATACGCGACAATTGGATTCCTTGTTTTCATCCATGCTTTTCGATCTCTCCAATCCGGATGTTGCTTGATGCCACCGGCGTCTTGCTCCCAGCAAACGAACAGATGCGGGTCCTTGAATTTGATCCACTGCTCAAACGTGGCATTACCTTGTGGCCAAGCCGTTTCGACGCATTGACGCGTGACGGAATCAACAAACTTGCAGTCAATTGGCTCTTCGGCATAACTCTCACAAGTAAATCGTGCCAAATACGACCGATCATCGGGTGCGAATAATCGGATGTAGACGATGATGCCGGATGCGTCGACCAACTCCCAGAAGAGTTGGTCGACGCCGTGACAAAACTCGGGTGAGGCCAGATCGGACTCGAGCTTATCGGTATTCGCTGCCATACGGTTCCGGTCCCGGTTTGACGAGCCATACCGTCTTGCATCCCTTGTGATGCCCGACATGAGTTCGATCATTTAAGACGGGTCCTGTGGGGCTGCCCTCATGGAGTTCGAGGTTCGCACAAGCATCATGGGGAACATCGAAATGGCGGCATCCCCAGTGATGGACGCGCGCCCAAGTTGCACGAGCGGGAAAATCATGCTTCGCCTCTTCAGATTCAAAGTGAAGATCAACACAGACACGGCGGTGGCGCCACCTGTGGCCATGCCGAAGGCACTCGCCCACTCTTGCTTCGGGCTGGAACTGGATGTCACCGACGCCAAGGTCTAGCAGCAAGTCCTCGACTCGGATTCCTGACTTGTCCGCGACAAGCTGGAGAAATCCTGCCAGCTCTGCTTCTTCGTTAGCGACTTCGACCTCGACCAGGCGAAGTTCCTGTTGATCCTGCTCAATCTCGATGATGACAACCATGACGACCTCCGACTCTCTTCCGGCGAACAAAGGTTGGCTCGCCCAAATTCGCTGGTGTATTCTCGACTTCAGTTCCGGCGGGGTGTCTTGCGCCACCCACCCGGCAGGTACGGTTGTGTAGCGGTTCAGCACTAGATTTTTTGCCACGGGATGGCAAGAAATGTAGGTCTCGTCCGCTTGCTGAATGGGAGGCTCGTATTGCCGCCGGAATCAGCCGAGCCGATCGACTACCAGCGCCTTGTCCTCCGGCTTACTGCCCATGCGTGGAGATTCCTGAGTGCCTGCCAAACCGCGGATAATGAAAGAGTTGTCGAGGGAACGGGATTATCTCCTGAAGACTTTGCGATCCAGGTGGTGGCGATGTTTGCCGTGGGTGAGCTTCGGCATGACGGTTCCAAGGGTATGGGAGGGCTGATTCGGCACCTAACAGTTGCAATGGAACGCGACATTCTCGACGCCCTGGATCGTGCGGAACACAAGCGGGTGGACTTCCTTGATCCGGTTGCTGTGACTGAAGATGGACACGAAGGGCACGAAAAAGTGCTGGCTGACCTGCGGGCCGAAGGGGAGGATCTGGGGGAGTGGCTGGACGGTGAAGCATTCAAGGCAAATGTATATTCTCTGGTGGAAAACGATCCTGAACTTAAGGAAATGGCCGTTGCCGTTTTCGAGGTGAACGCCCTCAAACCAAGGGAGATTGCGGCGGTTTGCATGACCACTGCTGCCGACATTCAGAATAGAAAAAAGAGGTTCGATCGGCTCCTGCAAGAGCAGGGATACAAGCCGAAGGAAGCGGGGCCAGTATGAAGGACAAAAAGACTTCAGACGAGGCGCGCGAATCATTCCGAGACGTGGTTGACGCCCTTGTCCCTTCCTTAGAAGAACTGGACGATGAGGAAGTAGCAAACTTGCTAGAGTCCTCAGGAATTGATGCGGATGCTGTAACCGCGAAGGCTCACCAGCGTCTCCAGGAACTGGCCGGTCGCCGCTATTTGTCTCAAGGGAAGAGTGTCCCTGCAGAATTGAGAGATGCACTCCATCAACTAAAGCCTGCCAGCTTCGCAGATAGAGTCAATACCGAGGCGAACAAGGCGAAAGCTGCTATCCGATCAATCTTCGACAAAGTCAAAGAGACCGTCGCACTGGCCGAGCCAGGACTGACTCAGGCCGCCATGCAACCTGCATTTCGAAACAAGAAGGATTTGACGGATGCTGATCGAAAGCAGTTGGCTACACTGCAGGATGAGTTGGATAAGAACGATGCGGCTTCTACAAAACGGCGTGCGGATTCCGAGTAGATCGCGATGAATCTATCCCGAAGTTCCCTTTATGCAAGTGCTCTGCGCGAGGAACTACAGATAAAAGGCTGTGTCGACCTCGCGGCAGTCGCTGAAGAATTCCGCCTCTCTATTCGAGAACTCCCCCTGGCGGGATGTGACGGGGCGCTGCTGAGGTCATCGATCGACTCTAGGGGCATTATCGCGGTGAACAGCTCAATCCGCGAATTCGGAAGGAAGCGTTTTACCGTTGCACACGAGATCGGGCATCGGGTTCTTCATGGTGCCTCCGCTGCTTGCAGCCCTTCGGATGTCGGGAACTGGTCCGCGGACGCAAAGCAGATCGAAAAGGCGGCCGATGAATTCGCAGCTGAACTTCTGCTTCCCTCTAAAGAAATCGGGGCTGTGATAAACAGTCGGAGCCCCTCCCTCCAAAACATACAAAGCGTCGCGCAAGAGTATCAGGCGTCTCTTTCAGCTTCAGCGCGGCGATTCTGCGACCTGGTGGGCACTCCGTGCGCCGTGATCTGGAGTACGAACGAAGTAATTCAGTGGTCACGCAAATCGGACAGTTTTCGGTTTTTCCTTCAACGTGGTGTTAAAGTGCCGCCGGCGAGCTACGCCATGGCGGCGTACAAAGGGAAGGAAGTACCGGACGATCCCGAGCCAGTTGCCGCCAACGAATGGATAGAGAGCGGACGCTTGCTAGACGGCGCTGAGGTCTGGGAACAGTCGCTCGGCCTGCGTTCGTACGACAGCGTTATTACATTGCTTTGGCTCAAACGCGAGATTGCCAGGGAAGAAGGGCACGAAGATTCTCTACTCGAAGAGCTCGATCCTGAAGAATTTACGCTTCGAAGAAGACATTGGCCGGGAAAGCGATGAGTTGAAGAGCCGAGGTTTTGGCCCTGCGTAGCCCGCTTGGAGACCCCGTATCGTTCCTCCAAACTCTGGCCTTTTTGTTTGGCAGTCGATCCCTGTTGGACAACTAGATCAGTATTCAGTCACCGTTCTTTATTTCAGCGTCAAACAAGTTGCCGGTGCTCGCCGTACCAATATCTGCAGTCGTAGCGACACCGCTGGTCTCTACTGCTTCGTTAGCCTCAGGGTATACGTGAGACGCAGTCGATTCTTCCGCTGCCTGCTGCGTTGGGCCTTGAGTCGCGCTCGTGGCGGACGCGCTGTTGGATTTCGAGGTCGTTGATCTCCTGGCCGCTTCCCTCGCAGCTTTGGCGGCCGCGTCTATCTGTTCTTTCGCACTCTTAAGGGTTGAAGACAGCCCCAGGTGAATCTCCACAAACTCCACCAGTTGCTTCGGCAGTTGTTCGTCCAGCTCTTTGGGAGTGCCCGTGACGGCCAGCGGCGTAGTGAGAGCGCTGTCTTCGCTCTGGTGGTCGGATTTCAGCGATTTCGGGATGACGTTGACACAGATTTGTTCGTCGGTTACCCGAGACAGAGTAACGATCAAGACGCGTTGCGACAACAATGGCATCAATTCTTGAAACATGGCTTTTGCTCCTTTGTCCCAAAAGGGGCTCCCCGTCCGTGATCGCTGAATCACAAACGGGGAGCCGGTTGGCTATGCTGAGAGTTGGGCCAGGAATGAGCCCAATTTCGCGGTGGCCTTGAATTGCGGAACGGGATCCAGTTCCTTGAACGCACTGGTGAACGCATTCGACAGGCTCCACATCGTCCGCGGCGAGAATTCCTCGTATTGTGGTTGGAAGTACAGCCGGTGCACCTCGGAGAGAAGACTCCGTGGCGCTTCCAGCTTGCCATCCACAAACGCGGAATAGAGAATCAGCTTTGCTCGTTCCTCAGTGATTTGCGCGTGACGCCACTCCTCCACCTGACGTCGCATCGGCTCAAAGCTTCGCTGAATCCGATCAACACCGACTGCTAGTGTGTCGATCAGGTTAAAGCTCTTAGTATGCTTCGCCAGGACCACTGTGAACCCACCTAGAACAGTGTTTCTGAGATGCATCTGTCAGGCAAGAGTCCGAGGCCAATTGGGAAGTTATTTGACATTCAAAGCTCCAGTGCATATCGTTGTCCCGATTCGACGAAACGAAGGATGAAGCTATTCCGGCTTCTCATCCGAGGGGGCTTCTACTCGCCGACTTCCCAGCCAGAGGATTAGTGTCGAAGGCACCACGCACTCCGGTCGGAGACGTGTGTTGTGCAAACCTTGCGTCCTGAAGCTTGAGATTTCGCAAGAGAATTCTGAATAGCTCGGGGTACTAGCGCAAGCGTATCCAATCGCGGCAAGAGGAGTATCCAATCAGAGGGTAGCTAGGGAGGTCTCCTATGGATCCGAATGCATTTCGTATGCTCGATGTGCCGGGGAATGATATCCGCAAAGCGAATGTCTCGAACCTTGTCCGGATATTCAGACGCGTTGCGCAACAACCGGAGGATGCAAAACAACTGCGCGGAGAATCATTTATCAGCTTTAAAAGCTACGATACGGATCCTCGCCCGAACTGGGCAATACCGCAGGTTCGCAGTTTCATTCAGACCCTCGACAAATCGCTGCCCGCACCCGGGCCAGTCGGATGAATTTTCTAGATAAAGCACACCATCACGCTCGGGGAATCTCCTCACGAGCCAAGTGAGCGTTTGCGAAATGAAGATTGACGAATCCGGCGATTGCGGAATGTCCGATTCCGCCACAGAACGGAATATGAACAGCGTGTGTCCGGATTCCTACTTCAACCAGCTGTCGTTTGAGCAGGGCGCTCTGGATCTCGTAAGGCAGTTTCGCAATCCCAAGACTCTGATCATCGATGTACGAAACAATTCTGGGGGCATCGCGCCTCAACGTTTGATTGAACTGCTCATGAACCGACCCCATCGGGAATGGAAGGAATCCACTACCATGCGGGTTGGAGATTTATCACAATAATTGTTGTTGACTTCAGATAGCTACGGAAGGACAATAGCTCGAAAATTGCGGTCTAATGTCGCGCGCATGTCGGACATTCAAGACCTAGCGGGCGTGCTTCCCTCCGAGTGTGATTAGATCTTCTCCCACGCCCTAAAGCGGGCTTTGCTTGATGGGTTCCTTTAAACGGCCAATGGGAGTCAGCGGCTAGAAAACAGGTTTCTGGTCATCCAATCCGTCAGCCGTTCTATCGGACACATCTGGCTCTGCCCTCAGTTTTTAACACTGAACGGCTGTTGGAGCAGTTCACTTCTCCTTTCGGTTTCGGCCCTAACTCGTAAGACTCAGGAGCCAGCATGCCTGATAACGTTCAAGACATCGCCGCGCTGACAGCCCAGCTTATAGCTCACGGTTCACAGGAAACCCAGAAACTAGACCGGTTGAAACGCGACGTTCTAGACGCGATTAATTCGGGGGAGTACCGCGTCAATCGGCGAGAGGTTCCCTTCATCTCAAGTCAGACTCCTCGATCAGTACCGGCTTGGGCAGCCGGGCAGCGCGTGGAGAAGACTCTGGGGCCGTTCAAAGACGCTTTGGGCAAACTGTTCTGGTTCGATTTCTATCGGATCAAGCGGCAAGTCAAAATCGCAAGAAAGGTTGCTTCCAACGTATTCCTCTCTGTTCCAGTCGATGACATCTTACGAGCACACAGGACACAGCAGTCACTGAAGCTTTCTGCGGGCAGTGTCTGGTTTATTGCGAATCACATCGAACCGGGCGCACCCACCGGCTCTTTCACTGGCCTGACGATCCGATCTGGCGAAATAGTTTTTCAAGGCACGTTCACGATCATAGGCGACGTCGTCACTGTCGGGGAAAACGATGTCTGCCAGCTGAAGCTCGATCTCGCCCAACCCTCCGTCACTGCGGATAGTAATTCGACCACGGGCAACGACGCCAAACATATGGACCTCGTGCTGCCGGAGAAGGTGGTCGCAGATTGCTCGCCCGGCAGAGCCGTTCTTTCAACCGTGTCAACGATGACGGCCACCATGTACGGAAGCAACTACAAGCTGAAGCAGGCCGCCAGGCCAAGTAGATATGACAGCGTCATCAACAGGATTTTCATTGCATTTGATAACGACAGGAATTCTGTCGACGTATCTAACGTCGAGTCGCCTCTGATCACGCCTTCCATGTCCGCCCCCATCGCCGAGAACGCATGGGCCCTTTCTATCACGCAAGGCGTCTCAATCGACCAACTGGGAGAGGCCGCCGGAATCGGTGCCCTGGCTATTGTTTGCTCAGCTGGTCTCAAGATCGCATGGGAAGATTTGCAGGGCCTGCCAATCGAGTTCGAGAAGACCTATATTCTTGCCGAGCCGGGTCGAATCGGTATCACTGTTCCCGTCGGACTCTCCAAGCACAACCGGCAGAAATTCGATCTGTGGCAATTCTCGACGAACGCAGACAACGTTGTGCTCGGGCAGGCCTCCCTGGAATACCCGAAATACATCGCCCTGATTTACAACTGTCTCGCAACATCGATCGAAGCCTTGGTCGTAAAGGAAGTGTTGGCAACTCTCAAGGTCGACCGGCCACTCACAGCGGATCAGAAGCGCCTCGCGCTGACCTCGGATCAATCGGAGTACATTAACTTTAAGATCAAGGACATCCACTATGTCTATGTCGAGGCGAAAGGAATTCTCAATCGACTTCTGCAGCAAAAGAACATCAACGCTCTGAAGCCGACGGCATTTGCACTTTCCAACGCTCTGATCAAGACGACGCAAATCGATGAGTTTTACCTGTTGGGTATCGTTGAAGGAGAGCACTCGATCACCCGAGGAGCTCTGAGGGTCGTTGCCCATATTTACAATCTGTTGCCATCTCTGCCAGATCCGTACGTCTCCTCGTATTCCCTACCGTCCACAACGACGGCTCGGGAACTATACAGCCGCTCCCCGCTTTCAGGGATCGATCTGTTTGCCCTCGTGACCTGGGATTCCCCGACTTCTGTGAACATGCTGCTTGGCTTCTCGAAATCGAGTGCGCAGCGAACGGCCGGAGTTGCGACCGCACTTCTCGCACCCGCTAGCGGTGCGGAAAGTTCCACTGAGGCCTCCAGTGCCAGCGTGGTGCGCACCAGCGGGCGACTTCTTACTAGAGAAAATCCTATCCTCACGACTCGCGCAGAAGATGCTGCGAACGCGGAGGGACTGGCGAAATTGTTCGAAGGCGCGTTCGGCGCGCGCAGCACTGGGAACCTCTATCTCCTGGATGTTTCGACCAATGTCGATCTGATGGGTGTCGGGTTTGCCCCGTATATATATCGAGAGAGACCCAAGGACGCAGCGCCATTTCCGACTGATTTGCCGGTCAGCATTCAGGGCATCGACCTGGTGAGTTACGCGATTAACACGAAGATCTATACGCTCCCCCAGATTCAGTGGGAGCCGATACGAACGGTGCAGAACCCGGACACATCGCCCTACCCATTTCCGTCCCCTACCACTTCGCCGGATACGGGTAGCCCCACACTAATTGCGATTGACAGCTTCAAGCTCGTGCCCATCGCGCCCCGCCCCGTCATCGATAATTTTCTATCCGCTTACAACGACAAGGCTCAGCCGGGCAGAGCCACTGCACTATTCAATCTCCCCTTCGGAATGAAGGCAGCAGCTCTTTGGCAGAAGCCAAAAGACACCACCCTTCCTCGTGCGTCCATTGATCTCAATCAGCCCGAATTCGAGACAGCAAAAGTAGCAGGTGGCATTCAGTTGGAGATTGTCGCCACCAGCCCCAACGTCGGAGACGAATTCGAAACACCTGGGTTTCGAGGCGCAACCATCCAAACGAGAAACCTGATTGACCTGCTGATGGGGACGGTCCCGGTCGACGACGAAGGAAAGCCACTGAGCGTCCTCGGACCAGTGGTCGATACCATCTTCAATGCAGAGTTCAAGCCGGGCGGTGCCAATGCGCGAGTGCCAGTGGAGCGGATGGACGTTTCCGGCTATGGCGCCACTTTGTTCAGTAACTGGCTCAATCCCAATGCGGAAATTGCCGCAACCAGCCAGGCAAAGTTTGATGTCCTGATCGGGCGCACATCGCACGAGATCATCCAGGTGAAGAGCATTCTGTATCCCTGGGGTGTGCCCGTCGTTCGAACCATTACAATCCAGCGGACCAGCGGTGCCGGCGTAACCCGCTACGACAGCGGATGGAAAGCGCAGGGTCCTGGTAAGTACGACTTTTCCTACTTCGAGGTGGTCGGGACCACTAAGGTACAGGTACCCAATCCCTTCGAATTTCATCCCGGCCTGGTGGGCCAGATTGACCACGTGACGTCCATCAAGGATACGGGCAGGATGTATCGCAAACCTGGTGGCGTCCCCGCCGACGACGTCATCATGCAGGAAGTTTTTTTCGATGCCGATGTTCTCATCGAAGATGTCGAGATCGGCGCGAACGCCGGGTACGTGCCATCCAGAAAACAGCGTGGATTCGTCCAGCTTGCGCCCTATCAAAAGCCACTCACGCCAGAGCAGTTTTATCGGCTGCTCACCGAAGAAGGGCCTCTCGGCGGCCCCGTCGATTGCGTTGTGAACGTCGGCCAATCAGGGCAACCCATGCGTGTGCTCCGCGCGGATGTCGCCGGGGTCAACGATATGGGCGGGCACTTCGTGTTCGTGACCTCTTGTCACGGGTCGATCAAACTACCGCGAGAGGGCTCCTGGAGTGTGGTCCGGAGACAGGAGAACTCAAATAACATCGTCGCCATTGATCAGGACTCAGGCTTGTCCCTGATCCGAGAAGGCCGGCTCGGAACAACTCCAACCGCGCCCTACCGGTTTGCCGATCCACCGGACGTCTTGCATTCGTCCGACCCTGCAGCCGATTACGGAATTCTGCATTCGACGGGGACCCAGAAGATCCTCTACTTGCGGCCCACCATTCAGCGCAGTGACCCCAATATCAAAAGCACTCAGCAACCCTACTTTGCAGATTCTTTTGCGATGGTAAATTCCAAAAGCATCTTTCCGGATCCGACGACGACCTTCCCGCTTGGAGCCTCCACTGGGACGAATCTTCGCGTCGTTGCCGCAGGACAATTGCAACTGACTTCCGGAGGAAATTACACCACGCCCGCTGGATACACCCGCGACATTGTGCACAGCGGTACTTCCAGACTGTATGTCGACTACTCGGATGCGGCCGGCTCCGGAAACCCGTGCGAAATCAACTATGCATTCGATTCGACTGCTACGGTTCCGTGGACCGCAAACTCAAAGAATCACAGCATCGTTGTTGATCTGGGTGGATTCAACAGCATCGTAACCGTCTCGACCGACTTCGATGCTTCTTACGGACAGAAAGCGTCGATGCCGAAGCCAAAAACAAAATTCGGCTCGATTCTCAAGCCCATCATGGACATTCTCAGCTTCCTGGGAGGCGAGGACATGGGCCAGGCACTGGACGTGAGCATGAGCAATCTCAACACGACCAGCTGGCAGCCGAAGCTTCAGGGAATCCTAGAAGTGGAAATCGAATTCAAGATTCCACCCGGCGAACTTGAGGTCAAGATTGCTCACTCGGGCCTTGACGGCAAACCGCCGATCCCGAACCAACCTGAGGCCGAACCGTTACCGACCTTCAAGCTGGAATGCACGATTGCTCTAAAAGCTTACTTCAACATGTCTCCTCAGTCTCTGACCGTCACGCATTCGGACGGCTCACCTGCCACCTCCGAAGAGCTCGCCGAAGCCACCGCCGACATGATTTCGTCGGGCGCGCAGCTTGAGATTGAAGGAGAGCTGCACATTCTGTGCTTCACGATCACACCAGGCGTTGCGGGAGTCTATTTTGTCGGGATTCTGGGATTGGAATTGGGGATCGATTCGCAGGAGGGAAAGTCTTTCGGATTCAAAGTAGCTGTCGGCCTCGAGCTCGCAGCGCAATGGCCAGTCGTAGGGGAAGTGTCGGTCATGATGGCTATCGGGCTCGAAATGGAATGGTCCGACAAAGGCTCCGGAATGTTCGCTCTAATGATCTTCAAGGGTGAAGCGGAACTGCTCGGTGGAATCATCGTCATCGGAATCCACATTGAGGCCAAAGGCGGCCAGGAGAGCGAGACCAATGCGAGCGGCGATAAGGAGACCTATGCAATATGCGAAGTCGAGTTCGCGGTGGAAGTAAGCCTGGCCTTTGTCATTCATTTTGAATTCGATGAGACCTGGCAGGAGAAGAGGCTCACGTCTTGAATTTCGGTCGATTCACCTTCAAATAGGAAAACAATATGCCGCCATCACCAACCAAACTTACGATCATGTCGTTCCCTCAACACTGGGATGGAACGAAGATAAAGGCGAACATTCTCGTACTTCCCCATGAAGATCCGCTCTCCCCGTTTACGAGCGGTATCCCGGCGGGGGTAGACACGCCTTCGTTTGCCGAAGCCACACTCGCGCTCCAGGCGATGCTGATCAGTGGCACCGACAACATGCCGAGCCCGGCAGACGTTACGTCCAACGTAGCGCTTGTGACCGTGGCGCCCGCGGACGCGAAGTCTCTATTCACCCAATTGGCTGCGTCGCTGAAGATCACGAAGCCATCGAATATCGTCAATCCAGTGGATCCATCCACTTATATTCAGAAATATCTTCCCAAGAGCTACCGCAATTCCTTCGCGTTCTCGCAGCCGCGAACCGCGAATGCCAAAACCGACGATAGTTATCACTGCGCACTTAGGAAGAAAGATCCGTCATTACCAAAGCCCGTATACAGCACCGACGACATAAGTTGGGGCAAAGCTTTCGCCCTCGCGCTCCGACAACCGCTTCTCGCAACAAAACTCGGGTTTATCTACAGCGTTGATGTCGCTGTCCCTGCTGGCACTTTCGACGAAGGAGGTTGGCTGTACTTCGATTTGCAAAGTGGCAGCGACTATTACCAGCAGTTAACACTGAATCCCGATCTGATCAAGAAATACGCAGGCAAGCTGCCGTCGCTGTCCGGATCCAGATCCCTATTCGCTGCCGTGCAGTTTCCAGTTTCAAGCGCTCCTGTTGCCGGCAACTACGACGCCATCTTCATTGAGGCGGACGATTACAACGATGGATTCGCAAAGATTGTCCACAGCATGCAGCCCGTCAGCGGCAATCTCCTTCTCGAACCAGGACAGGAACAAGAAGGCCTGCCTCCTTCACGGGATTTTGGCATTCGTCTGGGCTGGGACGACGAGCAACTGCTAATTTGGCAAAACCGTCAGATGGCCGCAGACCCTGACCTCGGGACCAGACTGGATGCGCCGATGGGCGTATTTCGCCACCGCGTGGATGTGAAAGTACATGGCGAGGCGGATTCTGAGTGGTCGTCCTTGATGAAGGCCGAAGGTGACCTGGCTCTCAATGGTATCGATATCGGATCGTTTTCGGGAGAACTCGGAATCGAAGTAGCACCCACGCAACTCGACGGACAAAAGACAGGAATCTTCTGGCTTCCTTCTTACTACACACAATGGACTGGCGGTTCGTTAATCATTAAGGACGAGAAGGCGGCTAAACTCGCGAAAACGGATTCCATTCTGAAGAGGCAGCTCACAGCCGTGGACGCTGACAAAAAGCCACTTCTTTACGGAAACACTTATGACTTTCGAGTGCGCTTTCTGGACATCACCGGAGGCGGACCGGACGAGAAGGACGTCAGTGTAAACGGTGGCGATGCGCCGGTGGGTACCTGCCGCTTCCGTCGCCACATACCCCCGCAAAAAGTCGCAATTCCCCTACGAGAGAATCCGCCCGCAGACGGTTCGCAGCCAACTACCTACCCGATCTTTCGGCCACGCCTCGGCTACCCCGCACTCCTGTATACGGGCCTGGCGAACGCCTACAACCAGCTTCTGGCGGATTTTCCGATTGCCTGTACCGAGAGAAGGGAGACGGGATATTTCGATCCCGACGTTACCCACGTCAAAATCGAAGTTGAAGTTCAGGCTCCGGAAATGGACACGTTCTTGTCCTTTAATAATAAGGATCCGTTTTATAGGCTGTTCACCACAACGCGACAATTTCCCAATGACCCGACGGCGGCCCTCAACCTCCGTCTTACATTCCATGACGCTGCAGTCATCAAATTCGGAGATGATGCGGACCTGGGCGACCTTCCCCTGACCGCGAATGACGACTCCTCGCCGCTTCAGCTGCCCACCGGGCGCAACATTAGGATCCGCGTGTACGCGTTATGCAAGGAAGATCCCACGCTCGCGTATTTTGCATCCGATGATGTCAGGACGGGCAAGCCAGTCACGATCGATGTCTGGGAGGATGCAGACGATGAGCGCAACTTATTCCTGAATCAAGCCGCGACGCGGGAATTCCAGAGCATTCTGCTTCAAGCCGACCCTCCACCGTCGCCGAACCTCGCCGCTGTTATGGCCCTGGCGGGTCAACCGGAAGCGACTCCTTCCAATCTGTTCCAGCGTCTCGCGGACCAGTGCTCGCTGGATACGTCGGAAACGACACTGCTGGCGAAACCGGGACAGAGAGTCGTCTTCGGATGTTCCAACAAACTTCGGCATACGCTCTCGCCTGAACATGGAAGCATTACTTTGGCGAACAAGACGGATCTGGTGGGCGAGTGGATTACCACCCTGATCTTAGAGATCAACCGAGACTGGTCCTGGAGATCGCTCGCGAACATCAGCTTTGAAATTCGACGGGATGGCGCCGAGTTGGTTGGAACGATTGAGTTCAAGAATACGGTGTCGCTGATCGCGATCAATCAGGCCGACCGTTCGAAAACCCGGATCGTGTTCTTTGACATCGTAGATCCCAAAAGCTTTACCACAGTATTTCCGGAGCCTGTGAACGTCTCCTACACGATCACGGCGATCTTCAAATCCGATCCCGCATCGAAGGATCCAGACAAAACCTTAAGCATGACGCTCCCGGTTGCGGTACCACCGGCGCAGGTACCCAAGCCGACAGCAGCCGGCATTGCCCTGAGCGACTACATAAAAGACGACACCTACTCGACCGTGCAACCGCGCAAAAAGATACTCTGGATCGAATTTGAGGAGCCGGTGACAAATCCTGAAGATGACTATTTCGTTTTCGTTCAGGCGTATGCCCCCGATGCGTTGTTATTGGCCGGAGACGAGCCCGTGCAAGATCCCAAAGAAAACCTGCCATTCCTTCCTCCTGAGATGATCCGAGTCATCACGGAAGGTCAACCCGATGACAAGGCCGGCCTGAATGCCTGGCAACGTCTGATTCCGGCGAAAGCCAATGCTGACGGCAGCGGGGTACGGCATTTTCAAGTGCCCCTGCCTCCTGGCCTGAATGCGATTTCCGATGAACTGTTCGGATTCTTTGTGTGTGAGTTCTGCGTGGGGCACGCGCGAGTCTGGAGCACAGCTCAGGCTCGTTTCGGGAGAGCGATCCGGATCACCGGAGTGCAGCATCCGGCGCCGCAGATGAGTTGTCTGGTGGAACGAGATGATGACGGCATCTCACTGACAGCTCCGTATGCGAACCCGGTTTACAACGGTGTATCCGTAATGCCTTCTAATCCGCGCACGGAGATTTGGGGCTTGCTATATGTCCAGGTGATGCAAGCCGACGGAAAGGATTTCAGGAACATCCTGTTGGGCCGAAAGAGAATGGTTCTGGTTCGGAAAAGGGAGCACGTCCGGGTTCCCAGTTTGCCGTTGTACGGGCTATGCGGCTGGAGTGAAGCGGAAGTAGCAACCTTGCTGTTCACTTTAGGACTTCCGGAAGATTCGCCTTTAAGTGCGATGGCCGTCGAACTTTTCCCCAACTACAACCGTTCCGCAGATCCGCTCGGCACGGAGTTGGGTACGACAAGGATCTACCGGACGTCGCCGCTGGAGCCTGTGATGAGAATATGTTGCTGTCCAGCCTAGCCGGATCGTCGAGGTAGTATTTTCGCGATTGCTGAATTCCGTATTCAACAGCGGTTTGGCTACCAGCACTGAAGTGCTTCAACGATAGCCGCCAGGCTCAGTCTAGGCGTCGTGGCTGGTGGCCCGCGCCATAATGCGCCGTTACACAGAGAATGAGCGTCCCGCTCACGGGTTCTTGCTGCGTGAACGGGACGAATTAATGATTCAGCTGGATAACTCCGCGAGAAACGAACCTAGCTTGGCGGTCGCTTTGAACTGCGGAATCGGATCCAGTTCCTTGAATGCGCTGGTGAAAGCGTTCGAGAGGCTCCACATCGTACGCGGTGAGAACTCCTCATACTGTGGCTCGAAGTAGAGGCGATGCACCGGAGATAGAAGACTCCTGGGAGCTTCCAGTTCTCCCTCGACAAATGCTCGGTAGAGAATGAGCTTTGCCGTGTCATCATTGAGTTGCGTCTGTCGCCACGACTCAACTTGGCGTCGCATAGGTTCAAAGCTTCGCTGAATCCGGTCAACACCTACAGCCAACGTGTCGATCAGGTTGAAGCTCTTGGTATGCTTCGCCAGGACGGGCGTGAATTCGCCGCTGAACGCCATGTTCGAGCAAACGAATACGCGCAGGCCCGAGGTCAGCCCCAGCCGGATTGATTTGTCATGTGAGTTGCGGATGCCAATCGAGAATCGGCACCCTTCCATCTGGGTCTCAAGGTCGAGCACGCCAAACATCTTCATGCCGTCGAAAGAGACTGCATACTCTTCATTCACCACACCGATGTGGCGAAAACCGAGGGTTTCAACTAATGCCTCAACGATGACGTGATGGGGCACTGGTTTGTGGGTTAAGGTTGCTTCTGGGACGGGGATTTGTTGCAGTTCCTGCCGCCCAATTTTGGGCAGAGGGCCGGCAACAAGAGTTCCGGTATTCATGGATTCCTCCTTGGGTTGTGAGTTGGAAAGGTGTAAAGGGGATGTTGAGGGTAGAACGAAGAAACGCGCTTCCAGCGATGGTATCCGCAGATTTATCTATTGTTTCTCGGTATTCTGGTCTGCTTGGCTGAGGAAACCACGATGAAATCTGGTGTGATATACGCGTTGGCCGCGGCAACACTGTTTGGTGCGAGCACGCCCTTTGCTAAGCTGCTGGTCGGCCAGATTCCGCCAATTATCTTGGCGGGCTTGCTCTACTTGGGCAGCGGAATTGGCTTGTTGAGCTGGCTCTTGCTGCGAAGGCGGTTCATCGATCGTAGGGCGAGACAGTCGGAATCGCTTCTGACGCGTCGGGACCTCCCTTGGCTCGCCGGTGCCATCGCTGTGGGTGGAGTTGTGGGGCCGCTACTGCTCATGTACGGGCTCACGCTGACAACGGCATCGGCATCCTCACTCCTGCTCAACATGGAAGGAGTATTCACGACTCTCCTGGCATGGCTTGTGTTTCATGAGAATTATGACGTCCGGATTCTTATCGGCATGTTGCTCATCATCACTGCCGGCGTCTTGCTGTCTTGGGAGCAGGTGCCGAGGTTGGGAGTACCGTGGGGAGCAATCGCGATCGTAGGCGCCTGCTTGTGTTGGGCGATTGACAACAACCTCACATGCCGTGTGTCGGCCAGCGATGCGGTGCAGATCGCTGGCCTCAAAGGCCTGGTGGCGGGGGTGGTGAATCTATCTTTGGGGTTTGCGTTGGGCTTTCATTTGCCGAGCTGGTCGAGAGTCCTGCCGGCTGCCGTAGTAGGCTTGTGCGGCTATGGCATCAGCCTCGTGCTTTTCGTCCTCGCATTGCGCAATCTGGGGACGGCCCGTACCGGGGCGTATTTTTCGAGTGCGCCTTTTTTCGGCGCAGTGATCTCGATATTGCTCTTGCATGAGGTCCCAACTCTTCTGTTCTGGATGGCCGCAGGATTGATGGGAGTCGGCATCTGGTTTCATCTGACCGAGAAACATGTGCATGAGCATACTCACGAACCTATCCGTCACAGTCACGGTCACGTTCATGATGAGCACCATCAGCACCCGCATGACTTTCCATGGGAACAAAGCGAACCCCACACTCACGAACACGTCCATGCGCCGCTCACACATGCGCATCCTCATTATCCCGATGTTCATCATCGGCACGGCCATTAAGCGGTACTCCGAATTGCCAGCCACGCGGTGATGAGCCAACGATAACAATGCGTCCTGGAGATGTGGCCGTCGCAGCGTGGAAACGGGCTTGTCGGAAACCAAAGACGAGGTCTGGGCGAATGTTCGGAAATCCGGAAGTTGAGAACTCCGGCCCGGAATGCCGCTTCTCGTCCGAGAACCGGCGTCTCGTCGGTATTGTCCGGAAAGGCGAGGTCAACCTCTTACAGCTAACTGAAGCTGAACAGCGACGCCTGCTCAGGGACAGCGGCCCTTGCTCGCCGTCTTCTTCCTGACAGCGAATCAGGCCTCTGTCCGAACGCAACGATCGAAGTGTTGTCGAGAGCGGACTCGACAAGGCAAGCTGGGTCGAACACGTTCTCAGTTAGAATGCGTGGTGCATCGGCGGGTGGAACATCACCGTTGTTGATCGTTGGAAACAGCTTTTGATTTTCCGCGTTAAGAGCTTTCCAGATAGCATCGGCTGTTTCTCCGATTCCGTTTCGTTCGACAAGCTCGCGCGCCATCGCCGATAGCATGTCATCATCTTCATCAATGTTTTGCAGCCCTTCGCCGGCAAACTTGCCCTCCATGGTGAGCGCGACTAGGAGCTTCTTTCCCATAAGCCGCAAGCAAGCCGTCTGCATGGTGCCTTCGTAGCAAAGGAACTTCACTCGTACTGGTCGCCTCTGCCCGATTCGCCAAGACCTCCGACTGGCCTGCCTTAGCGTGTGCAGCGAGTAGCCGGACTCATAGAAGAGGATGGTTGGGAAATCCAGTAGGTCGAGACCTGTTTCCACCAGTTTGGGATGGCAGATGACCACCTGCACTCCGTCTTTAATTTGTCTCGCATACCACGCTTCTCTTTTCGAGGTATCGACACTCGCTCGCAAAACTGCCGTACGGATGCCTTCATTGCTCAGGATTCGTTCCAGCCGGGCCGTGACATCATGTTTCCGCGTGTAGACCGCAAAGACCTGGCATCGGCGTCCTTCGGCCAGTTCCTGCTTGATCTCTTGCAGGAGTCGCCGTTCCTTGGAATAGAGGGAGTCTTCAGGAAGGTCGCGGGTCTCGGCGATGACGAATGAAACCTTGCGTTTGAGTTCTGAATCGAACTCCGTGCCATACAGAGTCCCGAGTCCATATGGGTGGTCTGGATATAGCAAGAGGGTGTTGAGCATGGTACTCAACACCGACCTGTTGCCCTTGTGGGCCTTCAGCGCCTGCCGAATGTCGTCTTCCAGCTCGCGGTATGCATCGCGCATCGGCGGATCCATCGCAACGCTCAAGTAGGTCTCTTCGTAGGGCGGAAGCTCTCCCGAGATGTCCTCCAGGAAGACGAATGCACACAACTGCATCAGGAACTCTCCAAAGAGAAGAGGTGAAGCTCCCGGCTTGCGTCGAACCACCGTGCTGGTCTTGGCTTTGGAACACTTGTTATCGGCGGGTTCTACCTTCGTGATGGTTTCCAGAACTCCGTAGTCTTGCGTGAATGAACTTCGTCCTGTCGTGCCCCATTCGTATCCGTGTTCCTTCATCCGTCCGGCCTCGAGTCGGAACAATGTGTTGAACAAATCGTCCGCGTAGCCGCCCAAGAGGGTGCCGGTCAGGCCGACAATCCGATCCGAACAGGACGCCAGTGTGCCGAGAGCATTGCCTTGGGCCGTGTCGCCGGCGAGTTGATGGACTTCGTCACAAATTGCATAGTCGAACCATCCCGGCATGTAGCGCCCAATGAACTCAATCGGAGCCATGCGGCGAATCTTGTCGCCGTCGGCCTGCCAGAGTGGGCTGTGCAACAGCCTGCAAGATTTGTCCCCTCGCGATTCGATGGTCTCGGAGATCTTGAACTGCTCGAACTGGGCCGCAGTTAATCGGCCATCGTCCACAATTACTGGTTTCCCGGTGTCGGAGTTAACGACACAGCCTTGGTATGGTCCCGATCGCGGCACCGTGTAAGCGTGGCGCCAGAAGTAGCCTAGCTTGGCCCTCTCCCGCCCGACGATGAACAACGCAGGTCTGCCACACAACGACTGCCATCGGTTTCGGGAACTCGATGACTCCCGGCGCAGCCGCAGCTCACTGAGCGTTGTACGGAGGCCCTCCCGCACGATGCGCCCCTGTTTCAGCCGTACTTCGTTCACTCCATGGAATTTGTTTTCGTCACCGCCATTCCTAAGGTCGTCGATCAGGAAGACTCGTATTCCCGGCAAGGTGAAGAACGTTTCCCGCGCCCACTTTTCGACCAGGTGTGGAGGAACCATGGCTAGGGCGGTGAATGGATTTCCGTCGCTGTGGACGTGGATCGCTCCCAACGAGATCAATGTTTTGCCAGTACCGCATTCCGCGACCACCATGCCGGTCCGTGCCCGCTGCCAGCGTTTGGCGACTCCCATGATGGCGACGGTTTGCGCCGGAAAAGGTTTCCGCTGGAGTCCCGCGATACGCGGTGAAACTGGATCGTCAAATTGGTGGAGTGCTGGGTACTCCTGGAGGATGCGCTCTCCTAGGAGGGCGGCGTGACCGCGCATGTAGTCATAGATGGTGCAGAGATCGGGCATGGGTGATCCTCGTCGTTTGGAAGGTCTGCGATGGGTGAGCGCTTGAAACGAAAGGGGGGAAGAAGGAAGGGCGTTACGAAGCGACCGGCGGCATGTGCTCTCGTTCTGCCGAGATGTCGGCAAAGGTGCCGAGCAATCGGCACGCCGTCGTGCGGTGCCTAAGGCCGGCCGGAGAGGCCCCCCTCTCAAGCCTTCATGGAGCGGATCCTACGTTGAAGGCTCGGAACTCCTACCCGGCGCGACCACCATGCTACACCGAGACAGCCGTGAGAGATGGCTAAACCATCGGCACGAAGATGTCTAGAAGGCTCAGACTCGGCCATCGGATCGAACCCGTTGCTGCGGGTAACTTTATGGCCTCACTCTCAACGCCCCAGCTGAGCCAATCGAGGAACTGTTCCTTCTCCCCTTTGACCAGTACCGGATTGCATCCGATCCCAAGCGCTCGGACGACGGCCTTGTGTGAGTCCAGTTCACCGGCAAACCAGTCCGCCCATGCCGGAACCCCTGGAATTCCCTGGATGTGGGCCAGGGCTGCCCAAACGAACTGGCTGTCTGAGCCCCCCAGAAGAGTACGCCCCGAACTTCCCGATACGTTGGTGTTGGCGAGTTCTTCCGATAGTCCAATCAGGTGCCGGAGTGGTTTCTTGCGTCCGGCGAGTTGCACCGAGCCTTTGAAACACTGCGCATTCCGTTCGAGGCATACGCGGATTGGTTGCACGCCCGGCCCTTCCACCATGAACTTGTCTCCTAGCGAAATCGCGGCGCTGATGGCGGCAATCTGGGTGTCGCCGCCAATCACGGAGATGAGGTGCGCTTTGGCCTGTCGCGGAGGATCCGGGAGAACTTCTCCAATGAAGCGGTCCAAGCGCAACTTGATACTAGTTGTCGTTTTCTCCGTGCTCTTGACGTAAGTGAGCCAGCCGAAGCGAAGATGAGCGTTCTTCATTCGGACTCCTTCTTCTCGTGCGTGAGAATCTGTGTCTTGCCGTTGGCAAACACCAGTGTCAGTTCGTGAGAAAACCGTTCCCGATCATGGAGAATTCTGGTTCCATCTTCTTGCTCTTCTTCCCAATGGTCGGTGAACTTGACCGACCGCCAGTGGGCGATGTGACGCTCTTCGCCATCGCCGAATATTCCATTGAGCATTCCCGCGGTACACAGCAGCCCAACATGCCCCCCATGCAGCGGTGTGAGCGGTCGCCCTTTGACCTCTCCCAGTTTGGGAAGCAATACACGGCCGGCCTGTCGGTAGGCCGACGATTCCAGCAGCAGATCTTCCACTTCGTCCAACGGAATCCCCATGTTGGTCAGTACCACGCGTTCGGAGGCAGGAACCTCGTAACGAACATCAACAGCATCTCCCAAGGGCTCTAGATCGGCTCTTGTTGAAAGCGCTTCGAGGTATCGCACGCCATCCAATAAGGCAGTGTCTGAAAGGCGGGCATGTCGTTTGCGGCGGGTGGCTATGACAACGATTTGCTTGAATTGCACGCAAGCCGGTTCAGTGAGCCGGAACACTCTCAAGTCGGTGAAGTATTCGCTCAGCAATCGGGCGCATTTTGCTAATCGCATCTGGGGAATCACAAATAGCAGGACTCCGCCGACTTTGAGCCAACGATAGGTATGCTCCAAGAAGACGGATTCCAATCTCTGATTGTGGCTCTCCCCGGCCTCCCAGTCGTACGGAGTGTTGAGGTAGAGCACGGACACTGCTTCCGGCGGGCAGCGGACATCCATCGTGTCAGCTTGCAGGGTTTCGACTCCGAGGGCTTTCGCTTGTTCTGCTCGATTGGCGTCAACCTCTATTCCGTAACGGTTGCAGGCCACGTCCTGAAGCAAGTGAGCGAATGCCACGCCATCGCCGACGCACGGATCAAGTGCCGAGAATCGCTCCGGGAAGGTCAGCCAATTCTTCAGTCGCTTTGCCTCAGTTATCGGGAGAGGGAAAAAGCCAAGCTTGGTTTGGCCATGAGGACGCATAGGTAGACCTCCTCAGCGGGAATGTTGTTGGAGAAACGGCAGGAGGCAGTATCAAGGGAAAGTGTGCACGACAACTCGCCGTGCCGCACCACACTACGCTGGAATTGATGAATCGGAGCTTGGCGACCGAAGTTAGGCGGCGGTTTGAACTTCCTGGGATTGCTTCGGGTCAGCGTGCAGCTTCGCTTGCAAAACTTTCTTCAGGACCTCCAAGCGGTGACCCTCGGACTTCTGTTCGTACCGGAGGTGTTGCATCCTGGACTCGTGCTGTTTCGATAGAGGAAGTTCGTAACGATTGGCTTCAAAAGTGCGATTCATTGAATTCCCTCCGGAGAACTGAAGTTTAGCCTCAGGGGGCGTCGGGATCAAGCCCGCGCTAACGTCCCTACGAACGAAGAGCTTAGAGGTGAGGATGTTGATCTCATTTGGCCTGAGCCGACCTGGACAGTTTGAGAACCTCGTCGGCGGACACTTCCACCACTTTGCCGTCGCGCCAGATATAGATCGGAAATCCGAGGCGGGCGTGTTCGTCGATGGCTTTCGCCACAGCCACTTTGAACGCGATTTCTGCACGCTTCTCCAAGGGTAACCGCAGCACGTCTCTTGAAGGCTTACTCATATTGACCCGTAGCGCTCCACCAACTCACCGTAGACATCAGCTTCTATTATACGGAGCCCTGTCTTGTTCTCAAACGCAACCACCGTGGGGCTGTTGCCAGAGTTATCAAACAGGGTCCAAACGTGTGCCAGCTGGCGATAGTGAAGCAGGAAGTTTCGAATTGAGCGATCGAAACGGCGACGGATCACTGTTTCTGGCACATCATGCCCGCCTCTCAAAACTCTCTCTCTGACTCTCGACAACGCGAGATCAACACTCTTGACCCACAGGAAGAAAAGATGCACTTCATACCCTTGGGCCTTCAGACGCCGAAGGAAGCCCATATAGCTGCGTCCGGAAAGTGTCGTTTCGAAGGCAAAGGGCACTCTCTGCTTGGCAAACGACTGGACCTCGTTGAGCATCATCCTCCCCGCTCGCAAGGCGGCAGTCTCGGGAGAAAATGGCGCCATTCCTTGCGCGATTAAATCCGCATTGACGAAGTTCTTGCACTCCGCGTAATCAGGAAGAAACTCCCGCGCGAACGTGGTTTTGCCGACACCGTTCGGCCCCGCAATAATGTAAAGCTCCATGAAGTTTTCCCTATCCTACCCAATTTCGACAGCTTCGTCCCGCCTTTCGGCAGACCAGTCAATGGGTGTCGGCGAATCTGCCCAGTTTGGAAACGGGTTCCGCATGGATTCACGAAACTTGCTGATGAGTTGCCGAATCGTAGCCCGACGATGATAGAGCGCCTCCACCAACCGAAGCAGCCCGTCTCGATCTCCTTCGTACCACTCTTCCGGAATGTCGACCGCACACCGCCAAATGATGTCTGAGTCCATCTCTTCTGCTCTGGTCAAGGCCGGTTCGAAGGCATCCCATCCTGTAACATCTTCGTACACGCAGTTGTTCGCGAACACTCCTCTCAATGGATAGTCAGGAAATGTCCACTCGCCGGCATTAAAGCAATAGCCCTGGTCAATGAATGTCGCGCTGTATCGTCGGCTGCGCGCCTTTTTACGAACGTAGACTGCTTGCCGTCCATCCGCGTTGCAAACCCACTTGTCCAGGACGAGCGCTCGGGCGAAGTCTGCCACATTGCTGGCCCGCGTCAGAAGTTCTTGCGGCAAGTAATCCAATGTCATGCCGGGCGAGCCCACGTACAGCGATCCCAGTTGCTTGCCACTCCGGCACGGAATCCTCTGACCACCAAGCTGGATTCGCAGGTCTTCTGTGTTCTCGATCAGCCAGTCGGATACCTCGATGACTTCTACTCGAGGCATGGGCAGACCGAGTGTCAAACCCAACCGTGTCGCGAGCATTTCGTTGGCAAGCACTCGGATGTGTTGAGGATTGTTCTGGAACTTGGTGACATACCAATTGTCGTCAGAAGCTCGTAGCAAATGAGATTGTGCTCCCCCGCGCAGTGGACGCACGTGTTGGACTGCGGAGATGCAGGTCTCCACAAGCACCTCCTCAAGGTTTGACTGTGAGTAGTTAGGGAGAACGGGGATGGAATACAAAAACGTGGCTACGCGCGGAAAACTAAGGCGGGTCCGGGGTGCCTGCTATGGCGCAGCAATTCTCAAGAACGCTAACTACTGGGCTCTCTCTTCTTCAATGGCCTCAATCCACAGGCGGATAGTAAGGTCTTCGCGCTCGGGATTGCCGAGTTGCCAACGCAGTTCCTTCTGATATCGCTCTTTCAGCACTTCCAGGTCAAGCGGGACGGTTCGCGCCAAGTGCTTTACATCATCGCGGTCGCGCTGGATATTGCGTTCCAGCTTTGACAATGCAAGGTCGTAGGGATCCAGAGCGAAGAGTCGAAGATGCTTGAAGACTTTAGGGAATATCCCGGTCAGCCGGTCCTCGTAGTTTTCCGGCACATGGGCCACGCCCACGTGGTCAAGATAAACCTTGTACTTCTTGTGTAGCGCACCGCCCTGCATACCGAGTTCTAGCAGGGCTCGGCCAGCATCCCTCGGTGCAATTTCCAAGACGTCCAGGTCTGCCGTTGGTCGCGAAAAGCCGTACACCATGGTGACGACAAAACCTCCCATGCAGTCCAGCCTAACGTCCTCGCGCACGGCCGAATCCAATTCGCGCAGGAAGGAAAGCCATGGTTCCGGAATGCCTTTATTTGGATGCGTAGGCAAGGTGTTCTCCCTTCATGTCGGTCAGGAGATTCCAGTATGCTGCGGCGACCGAGCGATGTTCACGCAGCCACACTCTTTCAGCGTGGGTCATCGAGTCGTGGCAGAACGTATCTTCGCGCACAAGTCGGGAGCTCTCCAAGACTTCCAGGTGTTGCCGGAGCTTCTTGTCTCGTTGGCTGTCGCGCTTGTTTTGTGCCACTTCGCTCGCCAGAGAGACGGCAAATCCCAATCGGTTTTGCCGGTCACGTACCTTAGCGTTGCGAACCAGCCAATCCCAGTCCATGTCAACGTAGGTGAGGGCCAGCCACGGAAGGGCCTCGGCAACCCGGGCATCGAGGTTTGATTGGTTCAGTGCTTCCAGCAGCACTTGTGCCGGGTTCCGTCGCGCTTTCGACCGTAGGTAGGAGAACCCCGGATAACCGAGAGCCCCCAGTTCCACGCCGAAATCGCGCTTCCGGGCAGGCAATGGAATCGTCACTTCCTCGGATCGCAGCGGCAGCGCCGTAGCCGGCAGATTCAGCACCTTGAGAGCCTTACCTACGAATCGTTCGGACAGAGGACGACGCCCTTTCTCCATCATCGACAAATAGGCTTGGGTGACATCAAGCGCAACGGCAGCCTGCTCTTGAGTCCAGTTCTTCCCCACGCGTGCCTCTTTCAACATGTCACCATTCATACGGATTCTCTTCCTCTCGAAGCGCTATTGGTAATATAACATTTTATGTTATATATTTGCAGTCCCACTCTCCCATTTTGGGTGCTGCCCCTCATCCGTCAATAAGGATCCTCCTATTAAAGGATGACTGTTTATCTCATTGATAGAAAAGGTGTTGTGGTAGGCACGAAATAGGGCGGCGCTCGGGTTCAGTGGGTGCTTTCAGCCACTCGTTCGGCTTCGAGCACGACTCCCTTGAGAGTCTCCAGACTGTCCACTTGGTCGAGCGAATTGAGGCGCAAGGAGCGCAGAATGGGAACCAGTGTTCCCGGCTCAACGCTGTTCAGCGCAGCGTCCAGTCTTCGCAAGCCCCGTTCAGCCGCCTGCATTTGTTCCAACACCTTTCGCAGAACGTCGGCCTCGTGTATCTCTGTTGGATTCCAGACTCTGGCAACGGTCTTCAATAGCCCGCGATACAGCCTTCTGCCTAATGGTTCTGCCATCGCTTCAATCTGGCGAATCAACGCGCCCGATTCTTCGAGGTTTACGTCCTGCCCCTGCGAGGCTACCTCTCCACCGAAATCCCCTCTCGGGGCGGGATTCGACAACGTGGTATCGCCCGCCTGGCCAGGCTTCAAACCCTGCCGCCAGCCTTGCGGAGTTGCCCAGCCGAACAGCCTGGGAATTCTCTGGGGTCGCTTTCGCGCGTCGAGGTCGACCCACACTCCCGAGAAGTGGTACAGATACCGACCCAGGCCAAAGCAGGAGCAAGCCCGCTTGAAAGCCTGCGCTTCGGCGCTCGTACCCGCATTGTCGTCATCCGCCCACTCCTCTCCTGTCGCCGAGTGGGAGCCGAGACCAAAGATCGTCAGCTCGCATGTCACCAGGATCTTAGCGACGATCCTTTGGTCCTTGCCTCGCTCGAAGTTTGCGCTGGTATGGATGGCGTATTTCCGCGTCCAGCCCGCAGGAGTAACCAGAGCGTTGAGGCGGTCGGTGTACGCTCTCTGATCTGCATAAGGGATCACCTGGCCACGGAGCTTGTCTTTCATGGTATTGGTGACACGCCACTCGATCACTGAGGGGTCGAACGGGACTGCCAATTCTTTGAACAGTTCTTGGACCTTCTGAGAGGCAGGTGGTGACGTCGCGGGCACGTCGAGTACGTCTGCCGCCGCAAGAGGTCCTGTGGTTTGACTGGGCTGACTGACTGCAGCGCCATTTGCGCGTCCATTTGCAGGGCTCATGACTCTCTCCTGTTCGGTCTGTTTCTGAACTGCCTGATTCTGGTACGTCCGTCTTAGAACGGGATATCTTCGTCCGTGATTTCGCCCGACGCGGCATGGTCGGGCTCACGCTGTTCGCCGGTGGTGGCCGGTTCCTGCTGCGAGTTACCGTTCTCTCGCAAGCCCAGTAGTACGAGGTCGCGAGCCACGATCTCCGTCCGATACTTCTTCTCGCCACTCCGCCGGTCCTCCCAGCTTGAGGTCTGAAGCTTTCCCTCGATATAGACTTTCGAGCCCTTGGACACATATTCGCCAACGATCTCGGCGAGCCTCTGCCAGGCGACAATGTTGTGCCACTCTGTCCTGTCCTGCCACTCACCGCCTTTGTTCTTGAAGCGTTCATTGGTGGCAAGGCTGAATTTCCCAACCGGGACACCACTCGGCGTGTACTTGACTTCGGGATCTGCGCCTACGTTTCCGACGAGGATTACCTTGTTTATGCTTTTCGGCATTTGTTTCTCCAATCGTGTAAGGGTTTCTGAGGATGTCCCGAGAAGGCATGGTCACTGGGAAGTGGGAGGGACAGGAGTACGCTCAACTTTCCTCTACCGATCCTGGCAAATTGGTCTTCAAGTCTGATTGAGGAAACGGACGGGCGACTGGTCTCGCTTTAGAGCGGGAGGATGAGTACTCCTTCTACGGTTCAGCAGAGAGGATCGCAGAGTCTGATTTCACGCCGGCGGAAGGGTGGAATGCTTCCACGCTGACTCGATGATTTCTCGGCATCTCCGGTCTAGCAGTCGGGCTAGGATCTCCGAATCATTTGCGGCGTCAACTGGATCACGAGACAGTGCCGAATGCAGAGAGGCTTTGAGCCAAAAAGATGCGGCGGGGTCCGCAAAAACCTCGTCGATTTCCGGCAGATCACTTGCTTCAAACGGTTCGTTCATCGCAACACGTCAGGCAGCACCGATATCAACACGCTCGTGAGTTGTTCGCTCTGCGGGCGGAGCGACATCATCTACGGCGTCCACGGCGATGGGCTTCGGTTCGAGGAGATGGCAGTGCCGGCAACCCGTACACGCAACCGCAGCTGTCAGTCGCGCCGCTGCGGTTTGAAGTTCGCGCGGCAACGTGACTGGCTCTCCGCTCCGGCTGTAGAAGACGGGGCAGACTCCGCCTCTGAAGGCTGCGTCTTTCCCCCAAAGCTCCATCTCCAGGCTCCCTCTACGTCCATGGAAGAGAATTGAACTCTCGAGCCGTGGCGTTTGCTGGTTTGTTGAATTTGCGAGGCTGTGCCGCGTGATGAGTAGGTCATACGTGCGTTCAATCCGAAGCATCTGTACGCGCACTAACACTGGGGCAACCACGATTGCGTGTACGCCGTTGACACCGATGCTGTCGATGCGCTGCAGCCAGGAGAGCGCGGCGCCTTGCTCATCTACAAAGCCCGAATAGGCTCCCAGTTCGGCCACGGCTCCGCCGGATTCGACTCCACGAAGGACGTACTTCTTCGCCAGGTGCTGGTGTTCAATCGAGATGGATGGCTGGCAGTAAATGCCAGCGCTGCGGAGATGGTTCAAGGTGACAACCGGGAGACGCAGTCCCTGTCGGGCCAAAAGCTCTCGGTGATCCACCTTATGACTTTGAGTTGTCGCCACATTCTTCATTTCACCCGGCCCTCCTGACTCGAATTGGTTGCCCTATTGCTGCGCGGATCATCTCTTTGGTGCATCCCGCCCAGCACTTGTACTTGCGCGGGTCGCAGACCGAAACCGCCAGATTGTCCCCGCCGAGATCTCGTCCCTGCTCAGCGCAGGACGGGCATCGTGCCCAATAATTGCCCGAACGTTTGCGCACCGGCCGAACGTGATCGAGAATCCGAAACTCCTGCCGCGTAGGATCGTAGGGAGGCAGCTCAACTTTAGGTCTGGGCCGGAATTCCTGCGGCATCTCCAGGCCATCAACGAAGGCCGCCATTTCCTCTTCCGTGATTTTCTTAAGCCGTTCCAGGTAATCCAACTGCGCCTCGAATTTGTAATCGGCCCCATAAAACCAATATCGTCTTTTAATCGCACGATGGATCCCAAGCGGCCCTCTGATCCCATTCCCGAATTCATGCGGTTCCAGTTCGTCCTGGCGGGGGAACACTTCGATGCCTTCCGCTAGGCCTGCGCCTCCTTTCACCGGGACTTTCAGCCGCCGGGCGAGGTTATGGATGTAAATTCGGCAATGCCGTGCCAGCAGTGGCTTTGCGGCAAAGATCCAAAGATGAGCGCCACGGCGCGACTTCTCAAGCGCAGCCTCTACCCCATCCTGGCTCAGTTCCCATTGCAACTTGAGTAGATCGTTCAGCGCGTTCTCATAGTCGGCGTCAATGGCGACCCACTTGGAGCGTTGCGTCTTCGGGTTGAGCGCATAGAGGCCCATCGTCAGCTGGCCATCGAGGTGCGAATGGATCGTCTCAAGCGACAACCGTCTTCCGTCCTTCGCGCGGTAGTAATAGTGTTTGCCATTCCTGTCCGGCTTTGGAGACTGTACGGTGTAGGCCAAGCGGTTGACGAACAATTTGAAATACCGTGCCGCCAGCCTCAGATTCGCCTGACCTGGTCTCTCCATGACTTCACCTCGCTCGCGCTCACGCTCTTGCTGCCTTATTGAAAGCCGGAAGCAGCGCAGGGTTCGCCGTCCACGACACCAGGTCGTATTCGGTCACCAGCTGTTCGAACTCTTCGACACTCAGGCTGTCGTCGTGCCCCTGGTCGAAGCACGCGAAATAGAAGATCTGCCGTTCACGGTCGTACAGATAGATCGCTCCAGACTGAGGACTGTTTGGGACTGCTTGCAGCAGTAAAACGCCCTTTGGCATTTGAACCCAGCGCGACGCTATTGCCTCGCCGATGCATAGGAATACTTTGATCGCGTGTTCGACACTGGCATCTTTGCGCAGGCCAATGTCCTCGGCTGCAAACAACGGGTGAAAACTAACTGGTCCTCTGCTTTGAAACATGATTTGCTCCTTGTCTATTGATTTCCGTTCTGCTTGCCCTAACAGATTGCTTAGCGCGCTGCTGCACTTCAGACGATTTGTTCTCGTCCAACTTCGCGATGGTCCTGTTAGAACGGTGACGTGCTGAGCGGGAATGCGCCCGCTTTCCATGTCGCTGGATCGCCGCTCCGGACAGCGCACACCAATGCGTCTGTGCAAGAACCGCCAAGATCGGACCTCCCCGACAGATTCGGAGATCAAGCCCACAAACCACGGCAAGCCATCCATCGAAGGGCCCCAGGCAAAGAATCAGCATTCCAGTCGTCGTAGTTGCTGCTTCGGTATCCACGCCAGGAATACCAATTGGCAATGGGCGGGGCCGCAAAGTGGATAGCATCTGGACATCAAAAAACACACATGTAGCTGATCTGGCGGACAACAAGAAGGTCGCCACCTCACGGAGATAGAGCGCAAGATTGCCGGTCAGATGGGGGTGGTGCTGTTCGGGTGAATGCGCGAATCGTATGTCAGGATAAAGCCAGAACTGCGGAAACGATCGAGATGCCGAGGGAGCACACTGATTGGGGGGAGCAAGATTCACAATCGCTTTCGCAATCAATGACAATTTGCTGCCAATCGGCAACTGAGCCCGGAGCCAGAGGGTAGATGTGGTGGCAGCACTGTAGGCAGGCTTCCAGAAGGTTGCACAGGGATCTTCTAGTAACGTGAAATATAGAGGGGAGTCAGAGCGCAACTGATTGGTCGGAGGCAAGTTACAGACCCCCCAAAAAGCTCAATTTCGCGGCGAGCGCGCTGCACGAACAGCCCACGGACAAGACGACGGTGAGGCAAAGCACACGCAATTGCGAGTTGTTCCTTTCTCGATTCATTGCAGTAACTCCCTGAACCTGACGCTCGCCGCATCGCGGGCGATCACGACCGGTGTGTCGAGGAGTTCTTTCGCGAAGTCTTTGGCGTTGGCAAACGCCAGAGACTTGTTGACGGAGCGCAGTTCCTCAAGAAGATGGAGCAAGACCTCGACTCCGGAAGTCAGGTAGAGGATGCATCCGATTTGACGCTCAGCTTGAAGCGCAGCCCGAACGCGGGCATACTCCTTAACGCTTTTCAGCGTGCGTTCATACTCCAGGGCGAATTGCGCTCTCTTGTCACCAACCCAGACATCGACAATAGCGTCGTAATCCTTCTCGTAAGGAGACCGAGAAATCGTATTGAACGATGCCACTTCGACCTCAGATTGCCATCCCGCAAGCAGGTTTGCCTGCGCCAACCCCAGCTGAATTCGATTCAGTTCAAGCGAATGGAACGCCTGTGAAACATGGGGAAGATGTCTAGTATTGGAACGCAACACTGTCGTGAATTCGCCGTGGTGTTCGAGTAGCGCAATCCCGCGCCGTCCGATGCGGTAGACAGCAGACCCCGCCCCGTACACCTCGTGGCACAGCTCCAATTGCCCGTACGTAACGAGCCGCTTCACGCGCCAGTTGAAACTGTTTCGTGAGCGGTCTACACCGCCGAACTTCATGAACTCAAACAACTGAGCATGGCTCACGAAGCGGGAATTGCGGACCTGGAGCAACAGCGGAATGTCGCGTTCCGCGTTGATGACCAAGCCGCCTTTGGCGTATCGCATAGGCCAGTACCTTCAGTACAGAGCGGCATCTTCGAGCAACTCCAGCGACGCCCCATACGGGAGATTTGAAGACACTCGAAGTTGCCAGAACCCGAGGGTGGTTCGGACCCAATCGAGCGGCTTCATGAGCAGCAATGCTTCCTGCTTGTCACGCAAATGGCTCACCGCGATTGGCCTCACTGATTGGGATCTCCAGCCGGTATCCTCAAAGTCGAAGCCGCCGAACCTGTCGTTCGAAACAACCAACAGGTAGTAATCTGGGCCCGATTGTGCGACTTTCTTGCGAAACAAGATGCGGCTTCCGCCGAGCGCAAAGATGAGGTCAGCGCATTCGAAGGTCTTGCCGAGTGCGCGGTTGGGAAACTGAGGATTGAAGTCTCCCGCGCCGTTAAAGCGGATCAGACCGGGAACCATCCAGTGCCGCCGGATCTTCGAGCCGCAGCGCACACCTGCAGAGTTAAAGTAGGCGGCGTGCCGGGTGAAGCGGTAGCGATCCAGGGGATCGCGGCCGAAACGCGCCCACCAGTTACTGCCGAATCCCAGGATCTTGACCAACATCATTGAGGTACTCCATCAGTGCACGGTTGATGCCCTTCAGAGCGCGAATCCGTTCAACGATTGCAAGAGTGGAAAGCCGTCCAATTTGCTCCATGACCTCGAGCGGAACGTCTATCTTCTGCTGGGAGACGTACTGGCAAAGATCGGCAAATCGGGTGCTTTCCTGGGCCAACTCTTTTTGGTCCGGAGGCAAGGGCTTAAGCCTCCGTTCGTACTCGTTACGGTCTTCGATTGGCCCCAACTCGCCGCCCGGCTCGAACTTGTCGAGAGGGCCTCCTGTTGTGTTCGACTGGCCCTTCTTTTCGTCGTTCGACATCGTTCTCGGACTCCTTATATTTGTCTGCCGCCCTACTCGCCTTTGAGGACTCGGTTCTTTTGTTCCTCTGCCTGCGCCCGCTGGCCGGCCTCGTTCACCTGGCGTCGCAGCAATTTGGCTTCGTCCCGCGAGCGGCCAAGCTGCTGTTCGAGTGAATTGACTTTCATAACCAGGTCAACCTCCGGTTTGAAGAGTCCTATCTGATTGCCGGATTGCGCCGCTGGTGCTGCGCTTACCGTGCTCGCAGCAGTCGGCTTGACAGCGGTATCCTTTGCTGGCGATGCGGGCAAAGGCGGTGTGCTTGCTGCGCGGCTTCGCGGCGCCGGTACTCGGGGATGATCCAGCATGTCCGCAGGTAGCGCTTGGGCACGGAGCGCCGACTCTCTCAGCAAAGTCAAGGCCTCCATGAGACCGCAATTTCTCTGCGTGGCCTCATCGACTTGTCCATTCGCGAGTGACAGGGAATGCTTGTATTGCGCAAGCATTTCCGCCGCGCTCCACTCCCGGCTGCGTTGCGCCCTGTGCTGATAGATAATGATGATGAACAGGCACCCGAGCAGACCGAGAGACACGATGTTGGACCAGAAGTACGCACTCTCAATCGTCTTTTGGAGCACCACCCTACGGCCATCATCGAGATGTTGCCCGTAGTCTGTGTCGCAAGGATTGATCCGATTCAGGGTGGAATCGACGAAGCCGTCCTTTTGCTTGGAAGAGCGCTGTTGCGTCAAAGGGTCGTAGCTCGGCCTGTTACCCTGGGCGCTCGACAGGGGCGACAAAAGAGCCAGGAAGAGGCCAGCAACGGCAATCCGAAGTGTACGGTTCACATTCATGCTAAGCGGCTGAAGCGCGCGGCCAGACGGCCGTTGCGTCGGATGAGTTCTGGGTCTTTGAAGCGGAGGTTTGCGCCTTCGGCATGGGACACGGCGTGCAGCCTGGGGTAAATCCTCGGATCAAGTCCGGGGAACTTGTACTGCCGGGGCACGCGCACATGGAGATGGGAATGGAGAGTTCCCAGGCGGTTATCGGTCATCAGGATTTCCATCTGCCCAACGGGCAAGTTCTTGATGTGTTCGTCCTCCGCCCTGGTTTCCTTGATGTCGGTTTCGCTGCCAAATCCGATAGGCTCGTACCGGTCTTCGAATACTCCCTTGCGCTGAACGGTCAGGGTGCGCCGCGTCTGGCGTACGCGCGCCGATGCTTTGAGGAAATACTGGGCGGTCTCCTCGTCTTTCGTGCGCAGCAACATGTTCGTGTTTGGGGCTGAGGAGACATCGTCTTTGAAACCTCGGCCCACTGTTAAGAGCTGTGGAAGCGCCTGCAGGGCGAAAAGGAAAGCGGTATTGGTGCCGCGCGCCGTCTGCAAAATCTGGGCGAAGTTCGAATAGGCAAACGGGGCGAACTCGTCGAGAATGACGCTGACCATTGGCCGATTTTCCCGTCGGCGTTCCCGCTCGTTTTCGTAGCGCTTTCCGATCATCAATTGCATGTTCTGCAGCAGCATTCGGCCCAGGGCCGTGACCGCCTTCGAGTTCTTGTTGGTATTCAGCGAGACGAACAGGATCAGTTCCTGGTCGATGACCTCGTCGAGCGAGAGCAGTTCGTCGTATGCCCCGGTGATGATCGAGAGGTCATCTTCCAGAAAGGTCATTAGCTCGTTGAGCAGTCCCTGGATCTTAGGCACGCGGTCGCGGTCTTCGAACGACTGCCGCAAGTTCCTGACCGACATTTCAAAGTTCAAACGGCGCTGGTTGCTGGCGCCCGCTTGCGCTTGTAGACAGGCGCGAGCGATCGCAATTTGCTCGCGCAACACCTGCTGGTCGAGCGCCAGCACCAACACGTCGTGGATGTTGAAGCGTTTGCCGGTGTACGCCAGCACGCGGACGAGGTCGCTCAAATAGGTCGCCTGATGGCCGTGGAAGAAGTCTTCCTTCAGGTCGAACGATTCAAAGACAAAGTTCGCGTGTTCCTGATACAGACCCTGCTCGCTGAAGAAGGGGTTGTAGCGTACCGAGATGTCGGGCTGGGAAGGATTCAGCACTCTGAACTGATGCATCCGGCCGGCTGTCTCTATGGCTGGAAGAAGATCGGAAAGAAACTCCTGATCTCCCTTACCGTCGAAGATCAGCATGGGAATCCGATGCCGGTCTTCGGGGGGACCGACGAGACGGAAAAGGTCTTGTGTGATGATGTTTTTTAGGAGGGTGGTCTTACCCGAACCAGTGGCCCCGAACACGACCGACTGCATCACGCGCGTCGCATCGGGCCAGAGCCAGGGCTTGCCATGCACGTCATAGCCGAGCACGATCGCGTTCTGTTCATTTGCGTCTTCGACGGCTTTCCGGTCTTTGGCCTGGCTTATGAATAAAGGAGGGTGAGGCCAATTGAGTTCGCGGCGCTTGCGCAAAGTGAACACGTACCAAGCGACCGTGATCGCGGCAACCAAAGCGTAGAGCAGATAAAGGGAGATCTCAACCAATTGCGCGGTGCGCAGGTGAAAGCGATGCACCAGGATATAAAAGCCGGCGGCAAGTACGATGATTGCAACGAAGGCCAGGATAGCGCCAACGCTTTCTTCGCGGTCCTGATGATAGACACGGCGGCCCAGGCGATAGTCGTTTTCTGAAGTCACAAGCCACCAAAACTGAAGAACAGAAATGTGCCGGTCGCAAGCACAAGGATTACCGCCAGTAAAAGGAGAATCGGGTTTAGGCGTAAGCGTCCATTTTCATCTCGCGGCCTGAGCGGGTCTTCAATCTGCCGCAGCAGACTCGCAAAGAGACGCGCCTCCGGGTCGTACGCGTGAAACTCCATGAGCCGTTCGCGCATTCGACGAATTTGTGCGTTTTCCTTCATGGTTAAAGTACGAACGTGGCCTTCACGCCGCCCTCAAACACCAGATGCACGATTGCCGGCGAGTTCAGATCCTGCCGTATGGCAACCACTCCCTGAGTTGCCTCGCCTGGTGCCAGATCTTCGGCAGCGCTTTCCGCATGAGCAATGGGAAGAGAAACATTTTGGGCGCTGACAAGTTTTCCCAATAAGCGCGGGTCTAGCTGCTTGTGTGCAAGGCTCGACAAGGAAATGGACGAATGGTTCCCTTGCACCTGGTATGCGCTCGGGGCAGCGACGTGGTAGGAGCTCTTGCTGTTGTTCTCGATCGTGTAGTGGATATAAACACTGCTCCTGGTTCGGAACACTTGCTCTACGCGGACGCCTACTTGGTTCTTTGGGGGCCGCGTGTTGACCGAGGTGATCTCAACGGTCCCCAAGAAAGCGCGGGTCAGCATCAGGTCCGCGAGTTGGTCTGTGGATGGACTCACAACCAGATGAACCGCTGGCGTGGGCACCGCATTATCAATCGCAAAATTCATGTTCTTCACCTCCTGGGTCGTCTCAAGTTCGTAGGCAAATCGTCTCGAAGCCGTCCAGACGAACAGGTCAGTGGAGGCACCTGACTTCATCGGCTTGACGAAAACTTTGTTCTCCTGACGCTCGATCTGGAAGTCAGAGCTACCCGCCGCGGCCATCGTGACCGGCTCGTGAAATTCCAAGATGGTCAAGTGATTGAGAGCGGTGGCCACGTGGACGACGCTCGAAGCGGGTGGGTCCGTCTGTTGGGGGAAGGCCGCGCCTGCGCAGGCGCTACATATAAGGATGAGCGACAAGAATCGTTTCATAGTTCCTTTCTTGGGCCCTGAGCGGAATCCTGTGAGAATTCCGCTCAAAGCGGTTGCTTCCCTTACATAACCCAGGGCGCGTCGTCCACTTCCCCATCGGGAACAATGGGTGGAAACTCCACGGCCTCATCGGGGACCGCGGCTTGCGCCGTGTTCTCCGACTCTTCGTGAAGTTCGGTCGATGTGCTCTCGGCCTGTTCGGGCGTGTCGTCGAGGAAGATCTTCCCTTCCTTGTACTTGAACAGGAAGGTGTGTTTCTGTCCTCCGTCCTTGAGTGGATCAACCAGGAAGGCACGGCCTGATGGATCGATACGGACGAATCCCTCGTAAAGCCTTGGTACGTTCACGCGGACCATCCTGCCTCCGGTGCGCTCCGCCAGCTTCACGATCATCTCCTGCGGAAAAGCAAGAAAGAGAATCGAGCCGCTCGAGCGCTGGCCGTTACACACAATACGGTTCAGCGCCTGCAGCCAGCCCATACGGTTCTCCAACTTGTTCTGGGCCCAGATACGGATAAAGGCCAGAACGGCCCGCATCTCGTATTTGCCCCGCTCCTCGTCGCAGTGACAAGTGGCGTAGGCCTGGGTCTTTGCGAACAGCTTCTGTCTCCGCAGTTCCTTGTCGGGACTCTGCCGAACTTCGTCCCACTCGGCTTTGGCCTTCTCCAGTTGCTTTTTGAGTTGTTCGCGTCTTTCGGCAATCTCGCCGATCTTCGCGGCATAGACCCGATTGACGAACCGGCAAGCCTCGAGCATCTCGCGGGTGACCTGTTCGCCCACCACGAGCGCCTTGAATGCCTCAATCGGGGCCTTGTTGATCAGCAAGTCTTCGATCTGCTTGCGAACATGGTTGTAGAGATGGCCGATGCGGTCGGTCCTCTCCGTTTCAAGATGCAGCGGGAGATCAGAAACCCGGCGTTCGTTCTTGTAACGAAGCCAAGCCGCCTGACCGACCTGCTGGCGTATTTCGGCGACCAACTTGAGGTCGGGCTGGACCTGCCACTTGAGGCTGTCGAGTGCGTTCTGAAGCTCTTTGGCTAGCTGCGCCGCAAGCTCTTCACGACCCGCTGCCCGGCACGAGGTCATCAGGTCGGTGATCGAGCCGATGTGATTACCTCTTGCCTTCATGGCTACATGTTCCAAATTAAACCAGGGGTCGCGGGCCTTGGCGGCCTTATTCTTCCCCTGTTGCTGCCCGACACCCCTTGAGAATCGGTCTTTTACGAAGCGCGGAAACCGGTCCTCTTCGACCACGCAGACCCAGTCGAAGTCATAGTCGCCACCGTTTTTCTTCGCCGTTTGGGAGTGGAGCACATAGGTGCCCTCCAACCGTAGTTGCCGCGCAACCAAGTCCTGCGCTTCCGACTCGGTAAGCGTGCAATTTTGGCGGCGAAGGTCCTTGTTGAGCTGCGCGATGATCTCCTCCTCGGATAGATTTCCGAAGGGGAGCAGGTCGTCCACCATGCGTATTGGATAGCGAACGCACAGGCCGCACCTGGAGGCCAACTGCACAATGGCTTTGTGCTCGGGAATCCAATCAGAACCCGAAAACACTTTGCCATCTCTCAAGAAGAGATAGCCGTCGTGCATGAGAGCAAACCCCGGCAGACGAAAGCCTCCTCCTGTCGCAGTCTTGAACGCCCATCGCGCAAGCAGTTTGTTGAGCTGATTGTTGACGTAAGGATGACGGACGATTTCGCCGCTGGCGTCAGCCAGGAGCAGTCCCTCGACGACCCTGAATTCTTCGTTGGGATCCAGCTCCAACGCATCCGAACCCTTGTCCGGATGCCGGCCTAGAAGTTCCAGCAACTCTTCGTAGCGGCCCTCGCCCACAGCCTCACTCAGCTTGGCCACTTGTTTCATGGCCTGGGGTAAAATTTCCAGCTGAATTGAGTCTTCAGGAGCATGTTCTACCAGCGTGTAACTTGACTCAAACTCGAGCTGGCGGGAAACTTCGCGGATACCAACTCCTACGTTGCCCGCGAATCTTCTGCCCGGCCCGAAGAGCGAGTACATCACCGCCGGTATCTTCAGTCCTGGTTTGACCGCGCTCTCCGGCAAGATAAAGTCCGCTTCCAGCGCGTCGGCAACATCATCCTCCATGATTTTGAATGAGCCTTTCGCCTGGGTACCGGCAAAGGCCATACGAAACTGGTAGAAGCGGTTCGAGGACAAGACCTTCGCGGCCGTTTCCCGTTCCGCTTGTTCGACGACCGATAGCCTTTCTTGCGCGTCCAAGTCAAGGTCCTCCTCTCGAACGTTTCCATAACGTTCCCTGAGAAGCCGCCTAACCTGGTGAGCCACGAGTTCCGCGGCGTGTTTTGTTTGCAGCAGCTGGAACTTGGATTTCGCGATCCAACTCCCGCAATCGTTTGTTCCGAGCGCACCGTCCGGCACTACCAGCACGCGAGCATCAGGGGCCTCCATCATTACCTTGCAGGGTGAGACGAGGATCCCGAGATATACAATCGCCGCCTGTGGAGAATGTTGGAACCGCTCGGCGATGTCACGGCTGTGCTCCTGGTCCACAAAGTAGAATTTGCCCTTCTTTGCGGAACCGCTCGCACCCACTAATTTGTAGTGGACGTCGTTCCAGATGAGCCTTGCCAGGGCGTTCTCGACCTGCGACTCCTCAAAATCATCGAGAGGTTCGGTCGGGACATTGACGCTGGCAACCTTAATTCCGGGATAGAGCACGCCGAGGAGCGTGTTCTCGAGGGGCTCAAGATCGTGCAGCCGCGGCGCAATTCTGCCGTTGCGGTCGATCTCAAGGTTCTGGATTCGGTCGGCCGGGATTCTGTATTGGTTCGTCGATGTAGTATTCTTCGTCATTTTTTATTCTCCTTATCTGTTCTTCTTTCCGGGGGATTAACCCAGGAAAGAGTTAAGGAGTTTGCGTGACCGCAAGCTTCTCCTCGCTCTCGCCTGGCTGCTCCCCGTTTTGGGTTCGCTCGGCCAGGCCCTAAAGTTAAGAGATGCCCGGTCAGCACATATCCCCACATAAAGCTGCGGGGCGCTCAAAGGACCAAATCATCTGTGTGGTCATCTGAGAACTTTTCGTGCTGATGTCTTCAAACTAGAAAACTAGCTGCGTGCAACAGCCTGCCTCACGATCACAGGGCTGCCGCCTCCATTTACCTCCGTCGACGCTTTGCATACGGTTAACGCATAGAACGGCTGGCTACTCTTAAAAGCCTCGATTAGCGCTTCACCCTCGCTGGACATCTCCCGTCCCAACTCCGGTTTGTCTGGAGTCGATCCAGGTTTTGGCAAGAAATAACGAACGTGATCATCATCAGTGCTCAGCCTTCTGCGCCTTGTTTTCGCCACGCCAGCTACCGCCGAGGGTGGCGCCGTGCCAGTTGCTGATCTGGTTTCCATCTGCCGCTCCTTTGCCCAACGGTCATGCTCAAGAGTCACTGCACGCTGTTGAGTCCGGTCTGCTGCAAAACCCAGTCGCGCTTTTCTCCCTCAATCGCCCGCTCCCAGAACTCGCCGACCAGCAGGCCGCTTGGGTTCTGCTCAGACCTTTTCTCCACGACCAGCCGAATATGAAATTCGCTTACTACCTTGTCGACGGTTTCGTTGTGCTCGTGAACATGGTGAATCTCTTTCACTCCGAAAGCCGCAAAGGTAAGCGGATCCTCTTTTGCAGCTTCGAGGGAGCGCAACTGAAATTCCGAGCTGGCCTGATCGTCCTGGATCTTTCCAATCATGTTTTCCTTCTGCATCCCGGCATAGGCCGTCCGGCGCAGGTTGGCGGTCATCATGTTGAGGCTTTCGGCCCAGTTGCGGCTTACATTCGAGGCCGCGAAGTTTAGGTAGCGTTCAAGAAACAGGCGCACGAAGGCACGCTTCTCGAACTCCGTTGGTTCCGACCCGGCTCCTTGTGTGACCGACAGTTGTGGTTTTGCCTTGCCCACCACGACAGCTCGGCCGTCCTCATCCACGCGAATGATCGTGGGCGGCTGCAAGCGAACGTAGACCGCAAAGCCCAGCGCCAGCATGGTCGCAGGCACGCACAGAAATGCCAGCATCATGGCGCGATTGGCATACGCCCGCAAAGCTCCGTCATGCTCGTAGTACTGGCTGTAACGAAGCTTCTCCGGTGTGTCCATGTCCTTTTTGTTTTTGCTCTTTTTCAACCACATGATCGTTGCTCCCCAATGGTGCCGCTCTCAATAGTTGTTTGCTAGCGTCGTCCGAACAATCGTCCGAAGAACTTCCCGATATAAAAGAAGATCAGCGTCGTGATGCTGTACGGCCGAAACTTGCTTCCTTCCGGCTCCCAGATCGGCGGTCGTTGCCACATCGAAGCCTCCTGTCCGTGTGCTAGTTGTTGTCAGCATTTGTTCTCCCCGCGGCTTTTCCCAGCGCTCGCGCCACGTTGTAGGTGATGGCTTGGGTCACTGAGTGCGGGCGATAGCCAAAGCCCGCCCCGGCCGCGGGAGCGGCAGAGCGACTGCCGTTGCCGGAGTTCCCGATGCCGTTTGTGCTGGGGGAAGAGGCTACCGGGCTTGTGCCGCTGTTCATCACGCTTGTCATTCCCGAGCGCAGAAACCCCGCCATGGAAGATACCGGCGACGGGGGCGGCATTGAAGAGGCTAGAGTGACAGACGTGGACGTGCCGCCCGCGCCGGCTGCCGCCGAACTCGAAGTGCCTCCCGCCCCTGCGCCGACTCCGGCAGAAAATCCACTCACTCCAGCCAGAGCCGCGCCGGCGGCGACCGCCCCTGCGCGCACCAAGGTGAATGCAGTCGATCCCACATCGCCGGAAATAATCCGCTTGGCAATGAAAGGAACCAGGGCAACCGAGAGTGCGTAGAAGATGCTCACTAGGCCAAGTATGAGCGAGTCCGGTGCGCCCTTCAGGAAACCCAGGAACCCGTTGCCCAGCACATCGTTGACTTGATTGAAGTGGATTGCGGTGATCAGTGCGCCGAAGACTGCATACAGAATGCCCCATGCGTTCCAGACCATGACGTTGATGGCATAGGTCTTCCCCAGTTGGCCAATGCCGGATACTGGAATGAGCGCCAGCACCAAGGGCCCGAGGACGTATAGCAACGAGCCAAACAACACGTAGAAGAAGCAGAACACGATGATGGCTAGCGCATACAGCACATAGGCAACAAGCAGCAGGAGCACTGTGATCGTGCCTGCGGCATCGCCGTTGATCAGGTCCCAAAACGTCAAGCCCGGGTTGTTCGTGGCTTGTTGCTGGAGTTGGGTCATCCAGTTGAGGAACATGTCGCTCGCGCCCGAGCTTGACCCGATGAAATTGGCGACCGCATTAAACGACCCGTTCACATCCCGGAAGACCGACGCCCAGTTGGCAATGATCATGGCAACCACCAGATACTTGATCGCTGTGACCGCGAGCGCCTGGAGGTCTCCGCCGCGCAATGCCGCCTGGTAAAGGCCGATGAGGAAACCAACCAACAGGATCGCAAACGCGATGTTGGTTACGGTGGGGATGATGCTCGTGGCATCGATGCCTCCTATAGCCGTATTCATGAGCTGTTGAAAATAAAACACGGCTAATGCGCTCCCTGCTGAAGCACCTGACTCCCACTGTTGTGCAGCGTGGAGGTATGAGCAGTACTGAATTTAAGCTGCGCCCCTTGATTGGCAAGCTCGATCGAGCGGACGCGCACCAATTCCGCCATGGCCGACTGCGTGTACGCGTTGGCACGCACCAGCCACGCGGATGTCTGGGCCTCCAGAATCGCTGCACTCCCCGGTGCTGCCGTCTGCAATTGCTGGTTGATTTGTTCCGCGGCTTGCAGCTCAAGATCGGCCAACGCGTCGATCTCAACCGACTTTTTCATGGCGGCCTGGGCCTCGGCATCCGTCATGTCCACCAGGTCACGGACCGGTTGCGAGGCGTCCGTTGCCGGCATCACCGAGCCGTACAGCGCGGCATAGTTGGTGGTGACCTCGGGCACCGCGCCGGGATTGCGCGACAGCAGGCTCTTTTCCAGTTGTTGCGACGTAGGCAGCGTGGCGCTCGATACTGGGAGTTGGAAGACCTGGCGCATCTGAATGAATTGCGCCTGCGCCTGTGTCGCCAAGCCTCTCGCCTGGTTGATAGCCGTCACCGGAAACACGACTTGCTGCTCAAAGTTGGCGGATTGCTGTTCGAGCTGCTGGATCGCGCTCAGGGGTTTTGCGACCACGCCGCTCAGCAGGTTCGAAATGCTGCTCAGCCCCACCGAGATAATGGCGCAGCAGGGGTCGAGCCCTAGCTGGCTGCGTGCCTTGCTGGGAAGAATCATGACCACAACGGCAAGCGCGAGCGCAAAGGCCAGCGCGTTGCCGATAAACTTTGCAGCACGAGTGAATGACTTGCGTATCATTTCTCTACTCCTATGGGTGCGAAAGCACCTGCTGTATTTGGTTCTGCAGACTGCGTGTCGACGCCGCGCTCTGTTTCAGCAGAGTGTTCTGGTGCGCGAGCTTTGCGGCTTCCTGCCGCAGCTCCGCCGCAAGCATCTTGGCCATGTAAGCCTGGGTCTCAAGGTCTGCTACCTGCGCTTGCGCCGAGAGCATCGGACCTGATCCTGGCGCAGCCGCCGCGCTCTGCTGTTCGAGCTGATCGGCAAGAGCCAGCATTCCCTGGGTCGTCTGGTCCGACAGGACCGTAGTCTTGAGCGAATCCATGGCCAGTGCATCGTCCATGTCCATCATGTTGCGATGCACTGGCCGGGCATCGGTTGGGGGAGGGACTGTCGCGTAGACCTTGGTGTACATCTGCGTAAGTTGGGCAATCGACCCCGCCTGGCCGTTCCGGAATACCGATTCCAACTGCGATGGATTGGCGAGCGTCGCACTGTTGTTCTTGATGGTCTGGATTTGGGACATCAAACCGCGGTATCGCGCAATGGTCGAGGTCACCGACGCCTTAGCCTGATTGATCGCCGCGACCGGCCAGATGGTCTGCTGCCGGAAGTTGTTGATGGCTGAATTCAGAGTCTGAATCCCGCTGAGCGATCCTCCGATCGCGTTTTGGAGTGTGCTGGTAATGGTTTGGATCAACGTCAGTATGTCCGCGATCCCGGCCGCCCTCGCTGTTGTCGGCAACAAGCAGAACGCGACTACCAAGACAGCCAAAAGACGCTTGGTGCTTGTAAATCTAGAGTTACTAAGCATCTCTGAAATTCGCCTCTTCATGAAAGCGCTCCTCTCGCCACTTCTCCCGATACTTCTTCCGGCAGCGGATCAACATCGGCCAGACCGAACGGGAATCTGTCCCCCAGCTCGATATAAGCGTCAAGCTGCGTGCCTTTGCGCCGCTCTAGCCACCAGGAGCGATAGACGCGCTCCCGCGCGTAGGTCGTCATGATCCAGTAATCGACAGCAGTCGACGACATGCGGATCGTGTGCGTGGTCTCAGCCTTTTCACCGATGACGATCAGGGCATCGGCGCTCTTGCCTTTGACTGGTGCGCTGAAATGCTTGATCTGATTAAGTGCGGTCTCGTTCAGGTGCAAGTGCTCCCGCAAGGCAGTCAGATCCCCTGGTTGCTGGCCGATAATCTTGGTTGTGGTGTTCTTGACGATGCCGGCCCCGTGGACTCTGGGGTTCGATTCAGTGCCGACAAAATCTTCTGCGGTTTGGCTGATGCCCCAGACGCTGGCGTTACGTTTCCGCGCCGTGCGGAACAGCTGCACTACTTCCGGCGCTAGCACAAGCGAATCGAGCAGGAACCAGCACTCATCGAGCACAGTGATGCTCCTTCTGCCCGCCTTGCCCGCCGCCCGCTGAGCTGTGGCGTGGGCAATGAGCAGGCTCATGGCCGTCTCAAGCCTCGGGTCATCACTTAGCTGCTCCACGTTAAAAAACAGCCATGGGTTGTCGAGCGAAATCGTGGTCGGACGATCAAACAGCTTTGCGTACACTCCTTTTTCACCGGTCCAGCTGCGCAGCTTGATTGCCGCTAGGTGCGCTTCGTCCATCACCCTCTGGTTCTTTTCTTCGTCGCGCCACTGGGCCAGCTCATCGCGCAGGTCTGAGAAGGTTGGAATGGGATTCGACGGTCGGATCGCCGCCCTCTTGTAGGTCCTCAGAATGGCTTCCGTGATGATGTTATCGAGCAATTCCGTGTCTTCGGCTCGCCCCTCGCCCAGCATGTGCCGCGTCAGGTTTTTCAGAAATGCCACTTGGTCTTTGCTCGGCTCCTTCTCTCCTTCAGAGAGGTCCCACGGATTGATCGTCTGGTCGGTATCGAGCGACATCGTGATCATCTGTCCGCCCATTAGCTCGACCAGCGGATGGTAAGAGTCACCACGCTCTATGATCGAGATCAAAGGGTTATCGCGAGCGGCCATCAAGAGGAACTGCTGGACCATAAACGTCTTGCCGCCACCGCTCTTCGCCATCACCAGCATGTTGGCGTCGCTCAAGCCGGGATCAAATAGCGAGAACGGAATCAGCTGGCGGTAAGGAGTTTCGAGCAGAAAGAGCGGAGAGCGCGGCGTGCCGCGCCACGGCATCTCCACCGGCACGAGATCGGCGGCGTTTGAGGTAAGCAAATCCTGGTCGCGCTTGTCCGCATCGCCCATGGCCGGGAGCGAACTGAAGAACAGTCTTCTTTTCGCCAGAGTCTCGGCCACGGCTTTGGCGCCGTTCATGCGCGCGATGGCATACAGGAGTTGTTGCCGGCGGTTGTCGATTGTCCGCTCAGCTTGCTCAAGCTCGAAGGTTGTGACTGCCGGCTGCGAGGTGCGTGTGCCGATTACCAGGCTCAGCTTGGCGGTTTTGACCGAACTCGAAATAATGTCCTGCTGTACCCGGACAAGTTGAGCCTCGGCGACCTGGGCCTCTACATTGATCCGGACTCCGCCGTTCGAATCTCTCTGCGCGGCCTGCATCTTGCGCAGCCGGCTCTTGTATCCCTTGAGCACTTTGGCCTGGTCGGGGATCGTGACTTGGGCGTTGACAATAACCGGGAAATCAAGAGCGGCCAAGTCTCTCAGGATCCCAGGATAGGTCGCGTCCGGCAGGTCCTTCAGGCTGACAAACGAGTACAGAATCCCGCCGAAGTTCAGATACGAGTCCGTCTCATCCACAAGGCTCACATCGGCGATCTGTTCACGGGCGCTTGAGTATAGAAGTTGCTCCTCTCCGCGTCTGTAAGGGCGCCGATCCGGACACAGTGGATTGAGCGCCCGTTTGGCTTCAACAAATAGCTCTTCATCGTTCATCCGGCGCGCGCCAAGTTCGGCTGCTTCGAGCGCCGTCTCTGCGCCACGCAGGAGGCTTTCAAACTCCGACAGGAGTTCCTGGTGCTCCCGCCGCGTTCGCTCAATCGACTTCCGCGCCGACAGGCTGAACATTTCGCCTCTTGGCTTCAGCGGCTTGCCCGCGATGCGGTGGTGCACAACCGGGTCCCAGATGAAATACACATGCAAGAGAGGCCGCATGTAGGCCCCGTTGATCTCCTTCGTTCTCCATCTCTCGACCCGCAGCGCATCAAGCGCAATGACCTCGGCTCGTTCTGACCGCTGCCCGGCCGCATACTGTTCGAACAGATCACCCAGATCTTCCACCACCTCGAAGCGGAATTGCACTCTCATGCTCTGCTCTGGCAGCGACCGCAGCAGCGCTTCGAGCATCAGCTTGCCCCGGTCCCGGCCTTCGTCACTGGCAAAGTACGAAGTCAGCCCCTTCATTTCGTACCCTGCCACAAGAGAGCCGTTCGTGCGGACAACGACGTTGTCCAGGTAATCGCGGACCGGCACCTGTTCGCACAAAGCGGGATCGTGGAGTTTTCTCTCGTGTTTTTCAAGCGTCAACGGCACTGCCCTATTCCCCCTTTAGATATGCGGTCCTGATCGCCCGGTCGCGGGCCATGGCGCAGTAAGCGCGGGGTCTCATGTGCCAGAAGGCGAGGTCCCGGACATAGCCGCGCGGCTTGCCATACTTAAAGGCCATCAGCACAGGCACCATGAACAGCGGCACTCCGTACTGAAGGACAAGGTTCATTGGCATACCGGCGATTTCGCCTCCCACGAAGTGGCCGACGATATTCATCACCGCTGCCGCCCCAAGCACCACGAACAGGTCTTCAAATTCCAAGAACATGAAAGTCACCCTTGTTTGCAAATTCCGATTCACTGGTGTCACCTGTAACGCCATCGCTCAACTCCTTCCTACCTACGGCACGCCGGCCGTTCCGTGCTGAATCCAGAACTCTCCCAAGCGCAGCAGTCCCGACAACCCGAAGCAACACATTGCCGCGACCAGGTTGCGCACCCAGGCCTCGCCCACCGTCATGCGTTCGAGCAATCCGGCGTAGTGCGTTACAGCCAGCACTACCTGCAGTACTCCGTAAAGCGGGAGCAGAACATTCCCCACCCAGTTGACTAGCGTCAGGATCGAGATCCAGTAGCGATCCGGATTGTTCCAGGCCGCTTGGTTACTGAATGATTCAAGCGCCCGCAGGAGCCCCGAGCACATCAGCGATGCCAGAGCGGCATACGCCAGGTGTTGATAGTTTCGGCCTTTGGTGAAGTTAAAAATGGCGGCGGCAGCGAACAATCCGGCCACGGTCGGCATGATGACGTTGCCCAGCCAGTTCGTCAGGTTGAGCATTCCATTCGCAAAGTTCATTGCCATCACCTCCTTCTCTTCATCAGCCGACCATGGCCAGAACCAGCTTCCAGATGGCCGAAACACTCAAGAACGCCAGACCCGATCCAACCAGCGGCATGAATGGCCGGTGGCGCGCGTAATTGAAGATCGCGCCCACGATGGCCAGGCCCGCCGCTTCCGGGAGAATCGTCCCGGCCAGAAAGTTCCAAGCGGAATTCAACATGTCCGTCGTCGCAAACTCCGTGCCGCTGTTCCAACTCTGCATCAGCTGGACCATGCCGGATGCGGACAGCAGAAAAATGGCAGCGATGACGGACCCGAGCGGGTTATGTCCTTCGGCCGCATCAAGTGCCGCCTTAAGCACACAAAAAGCAGCGAGCACGGGAGTCAGCCTGGCAACCACAACATTTGAGACAAAGCCGGTAAAGCTCGTCTCTACGCTCGTGACCCATGGACTACTGATGTTCCCGCCCTGTGGGGGCAGCGAGATTCCTTGCGCCGCAAACCAGGAGAGGAACTGGGGCAGCGTTAGCAAGATCACCGACCAGAGCGCCCAACGTTGGAAACGCCCTCCGGCTTGAAAGTTGACGCCGCCTTCCTGCCGCAGAGCGACCCCAGCCAGGACCATGGTGCAGATAGCGGCTGGAGCTGCCATATCGAATAGCAGTTTCATCAGATCGACCAGGATTTGCGGCAGCGTCATTGGTTGAGTACCCCGGTTTTGCTACTGCACACCCGCTGTGCCGTTTTGGATCCAGAATTCGATTAAGCGTGTAAGACCCGAGACCACGAGCAGTCCGCCCGCGGTAACTGCCCAGCGCGCCACGCCGCGGCCTTGCGAATAGGCCACCACCGCCATCACGACGGCCAGCGCGGCCCCTACCGGCGCTATCACGTTGCCCACCCAGTTGACCAAATTCAAAACCGTGCCTTCCGGCTGCGCCGCCGTCTGTCCCTGCACTGCCTGTCCCGTCGCCGGCGCGGCTCCGAGGTTCTGGGCATAGGAGATCAACGGGAAGAACTGAATGACAAGGATGGTCAAAAGAAAGGCAAGAACGAAGCACTGCCGCCTCTTTTCCCAACTCGACAATTTCATACGGCTCCTCTTCTGCGGTTGCGTTGAGTGAATCTCCCGCGTCGCAGGCGAGAACATAGGTCCGTTTCAAATTTCGGGCAAATCGGGAAAGGCTTGTCCAAGTAGGGCAGAAGGGAGATTGAAAGGCGGCTCTCCTAGGACAAATTCGCAAACGACCGGGCGCGTGTCGACTGCAATTGAATCTAAAGGGTGCTTGCGCGAACGTTCGTCATGTCCTACTTGGAAGCGGAAGGTTTATCAGATGAAAATAGGTTTGCGTTTGGTGCATCTCACAACGGGAGTCTCAAGGCAAACCTGCGGCAGAAAAGGCCTGCTGACGAGATGGACAAATCTGGAGACATGTTGTCTTACGTGAACGACTCCGTTTCTTCGGTGCGATTCGGCTCGTTTGCAGTAGCCGATCATTCAGTCAAACTGGATGGCGAACGCGAATCTCCACGGAGGAAGGCTTCCGGACCGGAATGGCTCCCCGCGTAGGCCATGATCCGCCAGCAATGACAGCAAGCTCCCAATGGAGTTTCCAACTAGCCGACTTCTGGCCCGGAATAGTTTCCGATTAGCCTGTCATCCAGGCATAATCCGCAGTCGCAGGTTCATTGCTTGCGCCCGTGATCCACCGCAGGTGCTAGTCTGGCGCAGTAACCGATGAACAACCGCGACATCGAGGCGACTTGGAAGTATCACGATGGCACGAAGCACTCCTACTGGAGTATTCGTAACCATCCTCATTTCCTGGACTGGGCGAATCGGCCGCAGCCTTTCAAAATCTACCCAAAGATAGAGCCTCTTCCACTGCCGCGCGACGTGCCGCAAACAGGGGTGGCGGCGCTCTCCGCGATTTCAGTGCGAGAGCCCTCGTCGCGGACTGAATCGGTCCCTGACCTTCAGGATCTGGCCCGCATCCTCTATTTTTCGGCGGGGATTACCAAACAGCGTGCATATCCAGGTGGCGAAATCTACTTTCGCGCTGCAGCTTGCACGGGAGCTCTCTATGAGATCGAACTGTACGTCGTGAGTAGCGATCTTTCGGGTTTGGATGCCGGCGTGTATCACTTCAATCCATCAGATGTGTCGCTACGGCTTCTGCGACAAGGCGATTTTCGCGGAAACCTGGCTCAGGCGACGGCGATGGTGCCCGCGGTGGCTCACGCGCCCGCGACGATCATCTGCACCGGGATCTACTGGCGGAATGCCTGGAAATACCAGGCGCGCACCTATCGCCATTTTGGTTGGGACAACGGCACGCTGCTGGCAAACACGCTGGCGGTTTCTGCGGCTTCAGGACTGCCCGCCGAGATCGTGCTCGGCTTCGTGGACGCCGAGGTGAACCGCCTACTTGATCTCGATACGCGGCGTGAGGTTTCGTTGTGTCTCGTACCGATCGGGCGCACATCGGAGAGTTCGCTGCCGCCACCGAGAGAGGCTCAGGCGCTTGGCTTGGAAACAATCCCGCTTTCACAGCACGAAGTCGAATATCCCGCCATGCTTGAGATGCACGACGCGTCTTCGCTTGAGTCTGTAGAGGAAGTAAATCAGTGGCGCGCCAAGCCACCAGTCCTTGCATCTTCCGCTCCGGCGGGCGAGGCAGTTCGCCTTCCGCGCCTGCCGGAAGAAGAACAAACGAAGGACACGATCGAGCAGGTGATCCTGCGCCGCGGCTCTACCCGAACGTTCGATAAGGCGGCGTCCATTACACTGGCACAACTTTCTACCATTCTCGACTACGCCACGCGAGGTCTTCCGGCTGACTTCCTTGAGCCTCCGGGCGCGCAGCTGAACGATCTGTACCTAATCGTGCATGCGGTGCAGGGGCTTAAGCCGGGCGCATACCTCTTCCGGCGTGAGCCGAACACCCTGGAGCTTTTGAAGGAGGGACAATTCCGCGCCGAGGCCCATCATCTTGGTCTGGGGCAGGAACTGCCGGCGGACGCCTGCGTGGACATCTTCTTTCTCGCCGACTTAAAACGCAATCTGGAGCAATATGGAAATCGCGGCTACCGGGCCGTCCAGCTCGAGGCGGGTGCCATCGGCGGCAGGATCTACCTGGCTGCGTATGCCCAGCACCTGGGTGCGACCGGGCTGACCTTCTTCGACGATGATGTAGTTAACTTCTTTTCCCCACACGCAAAAGACAAAAGTGCCATTTTCCTGCTCGCGATTGGCAAGCCGCTGAAGCGCAAACCACAGTAGAGCCAACTCTCGGATTGTCGGCAAATCGGAAGTAATCGCGAAACTCGGTTCGTACGATGACGGTTCCGGTGTCAACTAGACCGGCGTCTTCCTCGTTGCGCCTCTCTATCGCTTTTCATCATCGCGTTGTTGTACTCGACTGACTCAGTTCGCGCTGCAGCTGTAGCAACTGTCGAAGTTCGTCAGCGTTCAGCGAGTCAGCTAGCTGGGTACTGTGCAGCCCTGATTGGGTTCGAGCTGCGCTCGACTTCGGTGTCTGCTCCAGCACAACGTAGATCGGAGTATCGGCCGAGATCGTAACTACGATGTGCTGGGTCACTGCCATCCTCGATATTTGCTCATCACCGGCCTCGCCGATGTTGTTGCTGACCCTCTCTCGCACAAGGTCCGACTCGCTTAGAGGCTGGTTCAAATTGCCGCGTCCGAGCAAGGTGGCCCCAACCTGGCCGATGCCCGACAATGACCGGACCAACACGTTCTTACCCGTGTTTTTCCCCTCGACTTTTCCCTTAAGTGGGCGCATTTCCAGATCCGTGGCAACGGCTTGGATTGGCATGGCCGCACCATCGGGCATTATCAGTGAGTCGAACTCGATGCGCACGTAGCCTGAGCGGTCCGCGTCCTGCAGGTGTCCAACCACTCTCGCTCCGGCGGGGACAACGATCTCCCCGTCGCGCTCGTAGGTGTATTCGATCACGGCCAGCACCGGAGTGCGCACCGCCGTGCTTGCAGCTGATTCGAGGCGCGCCCGCAATCGCGTTCCCGTGGCCAGCCCCAAGCCAATATCCGGACCTGGGTCACTGGATATTTCCCCGTTGCGAGAATTACCGTGGAGCGCAGAAATGCTGCGCACATAAACTAGCGAGGACTTTTCCAACGCTTCACGCTCCGTCTTGCTTGGTTCAGCGACGTCAGTCACATTGTTTGCGCTTGTCTGCGGCTGGTAAGGCGGCGCTTGCCAGTTCTGCTGCTCTCCGAAAGGCGGTATGGATGCCAACGTTCCGTCTGCATTTCCCTGTCCTGCACGAGGCATACCGGGAGTTGGCCGCCCGGTTGCCGTCCGCTGCAGATCTCGTTCGTTCAGAAATCCTTCGTGCGTCTCTTTTGTGGCGGGCCGGCCAGAATCAGTGATAGGAAAAAGGCTCCTATCACCAGGCGTGGCGCTGCTTTCGGGCGTCGCGTCCTGCGTGGTGGTGGCCGCACCGTTCTTTGATTTCGGAACTGAGCGCTTGCTGGGCATCGACGTAGCAACGAAGATCAGCAAAGCGACTACAAGCGCGCCGGCCGCGATGATCACGAACCGGTTCTGTTGGAACTGCTGTCTGGTACGCTGCTTTGCCCTTGTCGCGAGTTCCGGCCCCGTCCCGAGTGCGTCTCCGACTGCGGGTGCGGCGATGACCGATTCGCTTGCCGCTGACTCTTGAATCGTTGAACCGCTTCCGTTGCCGCTCTGTCCGTTTGGGTGGATCATTTCGTCGCTCCTTTTGCCGGGGCCACAAACGTAATCGGCATCAGGACCGGGCGGTCCACTTCTTCCGCTTGCGCAACCTGCAGTAACAATCGTTCTCTTGATTCCTTGAAGGTGGGACGTTCGAACATGACAACTCCGTCCGCCCTTGCACCGGGCGCCAGTCGCCGCGCGGTCATTTGGTAATCCTTGATGGCCACCGGCTCGGACTTAATCGCCTTCCCATGTCTGGCCTTTGATGTCCCGGCAAGTTGTATTTGTGGCGGCAACAATTCGATCGTCCTAGGAGAGGAATTGAGAACGGAAAACATTACTGTCATCCGCTCATCGGCCCCGGTGGCCCGTCCCACTGCAACCCGCAACTGTTTACCCTCCCAGTGCGGAGCCTCAAGTCTTTGTTGTCTGAGCAACTCCGGTTCGTCACTGACGGCGTTGCCTTGGGCATTGCTGATTGGCGGGCTCTCCTGTGTGAGGCTCTTTGTGTCACCAATGACGAAGCTGGAATGGCTCGGTCCGATCAGAACACTACGTGGCTGCTCGTATTTCAGAACGTAATCGACCGCCCCGCCGCGGTCTGAATTACCTTCGCTCACCAGGCTTAAAGAAACTTCGTGCCCCGTCTTGGTGGTAATCAGCGCGTTCGTTTCGGCCGGCTTTGGGCTGGTCGGTTTGAAGAAAACCAACTGGGGCTCTGCCTCGGAGTGTTCGGCCTTGAAGGCCCCGGGATCTCCCAGCACGACGGAACTGACCTCCTCGGGCAGCCGTACGGAACTGACAAACCCTCGTCGCAAGTGCAGGGTGGTGACACTTTGCGGGTCCAGATTCAGGGTGACAATTTGTGCCTTTGGCAGCCCAGCCTGCGCTGCTCCCGCCTGCGCAAGCGCGGTCGTGAGCGTTATCACATGCACCAAACACAAACAGATTTTCATCGCATATCTCTTTCCGAAGTGTTTTTCTCAAACTTGGCTGCCGATTCGACTTGGCGAAGATAAGTCGCTCTGATTCTCGACACATACGCGACCACGTCCGGATTGCGGTACGTCAGTCCGCGCCTGCCGATCACCCGTTCGCCGGCATAGTAGGCGGCAGCTACGAGCCTAAGATCGTTATGGAATAACTGCATCAGCCATGCCAGGTAACGCACGCCACCGGAGATGTTTTGATTGATGTCGCAGCGGTCCCGGACTCGCAAGAGCTGCGCAGTCGTCGGCATGAGTTGCATCAGGCCCGCCGCGCCCTTGGGAGAGAGCGCGCACGCGTGCCAGTCCGACTCGCGCTCAACCACGGCTCGCACCAATGGAACGGGCACGCGGTAGTGTTGCGCATAGGCTGCAACGTAGTATTCGGCCTCAAGCCGGGTCGCTGGTTTCGGCGGTCGTGCCCAGCAACTCGAGACCGCACAAAGTATGAGTACCACCGAGAAGCCTCGGTTCATGCGGCGCTCCCTTGCAGAGTTTCCGTGCAGTATTGCTGTGCGTCGCAGACCAGGCTGGCAAAACCATCTCGCAAGAGCAGCTTTCGCCGATCAGCCTCGGTCTTGGCCAGCAAGGGCAGCAGCGTATCTCTCATTTCTGCCGTAACCCGCTCAGCGCCGAGGACCTTGAGCGCCTGCGCCAGATCCAGAATTTCCGAGACGGATGGCGGCTTCTCCAAGCTCCATCCCCGTAATGCCTTGGCGAGTCCCGCCATTCCCGCATGGAATTCGTGGCTGGAGTCTGGTGTTCTTAGCGCGACAATCTCCGCCTCTCGCTCCGCGGTGGGATGTTCAACGCGCAAATAAAAACTACGACGGCGAAGAGGGTCGCCGATGCACCGCTCTTCGTTCGAGGTAAGCACGACGAACGGAATGCTCTTGGCCTGCATCGTGCCTAGCTTCGGAATGCTGAGTTGCCATACGCTCAGCAATTCCAGCAACAGGGCCTCAAAGGCCTGGTCTACCTTGTCCAATTCGTCAATCAGAAGGACACACGGCTTTTCACATTGCAATGCGCGCAGAAGCGGGCCGGCGCTGAAGAATTGCTGACTGTGCAGTTCCGTCCGCACAGACTCCCAATCGAAGTTCGCGGTCTTTGTTTTGAGTTCAACGCAAAGTCTCTGGAGAGGCTCGTCGAACTTGCCAATCGCCTTCTCTTCGTTGATTCCTTCGTAGCACTGCAGGCGCTCTACGGTTGTATCTGCGGCCTGGGCGACAGCGTAGGCGAGTTGCGTTTTACCGCTGCCTGCGGGCCCTTCCAGCAGCAATGGCTTCTGGAGCCTCGCCGCCAGATACACCGTTGTTGTGGCAATGGAATCGGCGATGTAGCCGGTGGACCTAAGCCGTTGACTGACTTCTTCGAGAGATGAAAACACCCGTGACTCCTGTGCCCGAGACGAATTTCCCGGTCGCGAGCGTCAAGAACGTAATCGGGAATGAAATTTCGGTCAAATCGCAATCGATTCCCCTGAGTTTTGACCGAAATCAGTGTTCGGCGTAGAACCGGATCTTCAGCAGTGTTTGGGAGTTGACTATGGCGAACTCGGCTTATCGGTTCAGTTTGGGACGCGACAGTGTCTCTGGAGCGGCAAAGATACTGCAGACGCTCGAATCCAAAGAGCACGCCTTAAAAGCGAGCGAGTTGGCTAAACTACTAGGCGTAACCCGGCAACACATTTACAAAATGGCAGCGGCCAGCGCGATCCCTTCTTTTCGCGTAGGCACGGCGGTGCGATTTGACCCAAAGCAGGTTGCGGAGTGGCTGGGCCGCAGGATGCCGCAAGCGGTTACTTCTCCTGGCCTGAGCCGGATTGCTGTCTGAACAAATTTGTGAGGCGATGCCCCTATCGTGGATTCGTACAAACTAGAGATAGTCGCGGTTTTACGAATTGGAGAAGATTTTGCAGATACCGTCTGCACAATCTCCAGCGTTCCCCACGGGCCCGGTCAGGCGACATACGCCGCAAGAGCGCCTGCGTTTACTTTTGCCAGGGCATCTTTTGATTGGACGCCTTTCAGATACACCATGGTCGACTGGATGTCACGGTGTCCCATCCAGGACTGAAGGGTGCGAATGTCCACTCCATGACGCAAATGCTCGGTAGCAAACGTGTGGCGAAATTTGTGCTGGAAAAATAGTTGGCAGAAAGGCCCTTCCGCGCACCGATTGCCGTGCCTGGTAACGCACTGTCCACAGTTCAATTCCGCCCGGTGGGCGACCCGCTTCACAATCGTGTCATTCTCCCGATTGGGGCGGCCGCGTTTGTTGGGGAAGACCAATTGCGCCAGCTGCGCGTTGCGCCCCTCTCTTACCCTGAGAAGCTGGTCGACGAAGGGAGTCGGAAGGGGCACCACTCGTTCCTCCCAGTTCTTGGGACGGAATCCCCACAACGGTTTGGCGGTCACTCGTACCTGACTGTGGCGGAAGTCGAAGTCACGCCACGAAACGTGTTGCGCTTCCTGGTCGCGAAAGCCGGAGACGAGCAGGAATTTCAGAAAAAGAGCCTCATCGTCTTTGGCATGCTTGAACATCGCATGAATCTCCTCCAGTTCATAAATCGGCCGGATGGTTTCAACGTATTTCGGCCAGTCGCTCGGTGCGAGCAACCCGCTTTTCCCCTGGCGTTTGAAGAACTGCAGAACCACGACTAATTTGTCATAGACCGTACGCGGGCCAAGCCCAATGGTGTAGCAACGCGTCATGAAGGTCAGGATGTCCTCGCGGGTCACCTGGTCCACGGACTCCTTCTCGTACGATGGGAGCAGCAGCTTCTTCAGGGTGTAACGGTAACTCAGATAGGTCCGGGGGCTACGCTGCGCCTCGACCATGGCAAGATACTGGTCAACGGCTGTTTTCGGCGCAATGCGGTTGGTTGCGGCGGCTGGTTGCGCGGGCCGAACCAGCACACCTGCTTTGAGCGCCTCTACTTCAATGGCCTTGACCCGCGCCGCTTCGGCCACGTGCGCAAGATCGGCGATGGCCTTGCGGTGCCGTTTACCGTTCTCATACCACTCGATGTAGTAAGTGCCTTCGGCATGATGTTCATCCTGTCCAGCGAGCAGGACGTGGTCGCGGACCACCTTGCCCCGGTTTTCGACGACAGCGGCAAAGCGCCAACCGGCGGCGGCTTTGATGTACTTGAGGACGTTGACGCGATTGCCATACTGCTTGACCCTTGCCATGAGTTCATCACCTCGTGTGGTGATGGACAATTACGATGGGCTGAAGATTCGGTCAAATTCAGAGACAGGATGGAAGAGGTTGACGCAGTTGACGGATTTCGGTGGAGAGGAAGGTGGACAGGAAGTGATTCAAGTGGATGAAAACAAGGGAAGTTATAAAGTTGGCAGCGTTCTAACCAACTGAACTACGTCCCCGGTGCCGATCGGTTTCCCGGTAGCAGGTAAATCGAGTATAGCAAACTTTTTTGGTTGCGGGACTTCCCCGCCGTCAGAGCATCTTTGTACAGAAGACTCGCCGAATCCCTCATCACTACTCTCTCGTACAAAACAGATCTAGACCGGGCGCAACGAAAGGCAGAGCAACTGTCTCGGTTAAAGAATGTCTTCAATGTTGCCGATAGAGATCATTCGGGCGACCGATTCCGTTGACAAACATCACGGTGAACTTCAGTTGAAAAATTCAACAGCACCGGCTGATGTTTTATTGAATTTCAGCAATGATCGAATACTTTTTTTTGCAAGATCCCGATCGGAACTGATACCCACGGACAAAGTGCTGATAGGCCGCCGGGTTGGTAGAAATTTGACAGAGCGCTCACAGGCTGATTGCCGTCGAGGACCGAACGAACGTCGCCTTCGATTAAGCCCTGCCTCCGGCAAATCACTCCTTCCCGTCTTCGAGGTAGTTCAATGAAACCGCTGGCCACTTTCAAAGTCCGACCCAATCTGCCTGAGCCACTACAAGGATTGAGTACGCTTGCGCACAACCTCCGATGGAGTTGGGATCACGCCGCGATCGATCTCTTTCGTCGTCTGGATGACCAACTGTGGGAATCGTCAGGGCACAACCCTGTCCTGCTCCTGGGAGCAGTTGAGCAGGCGACGCTTGAGTCCGCGGCTAAAGACGATTCCTTCCTCGCTCATTTGAAAGGAGTGGAACAAAAACTTGCGGTCTACCTGGGCGGCGAAGGTTCCTGGTATCGTCGCGAGCATCCCAAGGAAGACAAGCTGCTGGTTGCCTATTTCTCCGCGGAATTTGGTATTACGGAATGCCTGTCGATCTTTGCGGGCGGATTGGGAGTATTGGCGGGCGATCACGTCAAAGCAGCGAGCGATCTTGGACTGCCTCTGGTAGGAGTCGGCCTGCTTTATCAACAGGGATATTTTCACCAGTATCTGAATGCCGCCGGATGGCAACAGGAAGCATACGAAGATAACGATTTTCATACTCTGCCCGTCGAGCTTGTACCGAACCTGACGGTTCAAGTCGCGCTACCGGATGGATCAGTCACTGCCCAGGTGTGGTGCGCTCGGGTCGGGCGTCTGAAGCTCTTTCTTCTGGACACGAATATTCCCGCCAACAAAAGCGAATTCCGGAAAATCACCCATCAGCTCTATGGCGGGGATTTGGAGATGCGGATGCGGCAGGAAATCCTCCTCGGGATCGGAGGCTATCGCGCTCTGGAAGCGATGGGATTGGAACCGACCGTCTATCACATGAATGAAGGACACTCTGCATTCCTCAGTCTGGAGCGCGTCCGACGGCTGATGCAGATGCGGCAGATGTCGTTTCATGAAGCGCGGGTATTGGCATCCGCGAGCCTGATCTTCACAACACACACTCCCGTAGCCGCGGGACACGACTACTTTCCGTCAGCACTCATTGAACGATATTTTTCCGACTTCGCACGTGAACTCAGTATCAGCACCTCAGAATTCATGGCGCTGGGACGGCAAAATCCGGCGAACCATTCCGAGGACTTCTGCATGACCGTGCTGGCATTACGTCTGGCCTCTTCGAGCAATGGTGTCAGCAAGCTTCATGGACGCGTGTCGCGAGGGATGTGGAAGCAAATCTGGAACGGCGTTCCCGAGGAAGAGATTCCAATCGGCCACGTCACCAACGGAGTGCATTTCCGAAGCTGGGTTTCCCTTGAGATGAACCAACTCTACGACCGCTATCTGGGACCCAAGTGGCGCGAGGAACCGGCCGATGCCAATCTCTGGAAACGCGCCCAATCCATACCTGGGGTCGAGTTGTGGAAGACTCATGAGCGGCGTAGAGAACGGCTGGTTGCGTATGCTCGAAAATGTCTGCGCGAGCAGTTGCGGAAGCGGAATGCTCCGCAAACTACCATCGATTCCGCCGATGAAGTCCTGAGCCCGGACGCGCTGACGATCGGTTTCGGACGGCGCTTTGCCTCCTACAAGCGCGCAAACCTGTTGATCCGAGATCCAGAACGATTGCTCCGCCTGCTCAACGATCCGCAGCGGCCCGTGCAGATCCTCTATGCAGGAAAGGCTCATCCCCACGACAACCTCGGAAAGGAGCTGATCCAGTCTCTCATCGAACTCGCCAACCGGCCGGCTTTCCGCTCGAAACTCGTGTTCCTCGAAAACTACGATATGGCCGTCGCCCGCTACATGGTGCAGGGATGTGACGTCTGGCTCAACACTCCACTTCGCCCGCTCGAAGCGAGCGGAACCAGCGGGATGAAAGCCCAAGCCAACGGTGTTTTGAACCTGAGCACACTCGACGGCTGGTGGGACGAAGCATGGCAGATGGGTCGAGACCAGGGAGTCGATGTCGGTTGGTCCATTGGCAACGGCGAAACCTACAGCGATTCCGAGTATCAGGTCCAGGTGGAAGCCGAAGCCTTATACGAGACTCTGGAACGTGAAATTGTGCCGACCTTTTATGACCGGCGCGCGGACGGTGTGCCCACGAAATGGGTGGCGCGCATGAAAACCTCCATCGCCACGCTCTGTCCGGAATTCAATATGCATCGGATGGTCATGGAGTATGCCAATGACCGTTATCTCTCCGCCGACCACCGCTACCGAGTTCTTGACGAGGACAATGGCACGAAAAGCAGGCACTATGCCACCTGGTTAGAGCGAACGCGGGAAGCATGGCCCTTTCTGGAAATCGTTTCCGTTCAGAGTGATCTTGACGAAGTGGGCCTCGGCGAGCAACTGGAAATTTCGGCTCACGTCCGGCTCAACCGACTGACCCCGGACGACGTGTCCGTGGAGGTCCTCACCGGACGAGTGACTGCCGACTCTGAAATTTCCAATCCGATGACTACTCCGATGGTGGTCACATCGCAGGATGGACAGGGAGGCTACACGTATCGCTGCTACTACCAGCAAATTGCCGGTAGTGGCATGTACGGTTATGCGATTCGAATTCTACCCAGGTATGGTGAGGCCTCGACGCCGCTCATCCCGGGGCTGATCTGTTGGGCCAGTTGTCAACCGTCCGCCAAGCCGGGAAATGCATTCACGGCCCGATCGGGCGGCGACTAGACGGCAAGCAGGTCCTGACAAACTCGATGATGCACGTGACGCCGATATCTTAATTCCTCCGGCGTCCTGAGTCTCGTTACCGCCGACACTTCCCTTCTTGGCCGGTTTCGCCAACAATGGAGTTAGCTGTGTTTGCGGCCACCACCAATCCGGGTAAAGCCACGATGGCCACGGCCATTGAGCGCTACTTCAACGTCTCGCTCTATTTACTTGTCCTAACAGGCTTTGGGACTCTTGCATCAACCGGCGGATTGGATATGCTGGCGGTCCTCGCCGTGGGATGCGCCTTGCTGGTTCGCGGATACCACCTGATCACCCAGCAGCAAGTCGCCATCCCGGAGCGGTGGACGACATATCTCACACTGCTTTACGTCGCGGTATATTTCGCGGACTATTTTTTCGTCTCTCGCAGTTTCCTCGTGTCGACGGTACACCTGGTGCTCTTCGGGATGGTGATCCGTCTTTTTTCTTTGCAGCGCGCGCGCGATCACTTCATGCTGGCCGTGCTCTCGTTCTTGATGGTGCTCGCCGCAGCTGTGCTCACGGTGGATAGCGTATTTCTTTTTTCTTTTGCCGGATTTCTGCTGGTGGCCGTCATCACGTTTGTACTCATGGAAATGCGCCATTCGGTCGCCGAAGAGAGCGGGCGCGCCCAGGAGCCAAAAGACTCAGCACCCTATCGACGCATGGCAAGCGTCCTGCTTGCGACCGCGCCGATGCTCATGCTGATGATCCTGGCCGGCGGTTCGCTGATCTTCTTTCTTCTTCCTCGCGTTTCCTCACGCTACCTGAGCGCCTATTCGCCGAGCAGCGACCTCTCCACGGGGTTCACCGATCGCGTCCAACTCGGGCGCATTGGTCAGATTCAGCAATCCAATGCCGTGGTGATGCACGTTGAGATCGAAAATGACCTCGAAGGCGCCTACGACCTCAAGTGGCGTGGTGTCGCGTTGAGTCAATTTGACGGGAGAATCTGGTCGAATCCATTTTCGCAAGTCGACCTCCGCCTCACCGGACTTCAGAGTTATCGGCTCGGGGCAACACCGGGCGACACCGGAGCAGCTGGGATCCCGGTCCGCAAAGTGCGCTATCACGTGCTCATGGAACCCATGGGCACCAACGTCTTCTTTCTCGCGGACAAGCCAGCAGCCCTACTTGGGACGTACGTCCATGTGACAACTGATGCTGGTGGAGCGGTCTACAACCTCGACGTGGACCATCCCGTGAACCGCTACGAAGCCGAATCGCAACTCACGGAACCCGATGCCAGCGAATTGCGGCTGTCTCCAAACACCGCTCCGGGAGGCCTCGCGCTCTACCTTACGTTGCCGCCGCTCGACATCCGAATTTCCAAGCTCGCTGAAGAGATTACCGCCAACGCTCCCAACAACTACGACAAGGCGGTGACGTTGGAGCGTTATCTCCGCACGCACTTTGGCTACACGCTGGATCTCGGCCGCAACACTCCTCGCGACCCACTGGCCTATTTTCTTTTCGAACGGAAAAAGGGGCACTGCGAATATTTTGCGAGTTCGATGGCGGTGATGCTGCGCTCGCTTCGCATTCCGTCCCGCATCGTGACGGGCTTCAGGGGCGGCGAGTTCAACGACCTGACCGGGCAATACGTAGTGCGCGCCAGCAACGCTCATTCCTGGGTCGAAGCCTATTTTCCGGGAAGCGGCTGGATCAGCTTCGATCCGACTCCTGGCGGTGATCTGGAAACGCACTCCGGCTGGTCCCGGATGTTTCTCTATGTCGACGCGGCCGCATCGTTCTGGCGGGAATGGGTAGTTAACTATGACGTCGCCCACCAGCGCTCTCTGGGAGAGGGTGCGGGGCAGAGCAGCCGCCGGCTCTACGACGATTTGCGGCAATGGTATTCGCGAAACTATCAAGCGCTGCTGAAGTCGGCTCGGCGTACTCACCAGCAGATCACGCACTCTCCCGCAACGTGGATGATCGGCAGCGTGGCAGTATCCGTGTTGCTGCTCCTCGTGCTCAATCTGCGTCAGATTATTCAGGGGCTGGCGAATCGCAGGCTGCGCGCTCATCCTGACCGTGCTCCCCGGGAATCCGCAGCGCTCTGGTATGACCGGATGTTGAAGAGGTTGGCGCGCCGCGGGTGGCGTAAATCTCCCGGACAAACTCCGCACGACTTTGTCGCTGCCATTCTGGAGCCGGTCTTGCAGGAGAAGGTTGCTACCTTCACCAGGGCATACGAATCCGCGCGATTCGGCCAGTCCGTGGACGATGCTCGAGCTTTGCCTGAGTTGTTTGAGGAAATTACCGCCGGAGAACGATAGGCGGCACCTTACGAATTCTTCACCAAAGCGGTCAGAGAAAACAATAGGGAAAGCGATTTCGCTTTCCCTATGATTTCTGTTGCAAAGAGTTTTCCTTGGGGAGTATTCGGAAACAGCAACGCACGATCTAGAAGCGCCGGATAAATCCACCACCTACGTAGATATTGTGCTGCCGGGTTCGGACAGTCGTGACATTCAGATCAGGCACTCCCGAATAATAATCACGAGCTTCCAGCCGGATACCCCACCGTTCCCAAGGCCAGACGTCAAGACCAGCCCCAAACTGGACGATGCCGGTGCTGTTGCTGGTTTTTCCAGGGTTCGGTCCACCGAAAACCAACTGCTTGGACTGCCGGAAATAGCCGTAGCCGCCGCCAACACTCAACCAGGGCGTGACCGTCTCGCCGGAGAAAATATTCATTCTCACTGCCGGGGTAATGAAGTAAGACTGATAGCCTTCCGGAATCAGATTCTGACTGAGGTTCAGGTCCATATCCGGGCTGTAGGCGCCGGATACTTCGCCGGAAATGCCAAAAATACCGTACGTCTTGAGCGTGCGGCTGTAATTGCCAGCGACGGTCATTCCATTGCCGAAATGAATGTTCGGGTCAAAGAAACCCGCTCCCGTTACGGCCTGGGAACTAACGAAGACTTTACCGAAGGTGGCTGAAACCTCGTTGCGCGGCGAACCAGAGTACTCGCGCTGCGCGCTCGCGCTCGCGACCAGGATTCCAACACAGACCATCAGTACAGCGAAGTTCTTGAGCGACATCTCTCCTCCGAAGTATTGAGGATGTAGTTTGTTTTCCTAAGAGTAGCACGCCCCACACCCTACAGTAGAAACGAAAGTACCCGCCGTACTGTGGAGGTTAACAACCGGGCTCGCCAGCGTCCTTCTGTGTACCAGATGATAAAATCAATCTGTCGCCCTTTCCGGTTGACCGATTCTCCCGTGCCCGTACAAAAAGACATCGCCGAGCGCCCGCAGCAGACCGCCCCGACCAAGGTTGGTTTCGTCAGCCTGGGCTGTCCCAAGAACCTTGTGGACAGCGAGGTCATGATGGGCATGTTGGCGCACGCAGGTGCGGAACTTACCCCGGCGGCCGACGATGCCGACGTCATCGTCGTTAATACCTGCTCGTTTATCGGCTCCGCACAGCAGGAATCCATCGACACGATTCTGGAAATGGCTCGCCACAAGACCGGCGGCAGGGCAAAAAAATTAGTGGTTGCAGGCTGCCTGGTGGAACGTTTTGGCACCGAGATACTCAAGAACATTCCCGAAGTCGATGCGGTGGTTGGAACCGGCGAACTGGAACGAATCCTTGCCGCGGCTGGTGTCGCACCTGCCAAGCCCGCGACGAGCCCATTTAATATCCTCACTTCCCGTCCCGAAGGTGACCACCGGCGGCAACAAGGGCGATTTGCACGCGATGCTTGGGATGGCGCCATCGCCGATCTGCCGAATTATCTGTATGACGAAGCCACGCCCCGCATTCTGGCGACTCCCGGCTACACCGCATACATCAAGATCGCCGAGGGCTGTGATCATCCCTGCACGTTTTGCATCATTCCGCAGTTGCGTGGACAATTTCGTTCTCGGCGCTTCGAATCCGTGATTGCCGAAGCAGAGCGGTTGGCGCAGGCGGGTGTACGCGAAATCACGTTGATCGGCCAGGATACGACTTGCTATGGCGAGGACCTGGGATTGAAAGACGGCCTGGCCCTGCTGCTTGAAAAACTCGCCGCCGTTGAGGGACTGCGCTGGATCCGATTCCTGTACGCGTATCCCAACAAGATCACGGGGCGCCTGCTCGAGACCATCGCCGCACATGACAACATCTGCTCCTACATTGATGTGCCACTGCAGCACGCGTCTGCGACGGTCTTGAAGAGGATGAAGCGCGGCGGAGGCTCCGACTTGTTTCTGCGTTCGATCGAGAAGATGCGGCGCACGATTCCGAATCTCACCTTGCGGACATCCTTCGTTGTGGGCTTTCCGGGCGAAACCGAAAAAGAGTTTGACGAGCTTTGCGAATTCACCAAGGCGGTCGGCTTCGACTGGATGGGAGCCTTCGGCTACTCGGACCAGGAAGGTGCAGACGCCTTCGATCTGGAAAACAAGGTGTCTCCCCGTGAAATCGAGCGGCGCCGGAAGTCGTTGATGTCCATTCAAAAGAAGATCAGCCGAGCGAAGAAGAAAACGCTGGTCGGCCGCGAACTCGATCTACTGCTGATGGGACCTTCCGAAGAAAGCGAGTTGCTTCTCGAAGGCCGCACTGCGATGCATGCTCCGGAAATTGACGGCAAAGTCTTCGTCAATGATTTTCCGGAAGGAACCGAGCCGACGAAAGGCCAGTTCTATCGTTGCCGGATTACCGAAGCTCACGACTACGATATCGTCGCCCAGATCGTTTAAGGTCAGAGGTGAGATTGCAGGAGTGCGCTCATCGTCACCGCGGGATTTCACTTTTGCAATCTGACCTCTGAATTCTGTATTTTTTCTATGCCTGGCAAACTAAAACTGCGCTGTCCGATCTGCAAGAAGGCTGTCGTTAGCACTGCACCTGACTTCCCTTTCTGCAGCGACCATTGCAAAGAAATCGATCTTGGCAAATGGGCCACCGGAGCCTACGTGATTTCGGAGCCGGTCCATGACGAGGAAGAAGTCATCCGGGATGGAAACCTCGGCTCCGTGGACGAAAGCGAGTGAAGGAAGCAGCCAAATCTGCCGCTCCTCTCTGGGCAACACTGGTTTCCACGTTCTTCGGCATTGGCCGTTTGAAACCGGGTCCGGGCACGTGGGGATCGGTTGCGACGGTAATCCTGTGGGCTCTGATTAGTTTTGTGATCCCGCCGGAATCTCGCTCGTGGGCAACAATTGCGGCCGCGGCACTGGTCACTGCCATAGGGATCCCTGCCGCGACCCAAGTTGTACGAGCCACGGGAATCAAGGATCCGCAGTTTGTCGTGATTGACGAAGTCGCCGGACAGCTTGTGGCCTTGATCGCCGTGCCACTCGGATGGAAAACGTTTCTGGCGGGCCTTATACTTTTTCGTGTCTTCGATATTCTCAAGCCTCCGCCGGTGCGCCAACTCGAGGCCTTGCCGGAGGGCGCCGGAATCGTGATCGACGACCTTGGAGCCGGACTTTACGCTCTGGTGATTATGCATCTGTTGTTGCATTTCCGACTTCTAATAGGGTAGCTGTCAAGCGGGCGCATGCAGCCCGCACGGGAAACGGACTGATGAGTATCTCGGATCGAATATTGGGCAAGAAGAGCGTCAACGGCAAACCGCACATTGATGCGATCGCTCCCGCCTTCGCGTTGCCGGGAGGCGACATTCGCATCGTTGGTAGCGGATTGCGTTCCGCGGAACTGCGCCGGCCGAGCGTGCGTTTTGGTGAAGTTCAGGGAACGGTTGTGATCAGCGCGGACGATTTTGTGATCGCGCGCGTACCCGACGATGCTGTGTCCGGGCCGATTGTTGTGGATACCAATGGACACGTCAGCAATGCACAGGAAATTCGGGTCGCTACGCCGATCGCAGACGATCTGCATCCCGTAACCAACCCAGCCGTCGATCAGGAAGGCAACATCTACGCGACCTTCTCCGGATCGCGCGGGCAAAAAGTCCCGGTGGCGATTTTCAAGATCGATACGGATTACATCGTAAGGCCATATCTGAACGAAATGATGAACGCCACCGCGATCGCTTTTGATCGTGAAGGCGAAATGTACGTTTCATCCCGTCATGACGAAACGGTTTACAAGGTCGCACCCAACGGGACGATGTCGTCCTATGCGGAAGGCATGGGTGTGGCAACTGGGATGGCGTTCGACCGGGAACAGAATTTGTATGTCGGCGATCGGAGCGGGACCATCTTCAAGATTGCTCCCGACCGCCAGATCTTCGTCTTCGCAACACTTGAACCAAGTGTGTCGGCGTACCATCTCGCTTTCGGACCGCACGGTGACCTCTTCGTCACCGGCCCGACCACATCCAGTTTCGACTGCGTTCACAAAGTCGATCCGCACGGCAGCGTGTCGGTTTTCTACCGTGGGTTAGGACGCCCGCAAGGCTTGGCGTTTGATGTGGACGGAAACCTCTATGTGGCCGCTTCCCTTTCCGGTAAACGCGGTATTGTGAAAGTCACGCCTGACGCCAAAGCGAGCCTGCAGGTATCCGGACAAGGACTGGTGGGCCTGGCATTCGCGCCCGGCAAGTCCGCGATTCTTGCAACCAACAATGCCGTCTATAAGATCGCTTGGAATATTCAAGGTTTGCCGCTGTTGCCGGAGTAGTTTCTGGTCTATACTCCTCCCGCTCTATCTGATCTACTAAACATACCGTGCAGGTAATTGATCGGGAGGATAGTCATGAGACGTTCGACCCTTTCTTGTGTTGTTTTTTTGACGATTCTTGCAGTCCTGTCGCCTTTCAGTGTCGAAGCGAAGCCTAAGAAGAAAACCTACAACAACTCTCCCGAGCAGGTATTTATCGCCGCCATGCGAACCGCACGGGAGCGGCACGTGGTGACGTATGTCAACGAGAAGATGCTGATGTTCACTTTCGAGACGGGCCGCTCATTTGCGTCCGAGGGATTCGTGGCCAATGCGGCCGTTGAGCCGGAGGGCACCGACAAGTCCACTCTCATCATCAACGTCCAGAACAAGAGGGGGATGTCGTGGGGCGCCGGCGACCGCATGGCTGAGAAGTTCTACGACCAGGTCTCGGATGAACTCGCGGGCGATTCCAAGCAAGCGTCCGCCGTTAAGTCCACTGAAAAAGCGATTGCAGTCCCAGATGCGAAAGCGGCCCCGGAGACGCCTTCGATTACAAAATCTGCCGACGCCGCCCCGGCTCCTGCTCCAAAGGACGAAGGTAAAATCACCCTGAATTCTGTGCCGGACGGTGCTGAGGTTTATGTTGACGACAATTTCGTCGGCAACACGCCCGCTGCCCTGAAGCTTCCCTCGGGCAAACACAAGGTCAAGGTCTCAGACAAAGGGTACGCCGACTGGGAAAAAGAGATCTCGGTATTCGCGGGCTCGGATGTGAATATGAAGGCTACGCTGGAGAAGAACTAGAACGGGATGATTTGACCTCAACCAATGCGGGCTACTTCTGATACACCGTCGGACGTGGCCCGTTTTCCAGCATCTCGCGATCCCAGATCATGCCTTCTCGCGAGTACATAGCCATCTCGAAATCCTGAGTCAGTTCGAGCGCGCCGGAGTGGCACGCTTCTTCGCATAGGCCGCAGAACATGCAACGGCTCAGGTCGAAAGTGAACGTAGTCATTTCCTTACGCTTTGTCACTTCGTTGCGGACACTGCCGACGACAATCAGATTTTCCGGACAAGCGGTCGCACACAAGTTGCATCCCACGCACATGGTCGTGCCGGTTTCTGGCTGTTTCCTCAGGCGGGGCGCGCCCCGGTATCGCTCGGCGACAACCGGGCGTTCCAGCGGATATTGCTCGGTACAGGTCTCTTTGGGGTGCTGATATTTGAACGTGACTTTCAGACCCTGGATCAGGTCCACGAGGAACAGTTTCCGGGCTATCTCTGTCATCCGCATAGCGTAAACAGGCTAGCATTCAATGCCTCACGGGGATGTGACGTAGATCACATTAAGTCCGGACATACCAGAATCCCAGCCGGGTAGGCGCCCCCGGAACTTTCCCGAAGTCCCCTGCGTATCAGAACCCAAGGATATGGTTATGAAAGCTTATTTCGCCAACCTTCCGACGAGTTCCTGGATACTGATCGCCCTGCCAGCACTACTGGCCGCGCGCACGGTGGTAACCACTGTGGTCCCGCTGGTGGTCCATGCAGTTGTGCCCGAAGTGGTGCGGACGGTATTCCGAGTCCTCTGAAGTTCCTCGCTCGCGGTCTGATCGTTTCATAAACGCGCGGTACTCTGCCCCTGTTAGAGTCACGCAAACCTTACAATGGATTGGTGGCTGGCCCCATTGCTCCCGACGAACTCCTGATGGAAGAAGCTCTCCGCTGCGCGCAGCGTGCGCTGGAGATCGAAGAAGTTCCCGTCGGAGCGATTGTCGTCCATGAAGGTACGATCGTAGGCCGGGGATGGAACCGTAATCTCGCGGATAACGATCCAACCGCGCACGCCGAGATCATGGCTCTGCGCGATGCCGGTGCGAACCTCGGTAACCACCGGCTAAGCGACTGCGAACTGTTTGCTACAATTGAACCGTGCGCGATGTGCGCGGGCGCGTTGATCCATGCCCGGATTCGACGCCTGGTATACGGCGCGGACGATCCCAAGGCGGGTGCTGTCCACTCGGTGTTGCCGGTATTGAATCACCCGCAACTGAATCATCGTATGGACGTTCGTGGTGGGGTCCTGGCAGGCCGCTCAGCGGAAATCCTGCAAGAGTTCTTTAGAAAACGTCGTTAGTCCTTCGTCGATTGTCGGTGGCCAAACGGGGCCGGCGCATGAGGCGACCAACGATGACTGCTTTCCGGAGAGGTGCGTGAGTGGTTGAAACGATCCGCCTCGAAAGCGGACATACCTTAACGGGTATCGTGGGTTCAAATCCCACCCTCTCCGCCATTCTTTTACCGCTTTGTTCTCAATAGCATCACCGAACTGCCATATGATCTGCGCTAATCCTGTGCTAACGTCCTCGGCCTTAGCGCCTCGGGACAAAATCCGTGTGCGGATTTACCAAACTACGGGGCTGTAGAGGGGTCGGCCGTAGCGATTTGCGGCGGCTCGTACGCGTTTCAAAGTAGTTGGTGTAATCGCCTGTTAACAACAGTTTGCTTCGACTCCCGCGAGCTTTGATGAGAGACGGAAGCCTAACGCGGAAATGTATGCCTCAAGAATCGACCGGAGTGGTAGGGCCGGGACGTCTGCCTTTCAGTGCTGGGGTGACTCAGCATCCGGGAATATTCTTCCAGCCTCTTCTGGGCTAAGCTGACCGCCAACCAGCGCGGCAGCTTTCGCCATCGCTGGATCCCGGCCCCTTGCCAAATCGTGAGGCGTCGGAAGAACAGTGATGTCCGGTTCTACGCCCACATGCTCCAAACTCTTGCCGTCTGTCATGACGAGGTTAGCGTCGGTAACGAATACCCTATAGAAAACCTCGGAATCCAGATAGGTTTCATAAAAAAAGCCCTTTGATAGATCCACGTGACCGGTACTGCGGTCTCCTATAATAAATCCGCGCTTCTCCATCTGGACGACGCGAGCGAACAACTCGGACGCCTCTGCGGACTGGCTATCGATCAGGACGGCTAACCTTCCCGTAAAAGCATCGTGGTGGCGGCCTACCGCAGATTCGGACCGTGTCGAGGCTTTTCCAATGCGGTCATAGATCTTCACTTCATGCTCAAAGATGCCTCCCAGCATTTGCTTGAGTATCTCCGGCCTGCCGCCGCCACTCCCCCGCAAATCGATGACAACGCCTTTGTGCTTCCGCATCTTTCTTATCATTCGATCAACATCCAAAGCCGAAGGGTAAGGTATTTTCACCACCAACAGGGAGTCACCCTTCTCGAAATAACGCGGCACCATGCTATCGTCCACGTCTTGCCAGTCGCGGATGCGCTGACCCAGACCGTGTTGCAGGAAATACCTTACTCCCGAAGACGTTTCGATTTTCGCACCGACTTCCAGCTGTCGCTGTTGACCGCCTTCGTCGGTTAGGGTCAGACGAAGGCCAGGTTGGGGGTCTAAATCTCCGTAGATATAAAAGACTCTCCAAAGTGTCTTGCGTGAAAGGCGATGCTCGTTGATGGCAAGAATCTGATCTCCTGCCTTGAGGCCTTTCTTTTCCGCATCACTGCCTGGGCGCACTCGAGTGACAAAGCAGCCTTCGCCAATTAGGTGCATCGTGAACCCGTAGTCATGCACATACGTGCGTGGCGGCGGAACAAAAAACGTACCAGAGTCGTTCAGGCTATCGAGGGCGGCGGCGATCTCCGATACGGCACCGTTTAGCGAATCGGCTTTGTCGATATTTCCCTTCGCCTTACGGACCGTCGCGTCCCAATCCACTCCATGAAACTTAGGGTCGTAATAGTTCTTTTGAACATCTCGCGCCACATTTCGCAGCATGTCTTGGACGAGATCGCGGTCAGATTTGCTGAACTGTTGGGGCCAGGAGAGGACAGGAAGCAACCCTAGCAGTGCGCCCAACGCTGCGGAACAACGAGTAAGTTTCTTGCCAAACCAAGGCATTGCGATCTCGCCTTATTTGAGAGCCGCGGACGGCGATTTTTCTAGCTTAGGAGAGCAAAATTGTACACCGAACTCCATTTGGTGCGCGTCACGTCGCGGATAGTTGGCGAAAAATCGCCATTACATCAACTACCCGGCCCGGCAGGATGAGGGCAGTTGTTGGTGTAATCGCCTGTTAACACCAGCCATTAGTCTATGGTCGCACATCGCATTGCCATTGAACTCATGTAGGCGACTTTCGGGCTATTGACGCGGATATTTAGAGACCTACAATCACGCAGTGAGGCAGGCAACCCTTTACTTGCTCGTACTGGTTCTCGTGGTTTCCATGTTGGCCTTTGTCCGCCATGTGGCAAGGCCAACTGGCCTCGCCAGCATGTTGACGGACACTTCCTCCCGCAAGGACCTCAAAATCTATTATGACGAGTCGCACGAGGCCTTGTTCGTCTACGGTGACGGCAGGCTTGCGTTGCAAAAATACCGCACCGATGGAACTGTTGAAGACGATGGTGTCGTCCCAACTTGCACCTCTACCGCAAGCCAGCAGGAAATCGAATCCTTGGTTCGATTGATGATTCAAAGACACTTTGTTGAACTCCCACAGAATGGGTTCCCTAACTACGTGGGGGCCGCTGAAGCGTTTCCGTGGCACTTACACATCATCATGATTTCCAGCAAATCAACGCATGGGCTTTGGGTCTTCGAGACCGGGGAGTTGAACGGCAGAAGAGAGTTTATCCCCCCGGATTTCGCAGCGGTCGAAGCTACTCTACGCACGCTAAAAAACTCGATGACAGGGACCCCGTGTCCAGACGCACCCAAGGTCAAGTTGGACTTGTAGTTACGGGAAAGATGGCGGCTTAGGGTCGCTAACTGTCATAATATCGCGATTACACTAACAACTCCGCCCCGCAGGCTGAGGACAGTAGTTGGTGCAATCGCCTGACTTCGCCAGTTACCCTTGATTGGCATATCATACGGACGTTCGCGGGCCTCGGAGAGGCAGTTAAATGGTCGCTTTCGCGCTCTCGGCACTGGTGATGCTGGCGCTCGTCAGCATTGTGTTCCATTGGGCCATGCGAGTCCGGTTGATGAAAGTGGATTCATCGAGAAACAGAATCGAGTGGCTGAGTTTCCGTGGCGGTGATGACGTTTTGCAGACCTATGAATCCCTGTTTCCCCGGAGCGTCCTACCACGTTTCTGTCGGTTTGTATTCTGGACGGGCATTGTTTCCGGTGTCGTAGGCCTGTGCGCGATGGTCATTCTAAAAGCGGCTGGCAGGTAAGTACTGCCGACCGGAGTGGCCTGATAATGTGCGCACTCGGACTAGCCACTACGCCCCGTGATTATGCCCCATACTCTGGCGAGTAGACTGGGCGGATCATCGAGGAGCGCAAAATGCGCCGGGTGGGGATCGGTCCGTTTGACTAGGGTCGGCGACTGCATCGGATAGTCGCAGTGTGTGGACAATACGCGGTCAAGAATTGCAGGGTCGGTTCCTGCATAGCGGTGACAGTCCAATTCTTGGGCTTCGAGAACCGCAATGGCCTGTTCGAGTTCCGCTGGAGTTTCAGGTTGTTTCTTCCAAAAGCAGTGTTGCACCTTCTCCTCTGCCCAGCCAACGAGATCAGGCGCTACGACGTGAGGAACTCCGCAAGCCAGACATTCCCCCTTCACCACATAGAAAGCACCGGGAGCGGATTTCGGGTGAGGGGTGAATTTGGGAGCGCGCCATGTCTCATTTTACGTAAAATCCCGATTTCACTAACAACCCCGGCACGGGCACGCGTGGGGCTGGTTGTTGGTGAAATCGCCTGTTTAACGTCAGCGGTGAGAAAGCGGTGAAACCGTGCTGCCTCCTCATTGCTTCGTTGGATGAGTAAACACGACCAAACCAAACCACACCGCAAAGACCGAATAAACGATTGCCCCCGTGACGATGTCGCTGCTCCTGGACGTCCCACTGGCGATTGCCTTCCACACAGTGAGCCCCACGATACCGAAGTGGAGGAAGTTGCCGAGTGCTACCGGACGCGCATAAATACCGCCGATGAGGATGTCCCGGGCCATCCAGTTCAGAACAGCGAACCCCAGATACAGCGCACCCACGACTTGCAGCAGCAAGGTACCTAGTCCACTCGAATGCGCGCCATAATGGGCCAGAATTTCCTGCGGCATAAAAGAAGCTGCAAGCCCCAGAATCCCAAGAAACAACGAGCTTAGGCGCATAAGCATCTTCGTATGCACGGGCTGGCTACTCCAAAATGGGGTTTGAAATCTGACTACAGCCCGAGACTAACAGCCTTCTGCGACGGTGGTTGACGTAATATCGCCATTACACTCATTGACCCACGGGTCACAATTCCGGCCCCGAAAAATCGAGCTGATTTGTGCTAGCCGCCAGGACTTCTTGGACATCTTGGACTTTTGGGACATTAGAGAATCAACAACGTAAGCGGAATCAACACGGCTTTGGTCCAAATCCCACCCTCTCCGCCGTTTCCCTGCCCCATATCAAACCGGCTACTTCGCGGGAATCAGCACCGTAATCGACGCTGCGCACTTCCACGTACCGTTGATCCTTACCCAGGTATCGACATAGCGCTCGCGGTTCATATACTTTTTGCCTTTTTCGACACCCTTGGTGCGAAAGATTCCAACCACCACGGCGGAGTCGCCGTACACCTCAACTGAACTTTGTTCGGTCACAGCCTGAGTAGGAGGATGGTAGTTGGGCGCTCCGATGCTGGCGATGAATTCCGCCTTCGACTGCATGCTGCCGTCGATGTCCACGGACACAAACGTTTGCGCGAGAAGAAGGTCGAGGGCCTTGGTGTCTTTGGTCTCCAGAGCGCGGTTCCAGGAATTATCCAAGGCAAGTACCTGGGTGCCCTCGTCGGAACGGCGGCTTGACTGCGCCTGGGCCACGGGCATTGCGAGCAGCAATACGGTGCCGGCGGAAAGAATCCATACCTTGCGTAAGGATTGACAAAGGGCTGCACAGCGGACAACCATCCGTTTCATCGACACGAAGGCCTCCTGGCAAGCGACTTCGTTGCGCACCAAGTGTACTTGGCTGGAAGTTGTGTTCGCCTGTCTAAATCAAATGATTCGACGATCAGGCCCAAAGCCGGTTGTCTTGACGCAATTTCGCGATGTCCCGCGTCGGCGCATTGCCGAAGAAGCGGCTGTATTCCCTGCTGAACTGCGACGGACTGAGATAGCCGACGTGCTGGCTCGCAGCGCCCGCGTCCATCATGGACGACAACATCAGTCGCCGCGCCTCCTGCAGGCGCAGCACTTTCTGATAGTGCAGCGGGCTCATCGAAGTCACCGACTTAAAGTGCTCGTGAAAAGAGGAAACGCTCATGTGCACCAGCCCAGCGAGGTCTTCAACTTTCATGGGCTGCGAGAAGTTGGTACGCAGCCAGGCGATCGCCTTCCCTACCCGGTCCACGCTCGACTCGGCGAAACCCATTTGCGCCACGCGTACACCAATCGGGCTGCGAAGAAGACGAATCAAAATTTCGTCGAAGATGAGCGGGGCAAGCAGTTCCGAGTCTCCGGGCCTAGCCAGGCACTCCATTAGCCTGTTTGCGGCGTTCACAATGTGCGCGTCGACCGGACTCACGTACACGGCGCGCCTGTCTTTCTCGTGTACTGAAGGCAGCCCCTGCGGAAAGACCTTCAACACCAACTCCGCAATTTTGCGTGGATCGAGGTCCAAACGGAGTGCAAGATACGGCTGGGACGGGCTGGCTTGCGTGATCTGGGACGCGATCGGCAACGCGACCGAAAACACGATCATACGCGACGCGTCGTACGCGTAGACTTCTTGTCCCACGACGACCGACTTTGCTCCTTGCGCGGCGATGCATAACGAGGGCATCCGGAGAGTGTGGAAGCACTGCGTGTTGGCGCGTGCCATACGGCTGGCATGCAATCCAGGGATGCGCAACTCGAAACTGCCGTCATGCGGGGCATAGGCGGCAAGCAGGCGGGCCAAACTGGTTGTATCGAGCGTGGCGGAAGCCGGCTCGTTGGATGGGCGCTGAAGGGGCACTACTTTGGAGGTGCTTCTTATGTTTTGAAGGATGCTTTTCTTCATGATGGCATGCTCTACATTTTCACCAGAACAGCAACGTCGAACTTGGAATAGTACTTCTTCACTTCTCCAGCCCCGTATTTGGCGCGGAACTTCTCGATTACCGACGCGACTCCGTTGGTATCCGTGATCGGCACTGCCTGCACTTCGGCTCCTGCGTTCCTAGCCGTGATCTTCATAGCCGGGTTGGCGAGAATGTTTTTGTACCACTGGGTGTCCGAACCCTGTACCGGTAGGAGATAGAGTTTCTCGTCATCCCACGCGAACCAGATTGGGATAGAGATGGTGCGACCGGATTTTCTGCCAGTCACCGTGATCGTAATTTCGCTATCGCGCGATAGGCGGTCCGTCAGCGAATCGTTTTTCGTTGGCATGGCACCTCTCCGCGCGAAAGCGCAATTCAATGTAGCCGCCCCAGCGGCACGAATGAATTCGTGCCCTCCCAAAACCTAACTCTTCAAAGCCGCCTGCACGTATGCCGGTTTTAACGGAAGGCGTCGAACGATTTTTCCAGTTGCATCGTGTACAGCCGCTGCGATGGCGGGCGCGGCGAGAGCATTGGCGGCTTCCGAGCCTCCACCGTATGTGCCGACTTTCGGGTTGTGCAGTAGTACCACTTTCATCTCTGGGACGTCCGCCATGGTCAGGATCGGATAACTGTTCCAATCATCCTGCGTGATTCCGCTCTCATCGAACGTTACCTCTTCGAGCAGAGCAATGCTGATTCCCATGACGGCGCCGCCTTCGACCTGCCGCTTCAATTGCATCGGATTGATCACGATGCCGGGATCAACCGCGATGGTGTACTTCTCCACCTTGATTGCGCCGGTGCTGGGACTGACCACGATTTCGCACACACAGGCCCAGTAGGTTCCGCTGCGCTCCATCAGAGAAACTCCTCGGCCACGCACCGGCGTTGCTCCGGTAGAGACGGCATCCGGACGCGGCGAGGGACGCGTGTCCCAGCCGGAAGCATCGCGAACCGCCTTCAGTACGCCGATCGCCCGTTCTTCACTGGCGTGGTCGATGCGGAACTGGATCGCGTCGGCGCCGGCGAGCGCAGCAGCCTCGCTTACCGCCAGTTCGCGCGGATAGTTCTGCTGGAACTGTACCGGCGTACGCATACTGTGGTCGCGAAGGCCGACGGCGAGCGGCGAAGTTTCCTGTCCGACCTGGAATGTGCCGTGGCCGCGCTCGGCCACGTTGGGAACAGGCGCATACAGCCACGGGTCGGCAATATTGTTGACTGTCGAAGTGATGAAATCATTGTGGACATCGGGAGCCGCCATCGTCGGCAGTCCCGCGAGGACCGCGCCGATCGGGCGATCATCCTGCATGGCGGGCATGTAGTGGTCGGCCTGGTAGGCCGCCATTTTGCCTTTGTCGTCGACAGCAATCTGAATTTCGGAGTATCCCGCCGGCGAATTTGTGGACCACTGCATGTCGTCAGCGCGCATCCACTGCACGCGCACGGGTTTTCCCACTGCCTGCGACAAGATTACCGCCTCGTCCTCCGCGCCTGCGTTTCCTCCGTTCGACCGGCCGTAGTGGCCAGGGCCGGGATACGTATGCACGATGACCTTATCGATTGTGCTGCGCAGCATCATGGCAATTTCGCCGCGCAGTGCCTGCGGGTTCTGGTTATGGGTGTAGATGTGCACCGTGCCGTCCGCTTTCACATCGGCCACCGCCATGGTTGGGCCGATCGGCGCATGCTTCATATACGGCATCTGATAAGTTGCGGATAGCTTCTTGTGAGCGGCGGCGAGTGCGGGACCGACGTCCCCTTTGGCGGCCTGGCTCTTGGTGGCGGGAGTACTCGCCCAATCAGCTTTCTCTTGTAAGTGTTGGTGCAGGTTAGCACTGCCGGGCAGGCCTTTCCACACGGTCCATTTCGTAGCACTGGCCACCTGATCGGCGGCCTGGATCGCTTCCCACTCGGTGGCTGCGAGCACCCCGACAAGATTCCCTTTCACAAAGACTTGCGAATTCGGGAACTTGGCCTTATCCAATTTCCCCGCAGACACCAAAGTCGAACCCAACGTCTTGGGATGAATCACGCGGGCGTGCAACATGCCGGGGAGGCGTACATCGGTCGCCCACGTTTCTTTAGCCGCCACTTTCGAACTGATGATGGAATTCTTGAACGATTTGCCAATGACGGTGTACTCGCTGACCGGCTTCATCGGCGGATCGCCCTGGACGGCCAATCCAAACAGGCTGGTCAGCTCTCCCTTGACCGGGATCGTGAGCTTCAATTGCTGGTTCTTCACGAGGTCGCCGTAGGAAATGTGCTTCCCGCCTCCGGAGACGATGCCATCCTTCACGGAAAGCTTGTCCTTCGCAACACCGAGTTTTTCGGACGCGAGGTCGAGCAGTGCCTGATGAGTGTACGCAGCCGCCTTGCGGATGTTCGGAGTTCCATGGCCGAGGAAATCGAAGGCACCGCTGCCGTCTGGCGTGCGATCGGTGTCTCCGTGCACAACGGTCGTGATCGCTTCGAACGGGACACTCAGCTCGTCCGCCACAATCTGCCGGTACGCAGTAAAGGTGGTGCCCTGGCCGAAGTCGGGCTTCCCGGTGCGAATCAGAATCGTGTTGTCGGGATGAATCTCGATCCACGAACTGGGCAGGGTGGGATCGAGCGAGTTCTTCAACGAGGCAGGGTTCGCGGTATCGGCTTTTAGAAACTCCGAACCAACCAGGCTGAACCCAACCACCAGCGCTCCACCAGCTTTCACAAATTGGCGGCGCGACAGCGTGGCTCCAAAAACGGTTGCCGATTTTTCGTGGGCGGCTTTTTCACTGGTGGTGGTCATCGCTTACCTCCCCTTCGCCATGATTTCGGCGGCATGCTTCACGGATTCAATGATCGCAACGTAGGTTCCACAGCGACAGAGATTAGGCGACACCCCGGAAGTGGTGAAAGCTTCCTTGATTTGCGCCAGGCTCGGCTGGGGATTACTTTCGAGCAGTTCAGTCGCCTTGATCATCATCCCGTTCTGGCAGAAGCCGCACTGCGGAGTCTGCTCCTCAATCCAGGCCTGCTGTACCGGATGAAGCGTATTTTTCGCGTCCTCCGCGGAAAGGCCTTTTTGCTTTGCCCACCGCGCTGGCAGCCCTTCGAGCGTCGTGATTTCCTGGTTGCCAACGGACGAAATGGCCGTGATACAGGAACGCACCTCTTTTCCGTCGATCAGGACTGCACAGGCTCCGCACTGAGCGAGTCCGCAACCGAACTGCGGACCGACCAGATGGAGATCGTTGCGCAAAACGTAGAGTAGAGGAGTATCGTCAGGCGCCTGTACTTCGTGCCGGACTCCATTCACATTTAGTGTGACCATAAGAACTCCCTTCGGGGACAATCAAATTCAGATGACCTTACGACGCCTGCGCCGGTGGTCGATTGTCGTCAGCTAAGATCGCTTTCTACTTAATGCGGACCAACGCGTATTCCCACTCAATCTTTTTTATTCATCCAGACGCTCCATGTACCTGGCCCAGCTTCGTCATCGCTGATAGGGTGGCCTGCCAACTTGAGCGCCAGTTTGATCTGACCGTGATGGTAACCCTCATGCCAGATCATGTGCTGGAGAAAAAGAACCGGGTGATCATAGTGGAGGTTCATCTGCCCGCACGTCTCCACCCTATTCCTTAGCACGTCTCTCACAACCTTCGCACTATCGTTCAGCATTTGGACCATGCGGTTGCGGTTGCGGTCGCGCTCGGTCCTCCACTCTCCCTCGGGCATCGGCTTGGCAAAATCGGGAGCATCTTCGGAGACGAATACGAGCCGGACATAGTGGATGTGCATCAACATCTCTCCGACGGACGGGCTACTCTCCATGGCCCGGACTTCGAGTCCACCCTCTGGGACGGCGCGGAGCAGGTTGATCAGGATGGTGTTGTTCCTGTCCCAGGAGTCCAGTAGAGCTTCAAGCAGGTTTGCATTTCGTACGTCTAGCATATTCACACTCGTTTGTTCGATGCGCAGATTGGGGTAAATTCTTGAACCCTCACAGTTCCTGATCCGCCTGCATATCACCGGTGCTAATACCGAAGTCCATGGCATCAACCTCTGCTGACGGCAAGCGCGGCGGGTTTACCAGTGAAACCAGGATAAAGCTGATGATCATCAGCAGGAACCACGACCCGTATTTGCCGAATGAGACCAGGTGCCAGACTGTCCTTTGCGCGGGATAGACCCAGGCGGTTGCGAATGTGCCAATATTTTCCGCACCCCATATGAAGAGCGCAACCAGTCCGAAGCCGACCAGCAAAGGCATGCGCCGGACCGCAATGTACGGGCGGTAATAGACCCACGTCCGGCCGAAAGTGGCGGCCACCATGACAAAGATCAGAATTCGCAGGTCCGGGATAAAGTGATGCGTAAAGAAATTGGCATAGATCAGAACGGCGACAGCAACCGTAACCATTGTGTTTGGATAACGCGTATATCGCATATCAAAAATACGGGTGACCCGCGCGAGATAGCTGCCCACCGACGCGTACATGAAGCCAGAGAACAGCGGCACATGGCCGATTCGAAAAAAATTGCTTTCAGGATAAGTCCACGAGCCCATGGTCGTCTTGAAGAGTTCCATCACGGTACCGACGATATGAAAAATCAGGATGACCTTGGCTTCTCGAACGGTCTCCAACCGACAAAGAAGAAAGATCACCTGCACCGCTAGCGCGAAAAGAAACAAAAAGTCGTAGCGCGCCAGCCAGGCGTCCTTTGGCCAAAACCATTTTGTGAGCAGCAACAGGCCGAGAATCATTCCACCAAAAAGACAAGCCCATCCCTGCTTAAACCCAAAGAGAAAAAATTCCCATAAAACCGCGCTCAGCCGAGTGTTGGAGACATGGTTTTCAAACCGGACGCGCACTTCATGGAAACGGGTTTTGGTAAAGCTCAGCATTGGCCTGACGGCACGCCTTCGAAATGGTTCTGCTGATTGTAATGGCAACCAAGTCAGAAGTTTCCCGGAACAGATCGTCTCTGGGATTCATCTCCATTCTTGGCATTGCCTTGCTGACTGCGCTCTTGTTTCGTCCGACGATCTTCTTTACAGTCCGGTCATTTTCTCAATTGCTTCCGGATACCGCGCCCCTTCTACTGTGATCTTTGAGGCAGCGCTTTCGATTTCGCTAAGATCACTTGCAGTAAGCTCAACCGTAACGGCTCCGATGTTTTCATCGAGGCGGGCTAGCTTGGTTGTGCCCGGGATGGGAACGATCCACGGCTTCTGGGCAAGCAGCCAGGCGAGCGCAATTTGCGCAGGAGTTGCTTTCTTTTTTTGTGCGATCGTGCCCAGCAGATCAATCAGAGCCTGATTCGCCTTCAGCGCTTCCGGCGTGAAACGCGGCAGGCGGCTGCGGAAGTCGTTGCTTTCAAATTTCGTGCTCTCGGTCATTGCCCCCGTAAGAAAGCCTTTCCCGAGCGGGCTATAGGGCACGAACCCGATACCTAGTTCTTCCAGGGTCGGCAGAACTTCCTTTTCGGGATTTCTGAACCACAGCGAATACTCGCTCTGTACGGCTGTAACCGGCTGGACTGCATGTGCGCGACGGATGGTCTTGGCGGCTGCTTCGGACATGCCGAAGTGTTTTACTTTGCCTTGCTTGATCAGGTCTTTCACCGCTCCGGCCGTGTCTTCGATGGGGACGTTCGGGTCAACGCGGTGTTGGTAGAACAAGTCGATGGCATCGACTCTGAGGCGCTTGCACGATTCCTCGGCGACCTGCTTGATGCGGGCCGGCGTGCTGTTCGGGCCTTGGAACCCGGGGCTTCCGTCTGAATTCAGATTGAAGCCGAACTTGGTGGCAATCGTCACTTTCCCGCGAAACGGTTCGAGGGCTTCGCCGACCAGTGCTTCGTTGGTGAAGGGACCGTAGACTTCGGCGGTATCAAAGAATGTGACGCCGCGTTCGACGGCCGTCCGGAGGAGCGCAATCATCTCCTGCTTGTCTTTGGGTGGGCCATAGGAAAAGCTCATCCCCATGCAGCCCAGCCCGAGGGCCGAGACTTCCATGTTGCTCTTTCCAAGTTTGCGTTTCTGCATTGCATCTCCTCGGCTGGGAAGTCGGTCTACCTTCGCAGCGAGGTTAAGCATAACTTCCCGGACGTTCGGCTTCTTGCCTATTTCGATGAAGTTCTTGCCGGATTCTACGAGGATGATCGCCTCGGAGCCGAGCGCTCTCGATTGAACGGCAAAACAAAAGGGCGGGTAGCGGCAACTACTTCCGCCGTACCCGCCCTTTTCATCCCGCCTTAGAGTGTGCTGTAGATCACGGTCACGAGCGTGTCTGGAGCAATGATGCCCTTGCTCCCACTTCTCAACGGAGTGTACTGAACGCTACCATTGCTCTCATCAGGCGATTTACGCCTGTAGCTTGGCCGCGAACTTCGCTTCCAGCTTTGCCAGCTTGGGAGAGATCACGAACATGCAGTAAGGCTGCCTTGAATTCTCGTTGTAGTAATTCTGGTGATAATCCTCGGCCACGTAGAATTTCGACGCCGGCTCGACGGCGGTGACGATCGGCTCCGGAAATTCCTTGGCAGCAGTCAATTCCGCAATCGTCGCTTCGGCAACGCGTTGCTGATCTTCATCGCTATAGAAGATGGCCGATCGGTACTGCTCTCCCGCATCGTTTCCCTGCCGGTTCAGCGTAGTCGGATCGTGCACGGCAAAGAACACGTCGAGCAAGTCGCGATAGCTGATTTCATCGGGATTGAAGGTCACCCGTATCACTTCCACGTGCCCGGTATCGCCGCCGCAGACCTGGCGGTAGGTTGGATTATCGATGTGGCCGCCCATGTATCCGGATTCCACGTGCGTCACGCCGGTCAAGCGTTGGAATACGGCCTCGCTACACCAAAAACACCCACCGCCGAGCACTGCTGTCTGTTCTTTAGTCATAGCCATTAGATGCGCATCGGTAGAAGAAGTTCCTGACCGTTATTGAATCTCGAGCGAAACCACATCTCCTTCGCCATCAGGACGTCCGCGATAGTTCACGGCCACATTCTTGCTCTTCCAATCGCAGGAAAAGTGATCCGCGCCAATCACGATCACGTGACCTGTGTCACGTACGTGCAGTTTCAAAGACTTTGCGCCCGCATTGAGCGTCAAAACAGCCTGCGGAGCGGCTGAACAGTCTACACTCGCCAGCTTTCCCTTCAAGAAATGCACGGCAGTGACCGTGATCGGGGCCTCCACTCTCGCACTGTTTACCGTCACGTCCGGCGCTTGCCGGATCGCAACACCATGGTCTGAGTTCTGGTTCTCGACTCGTACGGCAAAGGTGCGCGACTGCTCCCGGTAATTTTCAGCTTGCACGCGTGTTTCGCGGGCATGCATCGCAATCTCCTGGTCGGAGCTACTCTCGAGGCTGCGAAAGATCGCGATTGCCTCATCCACCTTCCGGTTCGACATATACACATTCGCGAGGGTGAACTGATAGTGTTCGTTCCGGGGCGAGAGTTCGATTGCCTTTTTCAGTGTCTCAACGCCTTTTTCAGGTTCGCCGGATATTGCCTGCTGATATCCCAGCAAGGAATAGGCATCGGCCAATGTGGGATCCAGTGCGATCGCGGCCAGCAATTCCTTCTTGATTTCATCGCCGCCTGAATCTTGTCTGGCACCTTGCTCCCTCAACAGCATGGCATAGTAATAGTGGACCCACGGATCCTTGCTACTCTGCTGAGCCGCCCGGCGAAAGTAGTCGGCGGCATGTTCCCAATCCTTTTGCTGCAGGTAGCCATATCCCATACCACGAAGTGCGGTTTCGTTATTCGCATCCGATTTCAAGATATCTTGAAATTCCTTCATAGCCTGATCTTTATAATCCGGCGAATGAGCGTGGATATCGGCCAGTACGACGCGAGCGTCTGCAAGAGTTACGGGAGCAGCGGAAAATTGGGCGGCCACAATTCCGGCCGGCGTCGGAATCGGATAATAGAGATAGTGTCCGCTCCTCAGGTAGTCATACAGGACTTTGTCGAACTCCCCTGGCGACATTCCAAAGGCTGCCTGAAAAGACTGTTCCACCGTCTTCTTCTGGAGTTGCAGAGTATCGAAGTAAACAGCCAGCTTGGGTATCAAAAGTTTGTCGTAGAGATAATGAATCGTGAGTCCAGACTGGGCATAGAACGTGGTGCGATGGTCTCCCGACTCGTTGTAGGTCTTGGAGTATTGCTGCACGCGAAGCAGATCGACCGTCTTCATCATGCCGAGTTGCGACAGAATTCCGTAGGTATCCTCGGGGATCTTTCCGACGCGCGCTTCCTTGTTATCCACCTCGATACTGGAGAAATACTCGGCAAAGCCCTCTTCGAACCACGGGTCCGTCCGGAACGTGAGATTGCCATCCATCAACCGGTGCGCGTACTCGTGGAAGACGACCGTCCACGGATCTTCCACCGACATATCCAACATGATGAAACTACGGTCTTGCCCACTCTGAAACAGGCCGGCCAGTTCCGTCGGCTTGCCCTTAAAAATTGGAGCGACTTGCCGCATCTCTTTTTGGCTGCGAAATGCCACGATCTGCGGAGGGACCGACAGATTGACGTTTGCCTTGGTTAACAGCGTGCCGAATACGGATCGCATCTGCTCGAAATGGAGTGCCACATCCCGGCCGCGCTTTTCTCCGGCATCGGTGATCACGGAAAAGTGTGGCGAGCGTACCTCGACCCACTGCGGATCTGCCGCAAATCCCAAGGACGGGCAAAACAACAGGCAGGCGATCGACAAGCGGGCAATCAGGATTTGCACATTTCGCTCCGGAGACAGAGCATGGTACCCCAGAATGGGTGCGTCGACGAATAACTATCTCGCGGCGAGAGAACGTGGGTTAGTACAAATTGCGATATCGAAACTGCGACTTACACCGAAACTGTGAACGACGTCTCCGTACGTGTAACCGGACGGTACAAGGTGTCCCTCTCCACTGGCTCACGTCCGGCTTCGGTGATGAGTCGAATCAAGTCCTGCCGCCGCATGCCCTGCGGTGTGGTCGCGCCCGCATCGTGGTAAATCTTTTCTTCGACCACGGTGCCGTCGATATCGTCGGCGCCAAAGCGCAGGGAGATTTGCGCGATCTTCGGCGTCATCATCTGCCAGTAAGACTTGATATGCGGGAAATTGTCGAGCACCAGCCGGCTGACCGCGATCTGCTTGATGTCGAGCATGCCAGTAGTAGTCGGCAGATGCTGCAACGGAGTATTCGCGGGATGGAATGCCAGCGGAATGAAGGTCTGGAAGCCGCTGGTTTCATCCTGCAATGTACGGAGCTTCAGCAGGTGATCGACGCGATCTTCATCGTTCTCGATGTGCCCGTATAGCATAGTCGCGTTCGATTTGAGTCCAACCTCGTGAGCTGTGCGTGCCGTGTCCAGCCATTCGCTGCCGTCAATCTTGTGATCGCAGATGATGTGCCGCACGCGGTCGGCAAAAATCTCCGCTCCGCCGCCGGGCAGTGAATCGACGCCCGCTTCTTTCATCTTCACCAGCGTCTCGCGGATGGAAAGCTTCGACCGCTTGGCCAGGTATGCGACTTCCACCATGGTGAAGGCTTTCATGTGAACCTGCGGGAAACGATCTTTCAATCCTGAAACCAGGTCGAGGAAATACTGGAATGGCAGGTCAGGATGCAACCCGCCTACGATATGAAATTCTGTAATCGCCTCGGAGTATCCGGAAGACGCCGTTTGAAACGCTTCCTCCAGCGCCATCGTGTATGCACCGGGCGAATCTTTCTTGCGGCCGAAGGCACACAGACGGCATGCCGCGATACAGACGTTCGTGGGATTAATGTGGCGATTGACGTTGAAGTACGCGGTGTCTCCATGCATCCGCTCCCGCATCCAGTTGGCAAGCCAGCCTACGGCGAGGATGTCGCCCGTCCCATAAAGAACCAGGGCATCCGCCTCGTTGAGACGTTCTCCGGCGAGAACCTTGTCTTTAATTGGGTGGAGGCGGGGGTCGTCAGTCTGAAATGAGTGGGAGTTCGCCATCCCCTCAATGATACCGCAGGGCCGGGCATTCGATCACATCATCGTGTGACTTCATCGGGTTCATCTTCTTCAAATTCGAAGCAACAAGTCAGCGCCGATGAATACGAAGAAAACTACTGCAATCACGCCATTCATCGTAAAGAACGCCGCATTCAGCTTGCTCAAATCGTCATGCCTCACCAGGGAATGTTCGTAGGCCAGAAGCGCCGCCACCGCTGCCACGCCCACCATCGCCAGTTTGCCGAGCCCGAAAGCCAGAATCAGTGCGACCAGCAGGGCGAGCATCACCAGATGGAAGAGGCGCGCCACCCACAACGCACGATGGATCCCGAGATAGCGCGGAACGGAGTGCAATCCGTGATCACGATCGAATTCGTAGTCCTGGCAGGCATAGATGACATCAAATCCGCCCACCCAGAAAGTCACAGCGGCGGTAAGCAGCAGTATCCGTGGATCGAGCGAGCCGCGGACCGCAATCCACGCCGCCGCGGGTGCTATCCCGAGGGCAAGTCCCAGTAAAAGATGAGACCAGCGCGTAAAGCGCTTGGAATAGGAATACAGCAAGACCACTGCGAGTGCGACCGGAGACAGTAGAAGCGTCAGCCGGTTCAATTGCCAGGCAGCAAGAACGAAGACAGCGCAGGAAATGAAGACGAAGGCACTGACAAACGATGGCGTGAGCAATCCTGCCGGGAGTGCTCGAACACTGGTACGAGGATTGGCGGCATCGATACTGGCGTCGGCGAGACGATTGAACGCCATGGCGGCCGAGCGCGCGGAAACCATTGCCACCACGATCCAGACCAGTTGATGCCACGGCGGCACGCCGCCCGCAGCCAGCATCGCGCCGCAAAGGGCAAACGGGAGCGCGAAAATCGAGTGCTCCCACTTGATCATCTCTAAGGTGATCTTTAGATTTTGGAGAACCGCCACAGAACGATTGTAAAGCAGTGGTTCGTGGTTCGTGATTAGCAAAACCACGACTTGGACCTCAGGGTTTTGCTAATCACTGATCATTAACCACTGACCACTATTTTCAAAACGGCCCAATGATCCCGCCAATATTCCGCGATGCCGGCGGCTCCGGGCGTACTGTTCTTCGTTTCGCTTCCATCATGTCGAGATACTTGTAAGCCGTTCCGGTATTGAAGAGGACGACGGTGTCGTCGGCTTTGAAAAATCCCGACGCGCGTAGCTTTTGATACGCGAGCAGCGACGCCGCTCCTTCCGGAGCTGCGAACACGCCTTCGACGCTCGCCCAGTGCCGCACTCCGTCGAGGATCTCGTCATCGGTTGCAGAGACGGCCGTGCCTGCGCTCTTCTTGATGATGTCGAGGATCAGGTAGTCCCCGTATGCCTTCGGCACGCGCAAGCCGGACGCAAACGTCGTCGCGCCGACACACATCTCGGAACTGCTCTTCCCTGCTTCCCAGGCTTTCACGATCGGCGCGCAGCCTGCAGCCTGCACGGTCACCATCTTCGGACGATCGGTCCCGATCCAACCTAACTGCTCCATCTCGTCAAAAGCCTTCCACATTCCGATCATGCCGACGCCACCTCCGGTCGGGTAGATGATGCCCTGCGGCATTTTCCATCCCAACTGTTCGGCGACTTCGTATCCCATGGTCTTTTTGCCTTCCACACGAAATGGTTCCTTCAACGTGGAGACATCGAACCATCCTTCTTTGTCTTTTCGTTCAGCGACCATGCGTCCGCAATCGCTGATGAGGCCGTCGACTAGGGTAACGTGCGCGCCGTAGTAATCGCTTTCCATGCGGTTGGCGATGGGTACATCTTTCGGCATGAATATATGTGCTTCGATGCCAGCCGCTGCCGCATATGCAGCGAGTGCTCCACCAGCATTTCCCGCGGAGGGTGCGGCCAGCTTTTTCAACCCGTAATGCTGTGCCATCGTGACGGCGGCCGACATGCCTCTCGCTTTGAAAGACCCGGTAGGGTTCAATCCTTCATCTTTGATGAACACGTTGGGGAATTCACGGCTGGCCAACATCGGAGTAAAGCCCTCGCCGAGCGTGACGGGAACTGCGTCAGGCAACACCTCGGCATAGCGCCACATGCTGGCGACGCGTCCAGCGATATCTTCGCGCCGCAGTTTCCCACGCAGAGCGGCCAGATCATAGCGGACATAAAGGACGCCGCCATCTTTGGGGCAAACATTCAGCGGGCGATCGGCGGAGAGTTGCTCGCCACAACGGGTGCATTCAAGATAGGCAATTCGCATCGCAGGAAGGATAGCATTTTAGAATTCGGCTCACGGATAACAGTACATTCCGTTGACATTATGTCTACAGCGGCGTAGCGTTGCGCCTGTTTGCAGCAAAACCATTCGTGAAGGCTCGCCATCCCCCGGCGGCCTGCAGTCCAATTTCAGGAGAATCCATGCGTAAATTCGTCCCCTTCGTCACTCTAATAGTCCTCTCCGTCGCGGCCCTGGCCCAGTCCTCGCCGCAACTGGTTTCCGAAGTCAACATCGATACAGTCAAACCTGGCATGACCGCGCAATGGGAAGCTGGCCGCAAACAACATTCCGCGTTTCACGCCGCTCAGAAAGACACCTGGAGCATTCTGGTCTGGGAGATTCGCACCGGCGAACGCACGGGCGCTTACATGATGTCTTCTCCGGGTCACAACTGGAAGGATTTCGATTCCCGCGAGGCTTTCAACAAGCTCGACCAGCCAGACGTCGAAAAGACCATGGGCCCCTATACCGCGGGCACGGCGAGCGCGTACTACGTGTATCGCGACGACCTCAGCCAGACCAAGCCGCCGGCCACTCCGGCGAAGATGAGGACGACCGCCACGTACTCGGTCATTCCCGAACATCTGAATGACTTCATCGATGCGGTGAAGAAGATCAACGCGGCGATTCAGAAAACGAATTACCCGGTAAAACCGTCCCGCTGGTATTCGCTGGCCAATGGCGGCGAAACACCGACGTTCGTGCTCGTCACCGACCGTGCATCTTTTAGTGATATGGAACCGGTCGAAAAGAAACTCGAAGAAGCGCTGAAAGAAGCCTACGGAGATACTGGTCCGCAGGTGCTCGAACACCTGCGCCGCAGCTGTCGCCGGATCGTCGGCGAAATGTCCGCCTTCCGCGCCGACCTCAGCTACATACCGAAATAGGTCGCGCTGCGATACCTTGCCGTGAGAACGACTCGCTCTGAGTTGTTCTCACGGTAAGCGCAATGTGGTCAATATTGCTCAGACCACGGAACTCGCCTTTCCTTATCGTTTCAACCAGCCCGCACAACAGGAGCGTAAGACTATGTCGTCCAAGAACGGTGATCGATCCAGGTACCATCGACTCCGCAAACAGAAGATCGCACGACGAATTCGGGATCGTGCAATGATGAGTACGCTGGGCAACAACGCGAAACCAGCTGGCGTATCGAGCGCGAAAACAAAGACGAAAGTCGCCTAAGGCCGGCCTTCAAGATGTGCGGCCCGGAGTGACAGCGGGTAGCGCCTCATTGCGCAGGCAATCTCTTGAGTACTTCTTTCGCCTTCCTGAACCAGGGCCGCTCCCGCCGCCGCAGATAATTTGGCATCGTCGGCTTCTTGTCCAACACTTTCTGAGCCCATTCCCGTGCTTCGGCTCCGCGTTGTTCGGACGCCAACAGATCGGCAAAGTTCAAATAGGTTTCGGACAGCGTCGACGTCACGGTTACCTGGCGGAACAGCGCTTCAGCCTTTTCCTTCTGCCCGGTCTGAGCATAGGCGTGGGCGAGTAAACCGGCAGCCCGCTGAAAATCGTAGTCGGCCTGCTTGGCCGTGACTCTCTCCAGATCAGGAACCGCAGCGGCATAGTCACCCATCTGCATTGCGCAGACTCCACGCCGGTAGAAGGGATCCGGCGTATCCGAACGAGTTGTGATGGCGCGGTTGAAGGCCTCCCGTGCCTGCGGGATCTTTCCGTCATCCATGTAGAGGTCGCCGAGTTCTTCATAGTTTCCGGGCGAAGGATTGTCGCGAATCATGGCTTCGAGCTGGCTGATGCGCTTGCGACGCGGAAAGACCTTGAAGGATTGACCGACGAGACCGAGGTCAGGGAGAGCTTCCACAAACAGATAAACAACTGCACCGATTGGACCGAGAAACAGGATCACGTAGAACCAATAGTTATCCGGCCGCCGGCGAATGAAGTGGACGATCGCCAGTCCCTGAAGCAAGAAGCCCCATGGATAAAAGAGTGAGCTGAAAAACCCCATGCCGTATGCCGCGTGACGCTGAGATTATACGTTTATCCTGAGAAAGTGGAAGTTACTGGCGGATAGCACGGTGATGACCATTGGAGAATGCATGTCCGAGATTGACTTCGACGATGAACAACAGATCCTCGCCCTGCACCTTGCAGGCGACAAAGCGCTAGTCAGTGCTGATGTCGAAGCACTGGCCCGGATTTTCGCCGACGACTACGTACAGTACAACGAATCGGGGCAAGCTTTCACCAGGCAGGATGTCCTCAATAATTTCCAGACGGGCGCAATCCGCTATCCGTCGATTGTCTCGACGGGGGAGGACAATTCGCGTGTTCGGAGACATGGCGGTAGTGAACGGTTCGGAGTCCGACGAAGAGGAAGTGGGGGCAAGAAGATGCAAGTGCGTTATGTGTACTTGGACGTTCTCCTGAAACGAAATGGGGAGTGGAAGTTGGTGGCGTCACAGCTGGCAAGGCCGAGCAAAGAGTGATTTGTTTCCTCCGTGTCCCCTGTGGTTAAAGCCTTTGACTTTCCTGACCACAGAGGTCGCGGAGGACACGGAGAAAGGCGGGTTGTCATTCTTCGTTGGCTTGGAGCCGATTTCGCCAATGCGATCGCACAAACCAGACGATCCCAACGACGAGCAACACTCCGATCACCGCGTCCATCTGGTGAAAGTATTTGCCGATGGAACGCCAGTTCGCTCCCAGTTTCATGCCCGCATACGCGAGGGCGTAGCACCACGGCCATGATCCCAGAAAAGTGTAGATGTGAAACTTTGCGCGCGGCATACGGGCAACGCCGGCGGGGAGTGCGATAAACGTTCGAATAACCGGAAGAAGGCGGGCGACAAATACCGCCGCATGTCCCCAACGCGCGAAGAAGCGGTCTGCCCAGTCGAGTTCGCGGCGGCCCATCAGAATCCAGCGGCCATAGCGCTCGACAAGGGGGCGACCGCCGTAGTGGCCAACCTCGTATGCCACCAGCGAGCCCAAGTTGCATCCGATCGCGCCCGCGGTTGCGACCCAAAACAAATTCATGCTGCCTTCGAACACCAGATATCCGGCGAAGGGCATGATCAGTTCCGACGGAAGTGGAATGCAGGCAGACTCGATCCCCATCAGGATGGCGATGCCGGCATAGCCGGTGGCTCCAATGATGGATTTGATGAAGACAAAAAGGACGGCGAGGATTCTTTCGGTCATGCGATCAGGGGATGAGCAGCCGAACTGCAGATCCCTCGCTTCGCTCGGGATGACAGTTCCCATTTACCAGGAGATCTCAGAAGGCCCCTTCCTGCGTAAAGCTGAAACCCGGCAAGGTCACGCCCTCACCTGACTTGGAGACCTTGACCTTCACCGTGGGCGCGTCCGGGGCGGTGACTTCCGCTGGACGCAGCACCGCGAACTGGCTGAACACTTCGCTGTACACCTTGGTGACCAGAAAATCCTGGCCGCTGGAATCCTGGCGCCAAACTTGTCCGAGTTGTATGACTTTCACGGCCACGTTTAATTTCCTTTGGCTTTCAGACTACTCAGGTTGGCAAGGAGTCGTCAATTACCGAAAGTGCGCGTGCGTTTCGTTTGCTACCATGAAACCGCCCCACCAAGGAGACTCTATGCCCCGCGGAAAGACTCCGCGTCAACCGAGCCGCAACGGACGCCACGAAGGTACCCGCCGCGCGACCGGTTCCGGACCGAAGCTTGCAGCGGCTCGCTCGGTCGCACCCGCTCGCCCGCCGAAGTCGAAACCGTCGAAGGCTCCATCGAAGAAAACTCCCGGTTACGACGCGCTGGCGCCGGCACGCTTAAGCGCGATCCTCGGCGGACTGGATCAAATGTATCCCGACGTAAAGTGCGCGTTGACGCACAGCAGCGCATGGGAACTGGTCGTGGCGACGATTCTTTCCGCGCAGTGTACCGATGTACGCGTGAACATGGTCACGCCGGGACTATTCGCAAAATATCCTACCGTTCAGCATTTCGCCGCACTTGAACCGGAAGATCTCGAGCCCGACATTCGCTCGACTGGGTTCTTTCGCAACAAGTCGAAGTCCGTGGTTGGAGCGGCGCGCAAAGTTGTCAATGATTTCGGCGGAGTCGTCCCACAGACCATGGACGAACTGCTCACGCTTCCCGGAGTCGCGCGAAAAACGGCGAACGTCGTGCTGGGATCGTGGTTCAAGAAGAATGAAGGAGTCGTCGTTGACACGCACGTCACTCGGATCTCGATTCGGCTGGAACTCACCGAACACACCGACGCACCGAAAATCGAACAGGACCTGATGCAGATCATTCCCCGCGAACGGTGGACGAAATTTTCTCACCAGATCATCTGGCATGGACGAAAGCTCTGCGTCGCGCGCGGACCGAAATGCGCGGAGTGCGGCATCGAAACACTGTGTCACGCCGGCGACAAAACCTGGTCAACGGTCGACATTCACAAGAACGCAAAGCTGTAGCCCGTGCAATTTGGACCTCAGTGCATGAAAGGCTGCTGTGCGTCTGGAGCTGGTCGTCAATTCGTCCAATATATAGGTGTACGCGACCGATCAGTTGCCGCTGTAGACGAGTTCGATCACGGTGCAGTCGTCGTTGAGGGGAGTGCCGCCGCAGAAGTCGGCGACTGCGGAGAAGATGTCGTCCATCGACAGACTCTTCCCTGCTACGACCTCAAGGCGGTCGCTGTCGAACATGTCGCCGCGTGCATTCTCTGCTTCGGTGACGCCGTCGGTCACGAGGATCAGGCGATCGCCCGGTTGCATCTGGCAATGATCGCTCTCGTACACGGCATCAGCAAGAAGTCCGACGGGCAGGTTGCCGTGTCCCGGCCTGAGTACTTCCTTGTTGCAGATCCACACCGGCGGGACGTGCCCGCAATTTACATATTCCAGATCGCCGTCATGCCGCAGGCGGGCAATGATCATGGTGGCGTACTTCGAGCCAATGTGCTTTTTCGTGAAGAAGCGATTGAGCGCGGTCACGATTTCCGTCAGCGGCATTCCCGCAATCAAGTGGGAGTACACCATCCCCTGAAGAATCGATGCCAGCAAGGCCGCTGAGACTCCCTTGCCGCTCACGTCTGCGAGTACGACGGCGAGGCCGCTCGGTGTATTGACCGCATCGAAGAAGTCGCCGCCGATTTCTTTACAAGAAAGATTGCGTCCACTTAAACGCGCAAATGGAACTTCGGGGATCGTTACAGCCATCAGTCCTTGCTGAATCGATGCTGCAATCGAAAGTTCCTGCTGATAGCGGCGACCTGCTTCCTCGGCCTGTACGAGGCGGGCATTTTCGATCAACTGCGCGGCTTCTGTCGCGATCGCGCGCAAAATGTCGTGGCTGACACTGGTGATATCGCGCGCCGCGAATCTTGAATCGACATAAAGCGCGCCCATCACTTCGGCACTGGCCGGCTGCTCGGAACGAATCGCCTGCACTTGCGGCTTGCGGAGCGGCATGCAGATCACAGTCCGCAAATCAAAGGCGACGATGCTTTGCCGTTCCTTCATGTCCATCATCTGGCTGGTATCGGTAACCATGTACTCGGAATTCGAAGCGCACGCTTCTTCGAGCACCGAGCGGGAAATTGTTTTGTCGTCGAGGAGGGGCTCGCCTTTGGAATTTCGTCCGGCAGCAAGAATGAGTTTTCCGTCAGGATCGCGCAGAAAGATAAAGCCGCGTTCCGCGCGCGTCAGTCGTAAGGTCGCATCGATCAGCGTGACCAGAATTTCGTCCAGCACACCGATGGTGTTGAGCTTACGCGCCGCTTCGAGGAAGAGAGTCAATTTCTCGAGATCGCTGGCTTCCGGAGCAATCTGGATACCTGAAATCTGGCTAAGAAATTCGCGCGCAGTATTCGAGGTCGCGTGCAGTGGATGAAAAATCAGGTACGCGATGTCACGAGCGCCGAATTCCAGGCGATCGTTACGCGCCAATTTGCGGCGGTCGACCCGTTCGCCGTTGACGAAGGTTCCGTGCTTGCTGCCCTGATCGATGACGAAGAACTCGCCGTTTTCGGCAACGATGTGGGCGTGCTCGCGCGACACGCGCGGATCGGGAATGACGAGATCGCGGTCCACCTTTCGGCCAACCGTGTAGGGAGTGTGATTCAGCGAGAGCGTCTGCTGCTCGTTCCCCTGTACATAGATCACGACCGGGAAAATGCCCGACACTGAACTCGACGGCGTAACCGAGGAAACCGACATGCCTGCTGAATTCTCCTGAGCCGAGTCCCCGCCCCCGAGGCCCGACCGTTAGCATTCTACGCTGGGACGGGCTTTCTGGAGGCAGAGGATGATCCCCGATGTGCAACTACCAGCATCAGGGCCGCCACTGCCACCGGTAACGTGAGCGCGGTCCAGCCCGGAACCGCCCATGCCTTCTGAATGACGTCGGTTGGCAGGACAAACGATAAACCGGCCAGAACGGTACTCGAAAGCCAGGGCCAGGTCAGCAACAGAGATACCGCGAACAGGAATACCTTGCCCGCCATTCCCATCTTCCAGATACGTAAACGGTCTCGGACGATCAAGAGAATCGCGGGGATCAGCAGTACCTGGTTGTAGAGCGCGTAGCTCGGCACAAGCAGCAGAGTCGTAGCCAAAGCCAGGCACATGCAGACCGTGAATTTTTCAGAATCCGCTGTCACGCTGCGCCACCGCCAGAACGCAAGTCCGGCACCGGTTGCAGCGGCCAGCTCGACGAAACGGCTCCATGGATACAGGAGCAACTTGTCGAGCGCAGGGACGGCATCGGTATAGAGCTGATAGTCACGCGCCGCTTGCCAGAAACGGGGAATCCAGTGCGGGAGCCATATTTCGCCCGCGACGCACAGCACAGTCATAGTCAGCACGAGCGACACGATCCAGCGGTAACGACGTTTCCAGTCGCCAATCGTCCAGATTGTCATCCAAAATAATAAAACGCAGATCAATTGAGGCTTGACGGTCGCGAGGGCGAGCAAGATACCCGCCGCCACCGGGTAGCCCCTTTTCAAAACCGCGAAGGCAATCGCCAGCAGGGCAGCCACCAACAACGTCATCTGTTGCAGTTTGAGTGCTTGCAAGACGACCATGCTGCCCAGGGTCAAGATCACAACCACGCCTTGCATAGACATCGACAATTGCCACCGCAGGATTCGCAGCCAGATCAACACGCTGCCCACAGTCAGGATCAGCAAGGTCCAGAAAAAACTTTCCCGCACAATCTCGAACGGCAGATGCACAGTTGGCGCGAGGTAGAAAACGATATAAACCGGATAGGCAAACGCCTGCTTGTCTTTTGGATCTTCTGGACGGGAGGGATCGATGGGGCGGCCGTAGTATCCCGCCTGAATCTCGCGCGTCACTTCGGGACTATAGGGATCGCGTCCGTGCAATAGCAGTTCGCGCGCGCCCAGCCAGCGCGGGTAAAGATCGGACAGATTCCCGCGAGGCCGTCCGTGTTCGGCAGCGTCGCTCACCTGGTGAGCGATCAACACGCGTTCCGCATACAGCCACATTCCAGCCAGACAGACTACTGACACCGGAATGAGCCACCAAGGGCCGCGCAGAATGGAATTTTCCCGCATCGATTCGAGAACACTTTGGATACTACAACGCCTGCGTTCCGGTTGCGTGCTCCGTAAGTTGGCCGGAGAGATTACCCTTCCGGAATAGCCAGAACAGAAACGCAGCGAACCAGACGAAAGGGCTCAACCAGGCCCCAACCAACTCAAAGCGAGGAAGAGCGTACAGCAACAGCAGAAGCAGGATGTCGATTTGCCCGGATCTCTTAGTCGCGTGCTCACCATCCGCGAAAAGCAGGAGGATGGCTGGAAACAGAAGGCTCAGATCGTAGGTCAGTGAGTGATAGCTGACCAGAAGAGCCGCTACGGTTGCCAGCGTGAATGTGAAACGGAGGGAATATTTCTGGAAGCGAATGCAATATCCCGCGATCCCCATCACCGCAACGGAACACAACATAGTTGCTACGAATATCGGACTGGAGTCTGCCGACACACCGGGTAGTCCCGCCAGCAGGCCGCGCAAGTTGGGCATCCCCGAAGGCACGATGCTGCCGCCCGCCCCGCCCTTCTCCATGTTGATAAGGAAATGGAGGTAGCCGGTTACACCCGTCCATCCCACCATGCCAAGGGACAGAACACCAAGCAAAACGGACATCGGAACAAACCCGAGCAAAATTCTCCATCGCCGAATCGCCAGTAACAGGATCACGGGCAACACGAGTTGGAAGCGAAACATGCCGCCAGCCAGAAGCAATCCAGCTGCAGTGTCCCATCTTTTTTCCAGAGCCACGACCGCGAGCACGAACAGAAATAACAAGAGAATGCAGTCCTGCCCCTGAATCAACGAAGTAACAGCCGGATAAAACCCCGCAGCGGCCAGTGCGAGAAAAATCGGCGACACTCCTTTTAGTCCCGGGCCACTCCTCAAAATCAACAGGCTGACCGCCAGCAAAACCAGGTTCAGTGCCGTCCACAATAGATAAGACGGCCAGTATGGAAGCAGCGTCAGCGGCGCAAACAGCAGCGCCTCAAAGGGAGGATGAATATACGGCAGTGCAGCCTGACGTATCGAAACGTTGGGCGCAAATTGCTTTTGCATCTCGTACTGCGCCGGTAAGTCGTAAAGTGCGGTGGCCTGGCCAGTCCGCACCATCGTGCCCGCGGTATAAAAGCTGGCAAAATTCGGATAGCCGTTCCTGAGATAAGGCGTCAGCTTCGCTGCCATGACGAGATGGCTGACGGCCATCGCCAGCAGGAAAATTCCGGCGACGAATTCTTTACGACGACTCAATCGATTCCAGCCCATAGACTGTGTGCAGGCCGCTTGATTCTATAATCGCCTGCAGATTTCGAAATGAAGATTCCACGATTAGACCGCGCCCGGACGTTTGCAGGCATCCTGCTCTTCGGTCTGCTCGCGATGACGGCGCGCAACGCAGTTGATCCGGATCTGTGGTGGCACATCCGTACCGGCGAGTGGATCGTGCAAACCGGTCATATCCCACATACCGATTCGTTCTCGTTCACGCGCGCGGGCAGTCCATGGGTCGCGCATGAGTGGGTCTCCGAGGTAGTGTTCTATGGAATCTCGAAATATCTCGGCACGGCTGGACTGATCCTCTTTGCCGCGATGGTTACGACGGCAGGGTTCCTGATTCTTTATTGGCGATGCCGCGCTAAGCCGCACTGGGCAGCCGCAGCCGTTGCCCTCGGCGCCTTGGCGGCTGCGCCTGCGTGGGGTGTGCGGCCACAGATGTTCACGTTCTTGTTTGCCAGTTTGCTGCTCTGGCTTCTGGAACGAGGACAAGACCACCCGCGTTTGCTGCTTTGGATACCACCACTTTTTGTGCTTTGGCTGAACCTGCATGCCGGATTCGCGCTTGGTCCCGCATTGATCCTCGCGTACATCATCGGCATGATCAGCGAATCCGCACTTGGCGAAACTGGATGGCAAGAAGTTCGATCTCAGATCGGGCGTCTTGCACTTGCGTTCGTCGCTTGTCTAGCCCTGATTCCTCTGAATCCCAGCGGTGCAGAACTTTATCGATACCCGCTACAGGTTCTTCGGTCTGCCGGGATGCGGTCCTTCATTGTCGAGTGGTTCCCTCCCGACTTCCACCAACTGCGCTACCTTCCAGTGTTCCTGATATGGACTGCGCTGCTGATCGCGTTGCGGACACTTTCGTCCCGGCCGAAATCACGGTTGCTCTTCCCGCTCTTGATGACATTTCTGGCTTCCCTCGACGCGGTGCGCCATATTCCCATCTTCGTATTGCTGGCGACTCCGGTGATCGCCGTGGCGCTTTCGGAAGTGGCTTCCGCCCGGTCAGTCGGGTCATCCCGCCGGACCACTGGGTCTCCTCGACTTCAACTCGCCTTCCGGGTCAGCATCCTGGTGTTGATGGCTGGATTCGCGATGACACGTTGCCTTGATCTGGTCCGACGGCAATCGCAGACTGAGGCCGAAATGTTCCCGACCCGAGCCATCGACTTCCTGCACTCGCACCCACAGCCGAGCCGATTGTTCATTTACTACGACTGGGGAGGCTACGCCGTCGCCAGGCTCTACCCCGAATATCGCGTTTTTGTGGACGGCCGGGCGGATCTTTACGGTGATGCCATACTTCATCAGTTCCAGCAAACGATCCAATTACAAACGGGTTGGAGGCAGGTTCTGGAACAGTCGGGAATACAATCTATCCTTGTACCCCCCTCCAGCGCGCTTGCCCAAGGACTATTCCTGGACCCTGGGTGGCATGCCGAATACACGGATTCGCAGGCGGTTCTCTTTGTGCCCCATCCTGCAGAAAAGGCCCCGTATTGATCCAATATCTACTCTGCAAGGGCAAAAAGTGAAAAAATGTGTACCAGAGACTCCCGAATCTGCGAAACTACACCCGTCCAGACGGGTGCCATTTGACCCGGGGGCTCAGAACGACAACTTCTTTACAATTGTGGATTTGTGGAAACCATCTGGAGGATATGAATGACATACCTAGCCAACCTGTTGTGGCGGAACGAAGAAGGACAAGACATTGCGGAATACGCCGTAATGTTGGCCGTGATCCTGGTGATCGTCATTGGCACGGTTCGCCTGATTGGCGGCAACGCCAACAATGTATTTTCTTCCGTCGCCAGCGGGATCTCGCAGTAGCACCGAGCAACACGGTACAAAGAGGTCGGCCTAAAGCGTTTGGTGAATAGGTCCGGGATCAGCCCGGAAGGATAAGGAATGAACCGAAGTCGATTGCTTATGATCGGAGGCTTGGCCTTGGCCTTAGGCCTGCTGGTCAGCTATACGGTTTACAACCGCCTGCTGAATTCCTCGAGTGCGAACAACGAGCCTGGCGTGGACGTGGTGGTGGCAGCGAATGACCTCCAAGTGGGCGCCAAGTTGGAGGAACGCGACATCCGCCTGGCTCGGTTTCCACAATCCGTAGTACCTCACGGCGCCTATGGCAAGACGGCGCAAGTTACCGGCCGCGGAATTGTTCTTCCCGTCAGCAAGGGCGAATTCATCTTGCCGGGCAAACTGGCTGCCGAAAAGGGTGGATCTGGTTTGCCGTCGTTAATTCCGCAGGGCATGCGCGCTGTTTCGGTCCGCGTCAACGACGTTGTTTCGGTGGCGGGGTTCGTGCAGCCTGGTTCGCGCGTGGATGTTCTCGCGACCGGCAATCAAGGGAATAATGATCGGCAGACAACTACTGTTCTGGAAAACGTTGCCGTGATCGCTGTCGGCAAGAATCTGGAACGCAATGCCAACGGAGACGCTACGACGGCGTCGGTAATCACCCTGCTGGTTTCGCCCGACGACGGACAAAGGTTAACGTTGGCCTCGCAGGAAGGGCGCATCCAATTGGCATTGCGCAACCCGCTCGACCTGAAAAAAGCAGAAGTGACCGTCACTCGTGCCAGTTCTTTATATCCGGGAGGCGCACCGCCGGCGAGTTCACAGAGCAAGCAACCCAAGACTCACAAGCAAACGATACCGGTCACAGTGGTACAGCCTTCCAGCTACCAAGTGGAGACGATTCGTGGCAGCAAACGGGATGAAACCAAGTTCTGAGCCGGAGGGCGCAGTTGATTTTAGAGATTCAGATTCGCATGCAGGGCCAGTGCTCGAGTCGTCGGAGAGGTTCGAATTCATGAAAGTGTTCACGCTGCTCGCAGGCGCTGTGATCCTGTGCATCGCACCCGTGTTGGCGCTTGCCACAGAGTCCGCCGGTTCACAGAGCGCCCCTGCGGCCGCCCCGGGAAATGCGGCCACTTCCCAAGTCTCGACTCCGGCAGCCGAAACTTCCACGCAGGCAACGCCTGGGGCCGCCCCGCTACGGGTGATGGTGGGCAAATCATTGCTGATTAACACCACGGAGCGGTTGAAACGCGTTTCTGTCACCGATCCCGCCGTCGCTGACGCCCTGGTGGTGACGCCGAATCAAGTGCTCGTCAATGGACTTGCGCCAGGAGAAATTTCGCTCATGATCTGGGACGAGGCGGAACGCTCCCAGAGTTTTGATCTGCGGGTCGATGTCGACGTGACTGCCGCCGCCGAAGAAGTGCACCGGCTTTTCCCGGACGAACAAATTAGCGTCACGCCTTCGCGCTCGGCGATCGTGCTCTCTGGACATGTCACGACCGAAGATGTCTCCAAGCACGCCGGCGCGATCGCATCCGCCTATTCTAAGAATGTCGTCAACGTATTGAGCTTCGGCCCGGTCGGAGCGCAGGAAGTTCTTCTGGAAGTGAAATTCGCCGAGGTCGATCGGTCTGCGGTAGTCCAACTTGGCGCCAATTTATTCATGCCGGGACTGGGCAACACCGTCGGCCTCAGCCAGACGGGTCAATTTGGCGGCCTTGGTATCAGCAACACTGCCCAAACAACTGTGACCAACGGCAACACCCAGACAACGACCACGACGCTGACTCCACCCGTTACTCGCGTCAACGATTTTCTCAACCTGTTTATCGCGCGCACCGACATCAACATCGGAGCTGTCATCCGCGCTCTGCAGCAAAAGAACCTGCTGCAGATACTAGCCGAGCCGAATTTGATCGCCGTCAATGGCAAGGAAGCAAGTTTTCTGGCCGGCGGAGAATTTCCCTTCCCCGTGGCACAGCCGAGCGCGCAAGGATTGTCCACTGTGACGATCCAGTTCCGCGAATTTGGCGTGCGCCTGAAATTCACTCCGATAATTCAGCCCAACGGAAATATCCATTTGCGGGTTGTGCCAGAGGTCAGCACGCTGGACTTTACGAACTCCGTGACCGTCGCCGGAACCACCGTACCCGCCATCAGCACGCGCAAGGCAGACACCGAATTTGAACTGCAGGACGGCCAGAGTTTCGTCATTGCCGGATTAATTGACAACCGCCTGACCAACATCACCAGCAAAGTTCCATGGCTGGGAGACGTCCCTGTGCTGGGCAATTTTTTCAAGAGTAAGAGCATTCAGAAGAGCCGGGGTGAGTTGATGGTGGTGTGTACGGCGCGACGGGTATCTCCGAGTTCTCAGTCGCCCGCAACGCCGGTCAATCCGCAGCCGCTCTTGGATAAAGAAAGCTTTGACAGCAAGAAGCCGGAAGGCACAAAGAAATAGGCGTTTTCTGAGCCGCGACGCTGTGGGAAACGAATCTAGGGGAAGGTGGTAAGGTCGAGTTATGCCCGAGTTGTCCGTAGCCGTCTTTGCCACCGACAATGACCAGCGGGCTGTGCTCCAGGTCCTGGTGGATGGGACTAGCGTGGCGCGCACCGTGTGCAGTCAGAGCCATTTGCCGGTCGCAGCCACTGACAGTGTCATTCGGAGAACCCAATCTTTTGCTCCCCATGTGATTCTCGTCGATATCGCTACGGACGGCACGTCGGCCGCTCTCCGGGCGATCGAACTTCTGCACCAGGAACTTCCAGATGCGGCCGTGTTTGCCATCGGAAGCATGTCCAACTCCCAGTTGATTGTCAGCGCCATGCGGGCGGGAGCACGCGAGTATATCGAGCGTCCCACCACTACCACCGATCTCCTGGAAGCCTTTGTTCGCCAGACGTCGATGCGCCGCAAGCCTGGTCGCGAAACTTCACGCGGAAAGATTCTGACCATCGTCAATGCCAAGGGTGGAAGCGGCGCCACGACCGTGGCGGTCAATCTGGCACTCGCTCTGCAATCGCTGCAACATAGCATCGCCTTGGTGGACCTGGCGCCGCTCGGCCACTGCGCCCTTCATCTGAATATCAAACCGACATTCACGGTTACGGACGCGGTCACAAACCTCCACCGCTTGGACTCTTCTCTGCTGGATAGTTTTATGGCGCGGCATCCGGGCGGATTGCAATTGCTCGCGGGAGCCGCTGCTCCAGCGCCCATCGAACCTTCTGCATCCGACTTTGCGCGCCTGTTCGACACCATGGCGGGACTGTTTCGCTACATCGTCGTCGACGCATCCTCGCGGCTTGATAGTGCCACACGGCTGGTGAGCAACTTATCGGAAAAGGTCTTGTTGGTAGCACATGCCGACGTCGCATCGCTTTGGAGTGCCGGACGCGTCGCCCAATATCTGGGTGAAACCGGTTCACGCGATCGTTTCGCGCTGGTGCTGAACCGCTATCGCAAAGTCTCTGGCTTCAACGAAGCAGAAACAGAGGCTGCGATTGGTGCGCCTGTTCTCTGGCGCATCCCGAATCAATACTTCGCGGTCTCGGCGGCCATTGACCGCGGCGTCCCTGTGATCCAGCAAAGCAACACAGAAATAGCGCGATCTATTTACGGACTGGCAGAGCATCTCACCAAAGACGATCCGGAAACAAAGCGCACGGCGTGGTCTTTATTTAAAACGGTCTAGCAAACATGGCGAATCTGCAAGCCTTCGAGCGAAGTGAATACCAGCAGGTCAAAGCCGACCTGCACCGGAAGATCCTGGACCGGCTCGACCTCGAGAAGTTGGGGCGAAGCCAGGGGGACTCCGCGCGCGAAGAAGTTCTCGTACTGATTCGTAATTCGGTCAACAGCGAAGCCGTTCCTCTCAGCTTCGCCGAACGCGAACGCCTGAGCCGCGAAATTCTGGACGAGATCTTCGGACTCGGCCCCCTCGAGCCCTTGCTCAAGGACAACACGGTTTCCGACATCCTGGTCAATCGTTTCGATCGTGTGTACGTGGAGCGTGCCGGCAAACTGGAATTGACCAGCTTCTCCTTCAAAGACAATCAGCACTTGATGCAGATCATTGATCGCATCGTGTCGCGGATCGGCCGCCGGGTCGACGAATCTTCGCCGATGGTGGACGCTCGTCTCGCTGACGGCTCGCGTGTAAACGCCATCATCCCGCCGCTGGCACTCGACGGACCGTGCCTTTCCATTCGCCGTTTCGGACGCGATCCAGTCACCGCGCGCAACATGCTCGATAACAAGACCATGAGCGAGCCCATGCTGGAACTGATGTCAGCCATGGTCAAGGGCAAGCTGAACCTGCTCATCTCGGGCGGCACCGGCGCAGGCAAGACGACGCTTCTCAACGTGCTCTCGGGATATATTCCGAACTCCGATCGCATCGTCACAATCGAAGACGCGGCCGAATTGCAACTCAAGCAGGAACACGTTGTTCGCCTGGAAACGCGACCACCGAACATTGAAGGCAAGGGTGCAGTACGGCAGCGCCAGCTTGTGATCAACAGTTTGCGCATGCGTCCCGACCGCATTGTGGTGGGCGAGGTGCGCGGTGAAGAAGCCTTCGACATGCTGCAGGCCATGAACACTGGCCACGAAGGATCGCTGACCACCGTACACGCGAACTCCCAGCGCGACGCCCTGGCTCGTATCGAAAATATGGTCGCGATGGCCAACCTGAACATTCCGGAGCGCGCGGTTCGGCAGCAAGTCGCAGCCGCGATTCACGCCGTGGTGCAGGTGGCGCGCCTCTCCGATGGCACCCGTAAGATTCTTACCGTTTCAGAAATTACCGGCCTGGAATCCGACGTTATCTCGATGCAGGATATCTTCGTCTTTGAGCGTGTCGGGATCGACGAAACTGGCCGCGTTCGCGGGGCGTTCCGTGCAACCGGCATCCGGCCCCGCTTCGCGGAACGGTTGGCCACGGCGGGCTGCCGCTTCCCCGCTTCCATGTTCGAGTCGCGGATGGAGGTCTAGCCCATGCAGATCGCCATCGCTCTCCTGGTATTCCTGGTCGTAACTCTGGGAGTATTTGCTGTCTTGAGTCTGCTCGACCAGCGCCAATCGCAAGCCCGCACCCTTCGCGACCGGCTCTCCTCTACACAAAAACCGGACGAAGCGCCGGTCGACGTGAAACTCCTGCGCGACGAGATGCTGAGCCGCATCCCGGCCTTCGATACTTTTCTCCGCCGCTCCGAACGCGTGACGATTCTCCAGAAGATGCTCACACAGGGCGAAGTGAATGTTCGAGCCGGAAATTTCCTGGTGTTCTGCATCGGGTCGGCCATTTTTTTCGGGCTGGGTTTTATGGTCGCTGGCCGAAATCCATTCTTCGGATGGGCCGGGCTTATCCTCGGATTCTTCATTCCCTACGCTTATGCTTCGCACCGGCGCGCCAAACGGTTTCAACAATTTGAAGAAAAGTTTCCGGAAGCCATCGATACTTTGGCTCGCGCTGTCCGGGCCGGGCACGCCTTTACGACTGCGTTGGAACTGATCGCCAGCGAAGTCTCGGAGCCAGTCGCCGGAGAATTTCGCCAGCTCTTTGAGGAACAAAAGTTCGGACTTCCGGTCCGCGACGCGCTCATCAATCTTGCCGAACGCATTCCACTCGTGGACGTGAAGTTTTTCGTGACCGCCGTGATGTTGCAGCGCGAGACCGGAGGCAACCTGGCGGAAATTCTCGACAATCTTTCTTATGTGATCCGGGAACGATTCAAGATTCTGCGCCAGGTTCGCGTGCACACTGCGCAGGGACGTCTGACCATGGTGCTCTTGATGGCATTGCCTCCGACGATTGTGGTCGTGATGGTGGTCATGAACCCGAGCTTCATTCAGCCGCTATTCACGGATCCCCTGGGTCACGCCCTCATCGTGGGCGGCATCACGCTCCAGACGCTCGGTTATTTTGTGATCCGCAAGATCATCAGGATTCAGGTCTGATTCATGATTTGGGCCCTCTCCATTCTGATTTTTTTCACCATCGTAGTGGTGGTGTTCGCTTTCGGCGCTGCGACCATGGCGCCGTCGTCGGTGCTGGGTTCACGTCTTCGTGAAATCGGATGGCAGCGGCCAAAAAAAGAAGAGAAGCCTGCCATACGGGAACGGATTCAGCAGGCGCTTGATCCGATCAGTCGCGCGCTTCCGGTTACTCCTACCGACGTTTCCCAAACGCAAGCCTGGTTGATTCAAGCCGGATATCGCGATGCCCGTCATGTCCGTTTTTACTTCGGGGCAAGAATTCTGTTTGCGATTCTTGGTCTGGCGGGCGTGCTTGTATTCTCTGGGGTTGATTCGTTGCTCTTGCTGGTTGGAATTCCAGCGTTCGGCTTTTTCCTGCCGCGTTTCTACTTGAAACGGGCCCTGAGAGAACGGCAGCGCCGAATTCGACTGGGACTACCCGATGCGCTCGACTTGACCGTGATCTGCGTGGAGGCTGGACTCGCCCTCGACCAGGCCATGTTGCGCGTTGGCGATGACCTGCAGCACGCGCACCCCGAACTCAGCTCCGAATTTCATCTCTTCAACCTAGAGACCCGTGCTGGTAAGCCACGTGCCGAAGCGCTCAGAAACCTCGCCGCTCGCACGGGAGTGGACGATGTCCGCGGTTTGGTGGGTACCTTGATTCAGACGGATCGATTCGGAACCAGCGTCGCCCAGGCGCTGCGGGTCCATTCCGATTCGCTGCGGACCGAGCGCCGTCAGCGAGCCGAAGAACAGGCTGCCAAGACCACTGTTAAAATGATCATTCCCCTGGTCCTGTTTGTGCTGCCCTCCCTGATTTTCGTCACCGTGGGGCCGGCTGTTATTCAGTTGATACACTTACTCGGTCCCATTTCCGGCGGGAAGTAGTGAATCCGGTTCGAAGTTGAGGAGTGGTCATGCCCGCCCACGGGCCTTCGGGATACGCTTTCAACCGTACACGCAGTACTTATCTCGCGACCGAATTACTGGTCGCGCGAACCCACTGGACCCGTTTTCGCGGCCTGATGGCAACTGACGCCTCACGTTTCCGCCCCGGCCAGGGCTTGTGGATTACGCCGTGCCATGGCGTCCACACATTTGCCATGCGCTTCCCCATTGATGTGCTCTATCTGGACCACGAAAGGATCGTCATCCACATGGAAGAGTCGCTCAAGCCATGGCGGATGGCGGCAATTCGCGTCCTGGCGGCGTCAGTGCTGGAACTTCCGACTGGCACAATTCGCAATTCTGGCACCCTTTTGGGCGACCAAGTCGATATCCTGATGGAGCGTCCGCTCGATACCGAAGCTGCATGAGTACAGTCGAAACCATCCCGCAGAATGTTGACCAGCAGCCATGGCCTGAACCGCCCAAATTGCTGGTGGAATGGTCCTCGCCCTGGCAGGAATTCAAGACTGCTCTCGGTCCCGCTCTCAGCAAGTCCCCCAAGCACCTTGCCGGAGAAGCTCCCATCGGCATGTTTCCGTACCGAGGGATGCTGCTCACGTGGTCGCTCGAAGTATTGCTGGTATTTCTATTGATCGTAATTCCCGCCCGAATTGCAAGTCTGCAGCCCTACACGCCTCCACCCGTTCAAAAATGGGACATCATCTATTACACGGGCGACGAACTTCCCAAGACCGAAGACGCCGGCGGGGCGCAAGCCGGCAAATCAGGACGCGCGGGAGGCCGGGAATCTCACCATCGCACGCAAACCATCCGGGTCGCTCGTGGCAGCACACCCACTGAAAAAGTGGTCGATGCTCCGAAGCTGAACCTGCCGCGCTCGGACGCATCTGTGGCCAACCTGCTCGCGATCAAGCCCGTACCAGGACCACCTCCGACCGAAGGCCTGCGCTCGTCGTTCGCCGCACCGGCGTTGCCGACACCGAGTGTGGTGCCTCCCACGCCGGAACTAAACTCCACTTTGACGCGCAAGCCGGACAGCCTGATGGCTAACGTAATCGCGCCCGCGCCGGAAGTTTCGCACACGAACACGCGCTCCTTACCCACGGTGAACGCACCGGTGATCGCTCCTGCGCCGGACGTAAAGCGCGACCGAATGCGCGGAGCAACGTCGATCACGCCCTCGGTCATCGCGCCCACACCCAACACCAACGACGCGCAGCGTGATCTGGCGAGCTCGCGTTCGTCTCTGACGCAAACCGCCAACGTGATTGCACCGCCCGTCGCATCGCCCCAGCGCGACCGTTCCGACACTCCAAAACTTGCGCTCCCGGCACCGGTGGTGGTCGCTCCACCGCCATCGCAGGTCAGTCGTGATTTCAATAGTTGGGGCGGTTCATTGACGGGAGACGTGCATCCCTCTCCGGTGCCTCCACCACCCAGCATGTCAGGTGGAGGATCGCTGTCGCGTACCGGAGCGGGCAGCATCACGACACAAGTTGTCCCACCTCCTGTGAGCCCTGATGGCGGAGGCTTGAAAGGCACGGCTGGCAGCCGTTCCGGAGGATCCTTACTCGGATCAACCGAAGTCGTGCCGCCTCCACCCAGCCTGGGAGGAGGCAATGCCCTTTCCGGAAGTGGACGCGGCAACAAAGGAGCAGGTACCGGCAGTCCCCTCGATCCTGGCACAGCTGTAACTCCACCCGGAGCTAACGGCAGTGCGGCAGGCTCAGGTGTTGTGGTGTCCAACCAACCGGGATCCAAAGTCGGACTGCCGAATGCCAGTAGCGGCGCGATCGCAATGTCTCCAAGCGGCGCGGCAAAGACAGGGCTCGGTGGCAATGGCGGAGGAGCGGGCCTCGGAAAAGGCACAGGGCCCGGAAGCGGCCTGCAAGGAGAGAACTCTGGCGCCGGCAAAGAGGGGACGGGCCCAGGTTCCGACCCCAACGCGCGCTCGGGAATTTCCCCTTATCCAGGCACCGGCGGCACGGGACAAGGTACCAACGGTGCACCTGCGATGCCCGGCGTGTCCGTGCAAGGCGGCAACAGCATCACTCTTCCCAGCTTCGGACCCGCCGGTGGAACTGCTGGCTCTGGGCCGGGACGGTCGTCGGCCAACGATCACAAGCGCTCGGGATATACGATCCAGGCCACGTCACGATCCGGTGGCGTGTTTAACTACTACGGCTTGCTGAAAGGTGACAACTATTCGATCTATATCGAGACCTCTCTCGGCATGGCGGTCATGCAATATGCCGACGCAAGCTCTGGATCGCATCCCGCAGGAGTTCCTCTCACCGAACCAGAACCCATCCGCAAGGATCTCCCTGCCGGCCTGCGACCGACGCGCGTCGTGATTGCGTGTGTCCTCGACCGTTCCGGTGTTCTGAAGGATATGAAAGTACTCGAACCGGGTGCGGCGGAAACAACTTCGAAGATTCTGGCAACGCTACCGAACTGGAAATTTCGTCCCGCATTTCGGGGAAATGAGCCCGTCGAGGTAACGGCTATTTTGGGATTCGGGATCGATACGCGCTAGGGCAGATCCGCCGGGTGTCGTGCAACTATCGCTACATTAGTAACCGCGCTTCTTATCTACTACCCCACGCAATTCCTTGCCACCGACATAGCGCCTCAGGTTTTCCGCGAACAACGCATAGTGCCTCTCCCACAGCTTGTCGGTTAGCGCTGCCGTGTGCGGTGTGATCAGGAGGGTTGGGATATCCCAAAGAGGCGAGTCGGCCGTCAATGGCTCTTTTGGAAAAACATCCAAGGCCGCGCCCCCGATTCTCTTCTCACTCAACGCCGAGGCGAGTGCAGATTCGTCAATCAACTGACCGCGAGCAACATTGATCAGGCACGCGTCAGTCTTCATCAACGCGAGGCGTTCTGCGTTTGCCAGGCTCTTCGTTTGACCAGTCACCGGGGCCGCCAGCACGACGTAGTCTCCCTGACGGAAAATCTCATCAATTTGGTCCGGTCCGAAGACCGCATCCGCGCCCTCGCTTCCCTTCTCGGGATGTTCCCGCACGGCAATCACGCGCATTCCCAACGCCTTCGCACTTTTGGCAACCGCGCGGCCGATACTACCCAAGCCCACCAATCCAACGGTCGCGCCCGCAACTTCGCGTACGCGTGGAAGTTCCTCCCACATGCGTTGCTGACCCCACTCACCCTTTGCCTGCAGTCGCACTGCGTCGGGAATTTTCTTCGCCAACGCAAAGATTTGCGCGATCACATGCTCCGCAACGACTGGCCCGTGCACCTCCCGTGCATTGGTGAGGACGATGTCACTCTCCACCAACTCCGGGAAGATAAGTTGATGAACCGCTGCAGCGGGAGAGTGAATCCAGCGCAGCTTCTTCGCGGACTTGATCTGCTCCGGCCGGACAGACCATGTGACGGTAATCTCGGCGTCCACGATCTCGGCATCCACGCGCTTGTAGTCGGAAAGGTGGACAATATCAAGCGAAGGAAAGTCAGTTCGCAGTCTCTCCGCGAACCAGCCAGGAGCATTCCACAGGTTAAATGGATGATGGACGAAGATCAGCAGCTTCATGCGCACAACAGCTTACCAGGCAGAGACGCCAAAGAGTTGTGGAGCTACAAACAGCAGGTCCTTCGCTTCGCTCAGGATGGCAATTTTTTCAACGCCGTCCTGCCTCGGCGCACTCTGCGTCTCGGCGGTCCATTATTTTCGTAGGACACGCAAGTCGGCTCCAGTCATCTCTTTCGGCTCGTCGACGCCGAGCATCCCAAGGATTGTCGGCGAAATATCGCGCAATGATCCGTTCGGTTTCAGGGTGTACCGCGATGCATCGGCGGCTGCCACGATAAACGGCACGGGATTCGTCGTGTGCGCCGTATGCGGACCGCCGGTTGCCGGATCGATCATCATCTCGGCGTTGCCATGGTCGGCGGTGATCAGCATCGCGCCGCCTCGTGCGCGGACCGCTTTTTCAATTTGGCCGAGGCAGGCATCGACCGTCTCCACGGCCTTTACGGTCGGTTCGATCTTTCCTGAGTGACCGACCATATCGGCATTGGCAAAATTCACGATCATGACGTCAAACGTGCCGTCATTGGCGGCTTTCACCACAGTGTCGGCAATTCCTGCCGCGCTCATTTCCGGCTTCAAGTCATAGGTCGCCACTTTTTGAGATGGCACCACGATGCGCTCTTCCCCAGGAAACGGTTGCTCCACGCCACCGTTGAAGAAGTATGTGACATGCGCATACTTCTCCGTCTCGGCGACGCGCAGGTTGCGCATATTGAGTCCGCCCATCACGTTGGCCAGGATGTTGGCCATCGACTCGGGGGTTATCACCATCGGCAGGCTGAAGTGCTGGTCGTACTGCGTCATGCAGACGTATTTCAGATTCTTTGGCCCACGCTCGGCAGGAAGTTCAGTATTGAGATCAGCCGCGCCGGGCAGATCACCGCCCGCCTGCGAATTCAATCCACTGGTGCGGCAAAGGGCGCGGGTAATTTCGCGAACGCGGTCGGCGCGGTAGTTGAAACAGATGCAGGCGTCATCGTCGGCGATCTTCGCCAGGGGCTCGCCGCGATTGTCCACGCACACGAACGGCACGATGAATTCGTCCGTCACACCTTTCCCGTAGAAGTCTTTCACGCCCTGCACAGGATCGACGTAGGTGCCGCCCTCGCCCTGACCGAAAACCATCGCGTTATAAGCCTTCGCAATGCGCTCCCAGCGCCGGTCGCGGTCCATCGCGTAGTAGCGTCCATTCACGGTGGCAATCTTGCCGGAGTTGTACTCGCGCATCTTCTGCTGCAATTGCTGGATATAGCCCGCGCCATTCGTCGGCAGAGTATCGCGTCCGTCCATAAAGGCATGCACGAAGACGCGATCCACTCCATTCTGTTTCGCCATCTTGAGGAGCGCGTAGAGGTGCGTCTGCTGGGAATGGACGCCACCGTCGGATAGGAGTCCGAACAAGTGCAGCTTTCGGCCGCCCGTGCGCGCATGCTTCATCGCGTCGAGCAGCACCGGATGCGAGAAGAAGTCGCCATTCTGGATCATCACCTCGATGCGCGTGATATCCATGTGCACGATGCGCCCAGCGCCAATATTGAGATGCCCGACTTCGCTATTGCCCATCTGTCCTTCGGGCAGACCGACAAACGGACCACTGGTGTGAATGAGCGTGTTCGGATACTCACGCAGCATCCGGTCGTAAACCGGCTTGCGCGCAAGCGCGATCGCATTGGCCTTGGTTTCAGCGCGGTATCCCCAGCCATCGAGGATGATAAGAACGAGAGGTTTCGGATGAGGCAATATCAGCTCCTAGCTATTCGCTTCTGGCTTCGACCACCAGCCATTCCGGACGGCGCCACATCGGTGCGCCGATTAAGTCAGGCAACAGAAATAAGGAAAGTACGTTTGCGGAAAAAATGTGAGATCAGATCGGTTCGCCGTTTCAGCCAAGTACCGCCGGGTTCCCTATTTCTTGGGGTCCGCAGGCTTCGAGTCTGTGCCGCTCTTTTTCTCGTCGTTCGCCATCGCATCCACACGCGACTCCATCTTTTTCAGCGCATCCTCAATCTTCGGCTGCATGCGGGCATAGGAAATTCGCATCGCCTCCGCCGTCATCGCAGGCATCTCCTTCAATACCTTTTTGCCGACCGGGGACGAATAGAAATCGACGATGGCCGCCAAATCCGCCTCACTCAGATGATTCTGGTACACGGGGACCATGTCACGGAGCAAGTCGTCGATTGGATAGTTCTTAAAAAGATCATTCGCCATATCACTCATCAGGCTCTCGAATTGCTTCCGCTGTTCGGGAGTGGCGTCCGGCATCCGCTTGCTGAACATGTCCCCGACCATGATGTTGACTTGCTTTTGCTCGGTTTGCAGCATGGTCTGCATTTGCTCTCGAAGGTGCATGATGTCAAAGAACTTCATGACCTGCTCGCTTGAGGGTGGTTGATTGGCAGCAGTTGCAGATTGCTGGCTCCACAACGAACACGTCGATAGCGCGAGTAAACACGCGATCACGAGAGAACGCCTCATAGAATCCTCCTCAATAACTTTTATCCCTTGTAGTTCAATGCCTTCAGTCCCAGGAACCTGGCCGCGCTACCCAATTCTTCTTCAATGCGAAGCAACTGGTTGTACTTTGCGACGCGATCGGTACGCGATGCCGAGCCGGTCTTGATTTGTCCCGCGCCGGTAGCGACGGCGAGATCGGCGATGAATGTGTCTTCACTCTCGCCGGAGCGATGCGAGATCACGCTGGTGTATCCGTTACGACGGGCGAGGTCGATGGCATCGAGGGTCTCGCTGACGGATCCAATCTGATTGACTTTGATCAGGATCGAATTCGCTACGCCTTTGTCGATGCCTAGCTGGAGGCGCTCGACGTTCGTAACGAACAGGTCATCGCCTACGAGCTGAATCTTGCTGCCGACTTCTCTGGTCAGCAATGCCCAGCCGTCCCAGTCATCTTCTGCCAGTCCGTCTTCGATCGACACAATCGGGTAGTCCTGCACCCACTTCGCCCAATACTTTGCCATCTCTGCGGAAGTCTTGGCCGACTTGTCGGATTTCTTGAATACGTATTTACCATCCTGATACAACTCGCTCACCGCCGGATCAAGCGCCACCGAAATATCTTTGCCGGGCTTGTATCCCGCTTGCTGAATCGCTTCCAGCACCACTTCGATCGCTTCCACGTTCGATTTCACCGACGGCGCAAATCCGCCTTCATCGCCGACCGAAGTGTTATAGCCGCGTTTCTTCAGGACGCCCTTGAGCGTGTGGAATACTTCCACTCCCCAGCGCAGTGCTTCGGAAAAAGACGGCGCGCCGACCGGCATCACCATGAACTCCTGGAAGTCGACGTTGTTGTCGGCGTGAGCGCCACCGTTCAGGATGTTCATCATGGGAGTCGGCAGCGTGTTCGCACCGGCTCCGCCGAGATAGCGATAAAGAGGCTGCTGAAACGCATTTGCCGAGGCCCGGGCGGCGGCCATCGAAACGGCGAGGATGGCATTCGCGCCCAACCGGCCCTTGTTGGCTGTGCCATCAAGCTTGATCATTTTGGCATCAAGGGCTCGCTGGTCGGCAGCGTCCATGCCGTGGAGGGCTTTTGCGATCTCGCCATTCACATTTCCCACCGCCTTCAAAACGCCTTTGCCCTTGTAACGCTTCTCGTCGCCGTCCCTCAGTTCGACGGCTTCGTGCTCTCCGGTCGAGGCGCCGCTCGGTACGATCGCGTGCGCCCTGGCTCCACCCGCAAGTAGGACTTCCGCTTCCACCGTCGGATTGCCACGCGAGTCGAGCACCTGGCGTCCGCGAATTTCGGTAATGCTGGTAACAGGCATGATTGCTTCCTTTATGGTCTGAAATATTTTCTTCGAAAGGTTGGGACTGGAAATTATAACGGACAGCCGTTGCCTTCGATGGTTCTCTTGCCCTTTCCACCGTTGTTCCCGCAATTCACGTGGCTTACAGTCAATGCAGCGTATTGGAAAGTCCCATCGTTGCCGGCGGACGCCGGCGTAACAAAAGTATTGAGGAGGTTCTGTGAAGAGATTTCTTGGAATTACGACTTTGGTTTTGTTGACGAGCGCGGCTTACGCGCAAACTTCCCTGCCTACCGGCACCGCACTCAAGATGAAGCTTGAGACCACGCTTGCCAGTTTCAGCAACCACGCCGGCGACCCGTTTCAGGCGCGCCTGACGGAACCTGTCGTCGTCGATGGCAAGACCGTGATTCCGATCGGCACGACCGTGCAGGGACGCGTCACCCAGACCAGCGAACCTCGCCGCGTCGCGGGCAAGCCGACCATTGCGCTCTTCCCTGAGAATCTAGTCCTACCCAATGGGGATCGCTTCATGCTCAACGCGACCTTGGTCGATACCAGCATGCGTCGCGGCACCGATGTCAATAACGAAGGGCAATTCAAAGGCGCTGGCCATGACGGTAAGGACTTGACGGAAGTCGGTATGGGCACAGGCGCTGGCATGTTGATCGGCGGCCTCGCAGGTGGCGGCAAAGGATTGCTGATCGGCGGCGCGATCGGCGCCGGAGCAACCGTAACCCACTGGCTCTCCAAACACCGCTCTGCAACACTTCCGGCGGGCACCGAACTGGTAATGGAACTGAATCGCCCGATGGTGATGAATCCGAGCGGACAATGAAAACCAGTGGATAGTGGTTAGTGAATAGTTCTCAGGAATTTTACTAACCACCAATCACTATCCACTAATCACTTTCTTTCACTGCCCCACCAGGTCCTCTTCTCGCAGTAATTCCAGATCGATCCATCCTTCTACAGGCAATGCGTCCACCGGCAAACGGTTGGACCAGAGACTGAATCGCATGCGCACGCGAAGCGCGAGTTCCGAGTTGTACGGATTTCGTATCTGGTGCAATTCCAGCGGCGCCGCCTGCAACGCTGCGAGAGGCAGGCCAAATTCAAAATTGCGCGCCAGCGCGACGCGTACCTCTCCGGGTTCGCTGGACGATGCCAATACTTTGTCCGTCTCCTGGCCGGTAACCTTCCACGAGATCATGCGGCCTTTCTGAACTTCTGCTTCGAGGCGCAGTTCACGGCGAGCTGGTGATCCGTGGTTCACCCATGACTCGAGGTTGACGACGACCTGAAAATCATCTTCCGGGACCTTTCCAACAAAATCCAACCGGCCATAGACGAACTTTTCGTCAATGCCAGCGTGTACCGCGTCCAGAAGGAACTGTTTGCCATGCATGGAGCCTGATCGCCGGTCGGCCGTGTAGCGAGCAGCTCCCATCCACTCAAAGTAGCGAACCATGTCGCCCGTGACGCGCGGATGGATATAGGCGCTTTGTGGAGTGAATGAAGGGCGAGCCACCGCGCCCGCGATCGGTTGCGCCAGGTAATCCGGCGGAGTGCCTCCAAGCGCCTGGTAAACGTTGGACAAATGCTTGCGATAAAGCTCGTCGAAATCGCGATCGTTGGCAGAGTGATGTTCGGGGCCGTACCACCAATTCCAATCACTGCCCTCGGCAATCAGGATTTCTTCGAAGGCCAGCTTCCGCTGTTCTTCGCTCGCGCTCGCCGCTCTCTCCGCATAAAACTCTCGTGCGCGATGGAGGTAGTCCCAAGCCTTGTTGTCCTCCGGCGCACCAATCCAGACGTTGAAGTTGGCGTTGATCCACGATCCCGGCACCAGCGAATTCAGATAACCAAAGCTCTGATGACGAGCAATCGCCTCAGTCACCGTCACCGCTTCAATCCCCGGATCTTTCGCCAGACCGTCATAAAAGCGGCGTAAGAATTCGCGCCCGGACTGCGGGTAATATTCCCATGCGTTCTCGCCATCCAGGATGATCGGAATCATGGCGTCTTGACCATGCGAGAGAAGCGGTTGCGCACATTCCCTAATCTTTTGGATGAGATTATTGGCGGCCTCTTGCGGCGGCATTCCGGAATACACGAACCCAACCAGATCCGACAGGGTGTGGTCCCGGAAGATCATGTTCATGCGAGCGTCGGCGTTCTCGTAACGATGAATCGTGTAGAGGCGATGGGCCTGGTCGGAATGCAGATGCCCGTAGCCGTCGCGCGAAAAGTGAAATCCCAAAGTGCGACCCAGCACGCCTTCGTCAGTCGCCATCCACTGAATGCCCAGGCGATGAGCAATCGCGAGCACTTCCTCGGAAACACTGCCCTCCGACGGCCACACTCCGGTCGGACGCATGCCAAAGACTTTTTCCTGAAAGTCCAAGCCGCGCAGCAGTTGTTCGCGAGCGTCTTCGGGACGTCGATAGCGACTCTGCGGAAGCGGCAGCCCCGGCGACGACGCTGCGCCCGCTTGGGTGTCGCACACGAGTGGCAAGATCGGATGGTAGAACGGCGAAGTTGAAATCTCGATTGAGCCCTTCTTCGCTGCATCGGCGTGGGCTGGGATCACCCGCCTCACCAGCTCCCGTTCCGTCTCGATGACAAATCGCTGGTCTTCCAGCGAGTAGTTCTGTCCCTTGCGAACCAGTTCCGCGATGTTTTTTTCCTGCAGAAAGTACTCGTCGAACCAGCCGATCTGCGAAAGAACCTGGAGATCCGTATAGTCCTGGTTCTGAAAATGCTTCTCTGCGCGTTCCGGAGAATCTCCAGAGCTATGAAACCTCTCCCACAGTTCGCGGTAGCGCGGATAGCGCCCGATCACATTCACGGGATGCGCCTGAAACAGGTATTGCAGGGCGAAGCGCCGCTCTTCGGCGGACAGATCCTTGGCCGGCTTGGAGGCCACTTGCAAAAAAGGATCCTGCGCGTTGCCCGAAGCGTAGTCTTGTATTTGCGTGACCAGCGAAGGCACGAGGTTGAACGTCTGGTGGACGTTCGGGAATTCGTCCAGCAGTTTGACCATGCCGTAGTAGTCTTTCAGGGCATGGAGGCGCGTCCAGGGCAGGCGGTACTCCCCTGTAACCAGGTCTTTATAGAACGGCTGATGCTGGTGCCAAAGAACGACAACTCGAATTTGAGCCATACCGTGGGTCTGTCTACCTTATCGGCAATTTTCCAGTATGGCATAGCCGTCCGCGATATCCTGATGAGTATTCGAATACACTAGACGCCTCGACAACCATGAGCCCGAAACTCGCACCCCCCGATGCCAATCCCGTCCGTTACGACGTATCCCTGTTGACTGCCGAGGACCTATATCTTTTCAACGAAGGCAGTCACTATCGCCTGCATGAAAAAATGGGCGCTCACGTGGTTGAGTCGAAGGGCGTGTCGGGCACAGTGTTCAGCGTCTGGGCGCCGAATGCCCGCAGCGTGAATGTGATTGGCAGCTTCAATGGCTGGAACCACACGTCTCATCCGCTCCATCCCCGTGAAAACTCGGGCATCTGGGAAGGCTTCGTGCCCGGCATCGGCAAGGGAGAGGGCTACAAGTTCCACATTGTGTCGAACCAACATGGCCACCGCGTGGACAAGGCCGACCCCTTCGGGCTGTTCATGGAAAAGCCGCCGCGCACCGCGTCGGTGGTGTGGGATATCGAGTATGGATGGAACGACTCGGCTTGGCTTGGCAAGCGTGCGGAACGTAATTCGCTGCACAGCCCGATGTCCATTTATGAAATCCACATGGGTTCGTGGATGCGCGTGCCCGAAGAGCATGATCGCCCGTTGAGTTATCGCGAGGCCGCTCCCCGCCTCGCCGAATACGTCGGGCGCCTGGGCTTCACGCACGTGGAATTTCTCCCCATCATGGAGCATCCGTTCTACGGGTCCTGGGGATACCAGACCACCGGCTACTTCGCGCCCACCGCGCGCTACGGCACACCGCAGGATTTCATGTACCTGGTGGACTACCTGCACCAGCACAACATCGGCGTCATCCTCGACTGGGTGCCCTCGCACTTCCCCACCGACGCGCACGGACTCGCATACTTTGACGGCACGCATCTCTACGAGCATGCGGATTCGCGCCAGGGCTTTCATCCAGACTGGAAAACGCTGATCTTCAACTACGGTCGCGCCGAAGTCCGCAGCTTTCTCATGTCGAGCGCGATGTTCTGGCTGGAGCGATACCACATCGATGGCCTGCGCGTTGATGCCGTCGCGTCCATGTTGTATCTGGACTACTCGCGCAAAGAAGGCGAGTGGATTCCCAACCAGTACGGTGGACGTGAGAATCTGGAAGCGATCGACTTCCTGCGTCGATTCAACTCCGAGAGCTACAAAGAGCAGCCCGGAATTCAAACCATCGCCGAAGAATCCACGTCGTATCCGATGGTCTCGCGCCCCACTCACCTGGGCGGTCTGGGATTTGGCCTGAAGTGGGATATGGGCTGGATGCACGACACCCTCGACTACTTTCAGCATGATCCGATCTTCCGCCAGTACCATCACAACTCGCTCACGTTCCGTATGCTGTATTCCTTCCACGAAAACTTCGTGCTTCCGCTGAGTCACGACGAAGTCGTCCACGGCAAAGGCTCATTGATCAACAAAATGCCGGGCGACGACTGGCAAAAGTTCGCCAACCTCCGCCTCTTGTTCGCATACATGTTCGCGCAGCCCGGCAAGAAACTGATGTTCATGGGCTGTGAGTTCGGCCAGTATCGCGAGTGGTCGCATGATCGCAGCCTCGATTGGAACCTGCTGGAAGGCCCGCTGCATCGCGGACTGCAGTCATGGATGGAGCAACTGAACCGCGCCTACCGCAGTGAAGGAGCCCTGCACTACTTCGACAACGATCCGCAGGGATTCGAATGGGTGGACTGCAATGACGCGCCCGCCAGCGTGATCTCCCTGCTGCGCAAGGGCAAGTCTGAAGACGACGCCATGTTGATCACGTGCAACTTCACACCCGTGCCACGAGTAGGCTACAAAGTCGGAGTGCCGTCGGGCGGCTACTGGAAAGAAATCCTAAATAGCGACGCCCGCGAATACGGTGGCAGCGGGATTGGAAACATGGGAGGCACCGAAGCGCTCAACGAAAGCGCGCACGGTCGCCCACACTCTTTGCGCCTGACTTTGCCGCCGCTGGGAGCGCTGTTCCTGAAGAAGTCCTAGGTGGTAGCGCCGGCAGCGTGCCGGCGCTGCAAGTGGCTACGGTTTCCAAATTCCCACGTAGGTCAGAAGGTCATCCAGCTTCGCATCTTTCAGAATGTCGCCGACCGCCTTATGGTCGATGTGGGCTGCGATCGGCTTGTCACTTTGCGCGACCGCGTAGGCCGTCACGGCGACGATTGCTTCTCCCGCTTTGAAATCCAGCGCGTCGACTTTGTCGATTGTGTCACTGGATTTGTGGTGGACCGGGAAATATCCAGCCATATCAACCCACAAATCAAGCGCCGGAACCCCTTGCAGCACGAACGGACCGTGATCTGTGTCGTAGGTCGTCTCCAGAGAGAGCTCCCCACCACTCAGGTCCTTGAGCAGTCCGTCACTCCACGGCTGCATGGCTTCTTTCAAGTCCTTCCGGCCTTCTACCTTCCAGCCCTTGGGATGTCCCGAACCGTTGTCCGTGTTCAGCAGTGCGACGCAGTGACTCATCTCATTTTGGTGGGCAATCGAATACGCGTAGGAGCCGAGCAGACCTTGTTCTTCACCGCCCCATAGGGCGAAACGAATAGTGCGGCGTGGAGCCTTGCCCAGGGTCGTCATCGCGCGAGCCACTTCGAGGACGCTGACCGTTCCGGCGCCGTTGTCTTGCGCGCCGGTACCGAAGTCCCATGAGTCGAGGTGCGCGCCGATCAGGATCCACTCATCGGGACGCTCACTCCCGCGAATCTCAGCAATGACGTTGTTTACTTTGGTCTCGCCTGCAGTTTCATTTTGGAGGGAGAACTGAAGCACGACCGGGCCATGGTCGAGTTCCCTCTCGATCAACTTTCCATCTTCCATTCCAATTTCCGCTCCTGGCAATGGAAGCAGTTTTGCGCCCCACGTCATGTCATGCGCATTCAGGACGTTGTTCTTTTCGCGATCGGTAGTGATTACCGCGAGCGCGCCAGCTTTTTGAAATATCGGCCATGCCGCGTCGAGTTTGGGCAGAGCTTTTGCGTATCCCTCGGCGAAAATCTTACTGGTGTCGATCAGCAGTATCTTTCCACGATATTGCTCGGTTTCTTTAAGCTTCTCGGCAGAAACATCAGAAACGACCAGGATGTTTCCTTTCACGCCGCCTGCGGGAGTCGAGGGCGACCAGCCTAGGGATGCAATCGAGAGCGGCCGCGACATCGGGGAAATCATTGCGCCGCTGGCTGTCCCGCGCTGCCATCCAGCCGGTATGGTGAATGGCTCGAGCTGAACATTCTGGATCCCATAACTGCGGAACTTGGCAGCCGCCCAGTCGGCGGAACGTTGATAGGCAGGGGAGCCGGTCAGCCGTCCTCCGTAGGTGTCGGTTAGCTCACGCAGCGTGGCCATGGACGGACCGGTATAGACCGACGCCGCCAGCTTGTCCGTGACCGGCTTCATGTCGGACGGGGATTGTCCCCACGAAAGCATCCCCAGGCAACCGCTAGCAATTAATACGACTGTGCGACGAATCATCAATTCCCATCTCCTGAACTCGAATCTGCCAAACCTCGCCACATACCGCAACCGGGCATTGTCTGATGAACCCCACGTGGAATGCAAACGGCACTTTCTCCTTCATTCCCGCATGCTAGACTCGCAATGAGTTCACAACACTGCGGATGCGCATCCTTACCCGCTACATCCTGGGCGAAGTCGTCTCCCACGCGCTGATCGGCGCGGCAGTTTTTACGTTCGTGCTTTTCACGCGCGACCTTGGACGCATTCTCGAACTCGTAGTCCGCAACAGTGCTCCGCTGCCCAGCGTTGCCCAAGTATTCTTCTTCACCGTTCCCGTAGCCCTTACCTACACCATTCCGATGGGAGTGCTGGTCGGCATCTTGATTGGACTCAGCCGCCTGGCAGCAGACAGCGAAATCACCGCGATGCGCGCCAGCGGCATCGGCGTGTGGACATTCCTGCGCGTGATCCTGATCTTCGTCATCGGCGCGTGGATGCTGGCCCTTGGCAACAGCGTTTATCTGGCACCTCGATCTCTCGCTGCGTTGGGAGATTTGCAAGCCAAGCTCAAAACCTCGCAAGCATCATTTGAAATTCAGCCACGCGTTTTCTATGAGGGATTCGCTAAGCACGTTCTCTACGTCCAGGATGTCAAAGCCGCTTCGGGTGCCGCCATCTGGAAGGGCGTGTTTCTTGCCGATTTAAGTCAGCCCTCTGCGCCCCGTATCACGCTTGCGCGTGAGGGGATTCTGTCCAGCCAGGGGCCAGACACGCTCGACCTGCATCTCGTTGACGGCTCGACCCACGAGACTGATCCCAAAAATCCGGACCAATACCAGATCTCAACGTTCGCGACCACGGACATCCCGATTCAGATTCCAGCCGCGCAGAATGGACAAGCACCCGAACCGCCGACGCTCGGCGAAATGGGAGTCGCGGAATTGCTCGAGAAGTCTCACAGTCCCGATCCGATGGCACAACGCTGGGCATTGCTCGAATATCATCGCCGGCTTTCACTGCCCACCGCGTGCCTGGTACTGGCGCTGGTTGGGATTCCACTTGGACTCTCATCCAAGCGCGGCGGAAAATCTACCGGCTTTGTTCTGACGATCCTGCTGGTATTTGCCTACTATTCGATTTCGCTGATCGGAGTTTCGCTGGCGCGGCAGGGGCGGGTTCCTCCCGGCGTCGGCGCATGGATGGCCGATATTGTCTTCCTTGTCACTGGACTCTTTCTGCTCTGGCGATCCGAGCGCCGCCCGATTGATCTTTCGGTCTTCCGGTCCTGGTTCAAAATGTGGAAGCGAAAACCTTCCGGGCAGAGCGCGGGACCTGCACTCTCCATCCAGAACGAAAGTACCGCCGATCGCCTGTCACGCCGCTGGCGATTGTTCAACCTGCACTTTCCGACGATCCTCGACGACTACGTGCTCCGGGATTTCGCAGTCTATCTGGGACTGATTGTCTCTTCGTTCATGATGTTGTTGCTCGTGTTCACCCTGTTTGAACTTTTGGGAGACATCCTCCGCAACCAGGTTTCTCCTTTGACGGTCGGTGAGTACCTGCTGAATGTCGTGCCGTACTTCCTCTACAACACGACGCCGTTGTGCATGCTGCTCGCCGTGCTGGTCACCTTCGGACTGCTGCAGCGCTCGAACGAGATCACCGCGATCAAGGCCACCGGCATCAGCCTGTATCGAATCATTGTTCCGGTCCTGATTGCGGCCACGCTGGTCTCAGGAATTCTTTTTCTTTCCGATCAGATTTATCTTCCCTACACCAACAAACGCCAGGACGCCCTTCGCAACCTGATTAAAGGCAAACCAGCCCAGACTTACTTGCGGCCCGATCGCAAGTGGATCTTTGGCGAGAACTCGACGATTTACTACTACCAGTTCTTCGATCCTGATCGGGACGTCTTTGGCAGTTTGTCGGTTTTTCAATTCGATCCGCACACTTTCCAGATCACCCATCGCGTGACGGCAGAACGGGCACACTGGTCCGAGAGCATGTCCCGCTGGCTCTACGAACAGGGATGGGAACGCGCACTCAACGGGTCGAGTATTCAGGACTACCGCAAGTTCGATGTGGCGACGTTCCCGGTGTTTGCCGAAACGCCGGGATACTTCAAGAAGGAAATCAAGCAGTCGTCGGAAATGAGTTATGACGAATTGCGCCGTTACATCCACGACCTGGAACAGAGCGGCTTTGACGTCGTGCGCCTGCGCGTACAGTTGCAGAAGAAACTTGCCTACCCTCTGATCACACTGGTGATGGCCGTGATCGCCATTCCCTTCGCGCTCAATGCGGGAAAGCGAGGCGCCCTTGCCGGTGTCGCCACGGCGATTGGCATCGGAGTCGTCTACTGGACGGTGTCAGGCCTGTTCGAAGCGATGGGTAATCTGAGCCAGCTTCCACCGGGAGTTGCGGCATGGTCACCGGACCTGGTCTTCGCCTTTGTCGGAGGCTATTTGATCCTCCGAATTCCCACTTAAATCAGATTCCAACTTAAATCGGGAGGGCATGGCTTCAGCCATGCCGTAGTGGACCCCGAAGAAACTTCAGCCCGTTGCGTGGGAAAGCCGGCGCTAATGCGCCACTCAATGTAGACGAGTAACGGCACGGCTGAAAGCCGTGCCCTCCGAAACATCAAGGTACGGGGAGCCTGCGAGCCCCGTCTCTGCGGTCGATTTACTTGGTCACCAATCCGGCCGGCTGCGCGGAACTCGTTACGGTGACCGCATTGCTTAAGGCCCCGCTGGTAATGTCAGCGTTAAAAGCGGACACATTGCTCGAGGAGTTATTCGATACAAAGAGAAACTTCCCGCTGGAGTGCATCGCGATCCCAACCGGACCTGATCCCGTCGACACGGTCGACGGATTCAAAGCGCTGAGTGCGCCGGTCGTCGGATTAATCCGAAACCCCGAGACCGAACTCGAAGTGTGGTTCACCACGTAGAGAAACTGATTGGTCGGATCGGCGGTCATCGCAATCGGATCCAGACCCACCGAAATTCCCGCTCCTCCCGAGATCATCTTGCCATTCTGAATATCGTCCGTGGTGCAATTCGTTCCATCCGCCACCGTACAAACTTGATATACGGTCACGTTGTTGGTCGTGACATTGGTGACATAAACGAAAAGGCCGCCCGCCCCGCCGGTGGGTGTGGTCTTCACGGCAAGCACCGAAGTAGGAGCCGATGCGGTCGTGTAGGGCGATCCGAACAGCGGACCAACCACCGCACCGGAACTTTGTACCGCAAATTCCGAAATCGTGTTGTCGCTCGTGCCCACCAGATCTTGGTTCCCGGTAACGTGGACCAGCGTTCCCGCAACTGTGCCGCCCTTCGGATTGTTGTAGGTTCCAGCGACTGAAGTCGTTACTGACGTTGGGACGAAATCGAGTGAAAACGGATCGCCGACCTGGCTCAAAGTTGCGGAGCCGGATTGTATTGAAAATACTGTTAACGCGGGACATTCGGTGTTTGGTTCGGGGTGTGGGCAAGGCGAACTGCCCGGCGGTAAGGGTATCGCTCCCTGGCTCACCACCACCAAGAATGTCCCGGCTGCGTCGCGCGCCATGGCCACCGCATGCTGAACCGTAAGCGCAGTGGGGGTCGGCGCGCTTAGGCTACCATCGTCGTTAAGCGTATAGCTCGTGAGAGAGCTCGGGTTTGATTTGTCTCCGGCATTGAGTACAAACGCAGCCTTGCCGCTCGGATCGAGAAGGATGCTGGATGGGGCGGTGTCGGATTCAGCCTTCTTGTTCGTGAGCGATAACTTACCGTTGCCCAGGTCGATCGCGTAGGACTCAACGTTATTCTCGCCCTGGCTGAGCACGTATAGCAGGCCTGCCGGCCGCGAGGACGAACTGCCGCAGTTCACAAGAAATATGGTGAGGCCAAGGAAGGCCAACAACGTAAGACATCCGGATATTTTCTTCGACATCTGTTCTCCCAGCCGCTTCCCGTCCGCAGGCGTTCGCCCGCCTGCCATCACGGCGATTGAAGCATTGAGCTGAAACATATTTGTGTATCAGGAATGGGCGGGAAGAGCAAACGCCGGAGCCGCTGGAATCCGGATTTCGACCTCTAAACCACCCTCAACACGGTTGGATGCACGCACCCGGCCGCCGTGTAACCGAATTGCCCTGTCGGCTATGGATAATCCTAATCCAGCGCCGCCTGTTTGGCGATTGCGGGCATCGTCGATGCGGTAAAAAGGCTGAAATATCTGTTGCAGAGACTCCTCGGGTACGCCCGGACCGGAATCGAGGACGCGAATCGCAATTTCTTCGCCCTGATCCCCAATTCGCCGCTCCAAGTGGACTTCGACGGTGGTACCTGCCGCCGTATAGCGGACTGCATTGCGCACCACATTTTCGATCGCGCTGCGCAACAAATCCGGAGCCGCTTCGACCCAATATTCGTCGGTCGGTTCCGCGACGACGCAACACCTGCGTCCCTGTCCTTCGTATTCCGCATCGTGGGCAATCGCCTCGCACAGTTCTCGCAACGAGAGGCGCTTCTTCAGGATTCCGTTGGAGCCGGTTTCCAGCCGCGAAATTGTCAACAGCCGTTGGATTAACTGGTTGAGGCGATCGGCTTCCAGCTCGATACGATTCAGCGCAGTCTCGGCTTCCGGAGCCGCCTTCTGGCGCGCCAGCCCGAGCGCGACACTGAGCCTCGCCAGCGGAGACCGCAGCTCGTGAGAGACATCTTTGAGGAGCCGCGACTGCGCGTCCATCAAAGCTTCAATCCGTTCCGCCATGCGGTCGAAATCGCGCATGAGTTGTGCGAGTTCGTCGCGCCGTCCGCCCTTGGGAGCTCCCGTGCGAGCCGTCAGGTCACCCGCCGCCAGCCGCTGCGCCGCACTGCGCAATCGCGTCACCGGATTGGTGAGCGACCGGGCCAGTAGAAAACACACCAGGCCCGAAGAGATCACAAGGATGGTGAGGCCGAGGCCAGGGATTTCATGGGGCCCAAAAAAAACAGTGGACCCGGTAAACACTTCCACAACGATCATGTAGGGCTGGCCGTCGATGGTCAGGGACTGGCGGGACAGCCGCGGCGCCATCATGGCCTCCATCCAGGAATGATGACGGTGCTGCCCGGTGCGCCGCATCTCTTCTATCCAGGGCGGCGCCAGGCGGCCGGTGATCTCACGACCGGATGGATCGTAGACATAGGCCCGGATGTGTTGCGCATGCTGTAAGTCTTCGAGGTATTGGCCCGCCGCGTGCTCCCCGCCACTGCGAAAAGCGTTGACCGCTTCCGCGAGCGCCTTGGCCAGCTCGACGCCCGGTTCACGCGCGGGGGTTGTGGCGCGAATCACGATCAATGCCAGCAGAAGGAACAGCACGACCGCCGCCCAGAACGAAAGAAATATTCGCAGGAACAGGCTTCTCACTTCTGCGCCCTCGCTCCCGGCCTCGCGAACATATACCCGACGCCGCGGATCGTCTTGATATGGTCGCCGTTCTCCTCCGAGTCGCCGAGTTTCCGCCGCACTTTGCTGACGTGCATATCGATGCTGCGATCGAATGGCATGAACTTCCGGCTCAGAACAGCGTTAACCAGCCGCTCGCGAGTCACGACTCGTCCCGCCTCCCGCAACAGGACTTCGAGCAAATTGAATTCGACGGAAGTCAGGTCCACCGGAGCACCGGCGCGGTAGACGTTGCGCGTTGCAGGATCCAATTCCACATCGCCGACGGCGAGAATCTCAGGAGCGGCGTCAGCAGCCTTGCTCGGTTTGGCTCGCCTTAGAATCGCTCGAATGCGTGCCACCAGTTCGCGCGGATTGAACGGTTTAGGAAGGTAGTCATCGGCTCCGATCTCCAAGCCGACGATGCGGTCGACGTCTTCTCCCCGCGCGGTGAGCAGCAGGACGGGAATCTTCGACACGCTGCGCAGGCGGCGCAGCACTTCAAAGCCATTGATCCCCGGCAACATCACATCGAGCACGACAAGGGCATATTCTCCCGAGAGCCCTCGCTGCAAGCCCTGTTCCCCGTCGTGGACAGCCTCCGACGTGAATCCTTCCGAGGTCAGGTATTCCTGCACCAAGCCACACAGCTCGATGTCATCGTCTACCACGAGTACACAATCCATATTCCGGTTCGTCATTCCGCGCCGCTCATTCTTCTTCATTAAACACCGCGCCAGGGCACCGCTCGGTAAAGATTTGTGATTGTATTCCGTTATCTTCCAGGATTCGCTTTACAAAACTTTACCGCGCTTGACCGACTCTTTACCGCGTCCATTGCGAAGACGTGTTCCTATCAACATGACAATCCGGTCTGCCCCGGACTCAGGAGGAAACATGAAAGTAAATCGTACTCGGTTTTTCGCAGCCGGAACCGCCTTGGTAGTCGTACTGGCAGTAGCCGCCGCGCTGGCGCAGGGCATGCATCACCACGGTGGATCGATGGGTGATTTCGGATTTGGCGACCACATGTTCAACTATCTTTCCGACGCCCTCGACCTGACCCAGGCTCAACAAGACCAGGCCAAGGCCATCAGGGAAAAGGATAAGGCCACGGTCCAGCCGCTCATGAAGCAGCTCATGCAAGCCCACAAGGACATGAGCGCCCTGGAAGACAGCGGCACGTTTGACGAAGCCAAAGTCCGCGCACTCGCGGCGCAGAACACTCCGATATTGACGGAACTGTTCGTCCAGAAGGCTCGCACCCACGCGGAACTCATGCAGATCCTAACGCCCGAGCAGAAAACAAAGCTGGCCCAGCTCAAGGCGAAACATCAATCGCGCATGAGCGAACATATGCAGAATCACGACCAAGAGTAAGAGTTTGACGCAAAGCAAGCGACTTCTCTCCTAACACCCCGGCCGAGCGGGAGGCAATCCGTCTCGACCGGGCACTTTTGCCGGGACTCAAGCTGTGAGCGATTCATACGAATTTGCGATGATCTTTCACAGCCTGGAGTTCGTAGCTCGGAGCTGACCATGCATCTCGCTGAGATCCTCTCCGCAGGCATGACATTCTTCGCGGAAGGCATGCTGTGGCTCTGGACGGCACTGCTGCTAGCCTCCGCTTACGTAGTGCTATGGCCCACCCTGTCAAAAAGCGCACCCGCCGCTGCTACAATCTCATCTACTACACTGCATGGTGCCAAAGAGTTTACGCCCGCTCGTCCCCTATCTAACGCGCTACCGTCGCGGCCTGATGCTGGGCGGAATTTGCGTCCTCTTCAATAACGGCGTCTGGATTCTCTTTCCACAAGTGCTGCGCAGGGCCGTGAATGGCCTGAACGCCGGAGTCACACCCAAGAAGCTAGCAACCTACGCCTTAATGGTGATCGGCGTCGCGCTCGTAAAGGGTATCTTCCAATTTCTGACTCGCTGGGTGGTCATCGGCATCTCGCGCGACATTGAATTTGATCTACGCAATGACCTCTTCGCGCACCTCGAGCGCCTCTCGTACTCCTACTACCAGCGCAATCGCACGGGCGACATCATGGCCAAGGCGACGAACGATCTGAACGCCGTCCGCAACCTGCTTGGTCCGGCGATCATGTATTCGGCCAATACCATTGTCTTTACCGCCGGAGCACTGGCCTTCATGCTGGCGATCAGCCCGAAGCTGACGCTCTACGCATTTCTGCCCCTGCCCGTTGCCAGCATCGTCATCCAATATTTTGGACGCCGCATCCACGAGCGGTTCGAACGAATTCAAGCAATGTTTTCGGACATTTCGGCCCGAGCGCAGGAGAATTTTTCTGGCGCCCGCGTGATCCGTGCGTACGTGCAGGAAGACGCTGAGATAGCCAACTTCGAGGCTGCCAACCAGGAATACATCCGCCGCAGCCTGGGACTGGCCAGATTGATGGGGATGCTCTGGCCGACGCTCGAACTCATGCTCGGGATTGCAGCCGTCACTGTTCTCTGGATGGGCGGACGCCTAGTCATCCAGGGTCGCATGAACGTCGGAGACTTCGTCGCCTTCACGACCTACATGGCGCAACTGACGTGGCCCGTAATCGCGCTCGGCTGGGTCATTAATATTTTCCAGCGTGGTACCGCCTCACTCGTTCGCATCAACGAAATATTTCTGGAGAAGCCGGAGATCGCTGACAATTCTGAGTTGTCTCCCGTCGCTCCCGAATCGCAACTCACCAAGGCCACGGAGAGTTCTGGGAACGGTCAGCCCCACGAAGAGCTGCGCGGCGAAGTTGAATTCTGCAATCTGAATTTCGGATACAACGGAGTTTCCGTTCTGCGGAACGTGAACCTCCGCATTCCCGCTGGCTCAAGTCTTGCGATTGTAGGACCGACTGGAAGCGGCAAGACGACTCTGGTCAGCCTGATCGCGCGCATCTACGACGCGGAATCTGGTGCAGTGCTGATCGATGGCCGCCCCATTCGTGAGTTCCCTCTCGAAACTTTACGGCGCAATATCGGATTTGTTCCCCAGGAAACGTTCCTGTTCAGCCTGACCATTCGCGAGAACATCGCGCTCGGCCGGGGCGAGGCTAGCCTGGATGAAATCAAATCCGCCGCCGAAGCCGCGAACATCGCACAGGATATTGAGAGCTTTCCCGAAAGTTACAACACTACCGTCGGCGAGCGCGGGATTACACTTTCCGGCGGTCAGAAGCAGCGCACTGCCATCGCCCGGGCTCTACTACGCGGCCCACGCATTCTGGTACTGGACGATGCTCTTTCCAGTGTTGACACCCACACTGAAGACAAGATCCTCAATCATTTGCGCGAGATTATGCGCGGACGCACGACCATTTTTATTTCTCATCGCGTCTCCACCGTTCGCAATGCCGATCGGATCGCCGTCCTCCACGAAGGCAGCATCGTTGAACTTGGCACCCATGACGAACTGATTGCTCTCAACGGGTATTACACGGACCTCTACAACAAACAGTTGCTGGAAGAAGAACTGGCGGAAGTTTAGGAGCTCAGTTGATCAAGGCCCAGGCGCCCCTTCCTCGATCAATCCCACACCAGCGTGGTCACGGAATCCCTGGCAACGCTGATCGCCGCCTGCATGGTATCCATCTGCACCGTCACTGTCTGGTCGGCCCCAGTATTCGAAAGAACCAAGACACGCCGGCCGCCGGGATTCTCTACTCCAATATGACTTACATCTCGGCCAGTGCTTTGCGAATCGAATCGCTTCGCGTCGCGGCGAATAAACCGTGAAAAATGTGCGAACGCCCAATATTGTCCGCTGCGCGTAATTTCCTTGCTTTGCGAATCAATGGTTACGACTCCACCGCACGGAAACGGTCCCAGATTCGGACGGCCTTTCTCGTCGAGCGCAAGGTTCCAGGCGGTAATCGACCGGCAGCCATTGCGAAGTACTGCAGCAAATGTCTTGCCCCATGACGCCCAGTCCGTCAGATAGTTGGGACTAGTGTAGTCAGGGCCACCCTCGGTCCAATGCATTGCCGCATCCGGATACGCCGTCTGGACCTTGCTCATCATCTCGGCGCCGCCAACATAGCCGTGCCATGCAATCGCGTTCGAATACTTGCGTACTGCCGGGTTGTCGAGTTCACAGATGGCCCGGCCCCATAGGTTGTAGTTGTGGTCGAGCATCCAGATCTTTGTGTTCAGTTGGTTCTGTTCGAGCAGCGGTCCCAGATGCTGAACAAATTCGATTTCATATTCCTGCGGCCAGATGCACGCGGGCATTCGACCGTCCTGGTCGGTGTCGACTTCATTCTGCGGAGTGACTGCTTGCACCGGGACGCCCTCAGCCGCATACGCTTGCAGAAACTTGACGAAGTATTGCGCGTACGCCGGCAGGTAACGCCGCCGCATCGAACCGCCCAACATCGAGCCGCCTGATTTCATCCATCCCGGCGGACTCCACGGGGACGAGAACAGGAACAATTCCGGGTTGGCGCTTCGCGCCTCCCGCAAAATCGGCAGAATATATTCGCGATCGTGTGCGATCGAAAAGCGCTCCAGCGTCGGATCGGCCTCTCCTTCGTCGTAGCTATACACGCTGGTGGAGTAGTCGCTCGCTCCCATACAGGTGCGGCAGACATTCAGTCCCAACTCGGAAGGGTGGAACATTTCGTGGAACAACAGCGCGCGCACACGAGTGGAGAGCTGGTTGAACATGTAACAGGCGGCGTCCGTGAACGCCGCGCCAAAGCCGAGCACGGTCTGAAACTGTTTCTTCGGATCAATCGTGATCACGTTCTCCGCGAAACCGCCGGAAGATGTCTTCCACGAAATGTCCGGCGCACGCGTGCAACGCAGATTTTGATTGGTTACCCACATCGACAACTCGCCGGTTGGAGGTGCGCTCGTGGCTGCGCCTCCTTTAAACGGATTTCGGGCGGCCGCAGCGGTTGCGGTCAGGCCAACGGCCGAAAACTTCAGAAAGTTTCTTCGAGTAGATTGGCGTGGCATTTTTCCCTCGCGTACATAATCGATTTTGTTCTGCGAAAAAATCAGATACTGCCCGACTCGCTGGATTCGAAACACAGCAGTCATGTCATGATCGCGTCTCCGCACCCGATTCAGTAACTATACAAACGTATAGTGCGCTCACCATTCGATCGTATGGTAGACAGGCTGCTCCTCGTTTCATAGACTTTGGTCGCGTCTGCGAGTGCTCTGCTTTCCAGTCGTATTGCCTCCACAATCGTGTGATTGTCATCACTGAATTCCGGTGCGAATCGTGTCAGAACTTAATGAGAGCGCACCATGTCCGTTGAAGGAGATAACATCATGAACCGTCCGCCCTGCATCAAGACCGTCCTCATACTCTGTATCGCAGTACTCGCGATTGGGAGTGTCCTCTGCTCCACTTCATTTGCCCAGGTCACATCCGGCACGATTTCCGGAAGTGTGAAAGACCCTAGCGGTGCCATGGTGAAAGGCGCATCGGTCACGATCACGAACCCCGCCAATGGATTCACGCGCACGGTCATGACGTCGGAAACCGGCGACTTCGTCGCTCCAGGTTTGTATCCCGGAACTTATACAGTCACCGTGGAGGCTTCCGGCTTCAAGAAGCTGGCAACTTCAGGCTTCGCCTTGAGCGCTGCCGACAAACTGAACGCGGGCGAATTTGTGCTGACGATGGGCGCGGCCGCTGAGTCTGTGACGGTCAGTGCCGACGCCGGTCAGGTCCAGTTGCAGTCGAACTCGGGCGAGCGATCGGATTTGATCAACAGCAAGCAATTGAACGATGTCGCGATGAATGGCCGCAACGTACTCGACTATTTGAAACTGGTTCCCGGCATGTCCGGGACGTTCGACGGGCATCAGTCGGGCACGGGCGGCATCGATTCTTACAACATCAACGGCACGCGCGCCAACCAACATGAATTCACGATCGACGGCGCTTCCAACGTCGACACAGGAAACAATGGCGGGACCCACGTCACCATCAATCCGGACGCGATCGAAGAAGTGAAGATCCTGACTTCAAACTACCAGGCGGAGTTTGGCAAAGCCGCGGGCGGCCAGGTCGCCATCACTACCAAGAGCGGCAGCAACCAGTGGCACGGTAACGGACGCTTCTTCCATCGCAATGAAGGATTGAACTCGAACGAACCATTCAATAAGTACAACCAATTACATCCAAAGGATCCGATCGCAAATCCGCCACACAACGACCCAGGCTTATATCGCTACAACTACGTTGGCTACCAGTTGGGTGGTCCCATCAAGAAAGACAAGTTATTTTTCTTCTGGAGCCAGGAGTTCTTCCGGCAATTGGTGCCGGGCGCAACTACAACTTTCTATACGCCCACGGCCCTGGAACGGCAGGGTGATTTTTCGCAGTCCACCGACGGTGAGGGCAAACAGATCGCCATCGCGGGTCCGAATATCGTCAACAACAAGATCGTCACCGATGGGATGACTGACGCGCAGCTCAAGGTATTCCAGAACGTTCAAAAAATACTCAACCTGTATCCATTGCCCAACGTGGATGGATATGGAACGGGACAAGATTTCAATTTCTCGACCACATACTCAGCCCATGCTCCACGTCGCGAAGACATCCTCAGGGTCGATTACCAACTCACCCCGAATGAGCGCTTGTATGGCCGCTGGATTCACAACAGCGAAAATGATGCGTCTCCTTTCACTCCATTCCCCGGACCGTTCGGTATTTTTGCCTGTTCGACATCGATTCAGTTCGCCGGCGGCTGCACCCAGAAACACCCCGGCTGGAACTTCTCCGCCAACCTGGTCAGCACCATCCGGCCGAACATCCTGAATGAATTCTCGATCGGCCCTAGCCACACACTCTCACTGGCTGAGAGCGTGGGTGGAAACATCTCAGTTGGCAAGAATGGAATCGACATGCCGCTGCTGTACCCCCTCACCCAGGCAGATTCCATTCCCGACATGCACTTCGGCGGACTATCGGGAACGAATTTCCCCGGACCTTACCTCGGTGCGACTCCGTGGAAACAAGCGAACACGACCATCAACGTGAACGACAACCTCAGTTGGGTCCTGAAAAACCACACGTTAAAGGGGGGGATGTTCTACCAGCGAAACCGCAAGGATCAAATCGCGTGGGGCAATATCAATGGTGAAATAAACTTCGATGTCGGGCCGACCGCGCCCGATACTTGCCCCGACGGCCCTTGCACAAAAGGCGATCCTCTTGCCAGCGCGCTAATCGGCGAGTTCAACGGCTTTGATCAGTCAACCGCGCGTCCCACTGGATATTTCCGCTATAACCAACTTGAGTTCTATCTCCAGGACACATGGAAGATCACGCCCCGCCTCACTCTCGACTACGGAATGAGGTTTGCCTGGATTCCTCCGCAATATGATGCCAAGAATCAGATCGCGATCTTCGATCCTAACGCTTATGACTCGAACAATGCGGTAACCATCACTTCCGGCGGGACCATCGATCCTGAAGCGGGTGGTGATCCTCTGAACGGCATTCGGTTTACCGCCGGCAATCAAATCCCGACCGGCGGATGGAACAGCCGCGGAATCATGCCGGAACCCCGCCTGGGATTTGCCTACGACCTGTTCAACAACCACAGGACAATCCTTCGCGGCGGCGCTGGCATGATGCACGATCGCGTACAGGGCAACCTGATCTTCAACCCTGTTTTCAATAACCCGGCCCTGGTACGAAAAGCACAAGTAGCGGCCAACAATATCGCCAACCTTCCGACCTTGCAGGGTGATTTCGGAAACGGCGTTCTGGGTGGAATCGTTGGTGCGGCACGAGACGGTAAGGTTCCAACGGTGTACAGCTTCAGCTTCGGCATCCAGCATGAACTTGCTCGCGGCACTACCCTCGACGTTGCTTACGTGGGCACACTCTCCCGCCACCTGGTAACGTCACGGGACATCAACGCGATTCCCTACGGCTACGCTTTCACCCGGGCAGCACAGGACCCCGCCAACTTCGAAGGCGGCGTGGTTCCAGACGTCGAGCCCGGCTTGAATCCAATCTATACAGCGGCGGGACTCAACTACAGCGGCAGCCTTGCCTATGGCAGGCCGAGTTATACGAACGCCCCGCTCGTGCCTTACAAGGGATACGATCAAATTGCGTATCTGCAATTCGACGGCACATCCAACTACAACTCGCTGCAAGTCTCGTTGCAGCGCCGCTTCAGTAAGGGCCTGACTTTCGGCGCTGTCTATACATGGTCGAAGTCTTTGACCACGGCAACCTCGGATCAGGACACGCAAAACCCATTCAATGCCCTGCTCGACTACCGTGCGGCGGGCTGGGATCGCACGCACGTATTCGCCGCGAACTATGTGTATGACATTCCCGGCGTCAGCAAGCATTTCGGCGGACCGAAATGGCTGTCCTATCTAACCGACAACTACCAACTGAGTGGCGTGACCAACTTCATGTCAGGCACACCGGCCGATACTGGGAACGGTTGGGCGTTCGAGTCAGGCGCTGTGGATGGCTCCAACATGTGGGGCGCCATCCAGTACTACTACGCGATTGATGGCAGCGGAAATCCAATCACCCCCACGGTCGGCCCTCCGATCCGTGGATCCCGCGACTTTCTCCGAAGCGGTGGATTGCAGAACTGGGATATGTCGTTGTTCAAGAACATTCCGTTCGGCGAACGCTATTCCATCCAGCTTCGGCTGGAAGCGTTCAATGCATTCAACCATCCAAACTTCAACTCCAAGAATTTCAACGTGAACGTGGATCACTTCCCCTTCCAATGGCAAACGGGCGACTCTATCGCAATTTCCAAAGCCTCGAACTGGGGACAGTACACCAACACCTACAACCCCGGCGTTGGCAGTCCACGCGTTCTGCAATTGGGCGCCAAGTTCTACTTCTAGCGTCTTTGCACTCAGCCCGCGGGGCCACCCGCGGGCTTTTTTATTGCAACGGCAGGAACATTGATTCGGCGGGCTGCAACAAGCTCTTGCTTTCCTCTGTATCGTGAACAGGGAGTAAGATGACTGTTCGTGACCGGCAGGAAATGGTTCAAAAGCGCGGTCTTCGACGTACATGCGGCACTAGAAGAAAGTCTCTTTGTCACGACCGTCTCCAATCCGACGCTCTCCTAAGAGTTGGGCTCTGTTTCCAATCGCCTTGCTCGCGCTGAGCGGGACGGTGTGGTCACAGCAGAATGCACATCCCCTCCCGCTGCTGACCCAGGCAAGTCAGATACGGCAACTCAGTCCGGAGCAAGCAGCCCAGGGATATCCCGTCCAGATCCGTGGAGTGATCACCGACGATGTTCCTTCTCCCGACTTTTTTGTACAGGACGCCTCCGCTGGCATCTACGTTGAGGGAAGTCAGTCTCCAAAATTCGATCATCATTTTGGAGACTCGATCGAACTGGAAGGAGTCACGGGCCCCGGTAAATACGCACCTGTGATCCGCGAGCTGAAAATACGAGTGATCGGCAAAGGAAATTTGCCTGCAACCACAATTTACCCCTTCGGCGAACTGGCGGGCGGACAGCAAGACAGTCAATGGGTAGGCGTTCGCGGAATCGTGCGGGCTGTTTCCATCGATCGCAATTCCTGGCCGGAAACCGTGCTCGCTATGACGATTGCTGCCGGAGGCGGCCGTTTTGCGGTTCGTGTCCCGATCAGTCAGGAGCAGGATTTTTCATCCTGGATTGACAGTGAAGTCCTGATCGAGGGAGTCTGCGGCAGCCTGTTCAATACGCAGCGGCAACTGATCGGCGTGCTGTTCTACGTTCCTGACCTGCGCCTGATCAAAGTCGAAATGCAGGCGAAAGAAGTTCCCTTCTCCTCTCTCATGCGTTTCTCTCCTGGCGGCGGACCGCAGCACCGTGTCCGCGTGCAGGGTACGGTGACCTACCAGCAACCGGGCCGAACACTCTTCATCCAGAACCATGGCCAGGGATTGCGCGTGCTGACCCAGCAGTCCGCCAAACTCAACATTGGCGATCTCGTCGACGTGATTGGGTTTCCGGCGGTGGGATCCTCCGCGCCTGTGCTCGAGGACGCAGTGTTTCACCGCATGGGCTCGGCATCGCCTCCGCAACCAATCAAGCTAGACGTCACGATCCCCTGGGAACAGTTTGACGGGGCTTTGGTTACAGCCGACGCTACTCTGCTTCGACTCGATGACGAGTCGGACGGCCGGCACCTGCGCTTACAGCAAGACGACATTATTTTTGACGCCCTGATCGACCCTTCCGGACCACTCGATCCTTCTCGCGACATTCCGGTGAACAGCAAGCTGCGCCTTGTGGGTATTTGCCTGGTCAGCAACGGCGGCCTTTGGTCAGTCCCACAATCTTTTCGTATCCTGTTGCGCTCAACACAGGACATCACGATCCTGCAATCTCCTCCCTGGTGGAACCTGCGGCACGCGCTCTGGCTGGTCGGCATCATGAGCGGAATCCTGGTCGTCGTGCTGGCCGGTATGTTCGTGCTAAGCCGCAAAGTACGCGGACAGATGATCGTCATCCGCCAGAAGTTGCAGCATGGCGCAGTACTGGAAGAACGGAACCGCATCGCCCGCGAGCTGCACGACACGTTGGAGCAGGAGTTGGCCGGCATCACGATGCAGCTGGACTTAGCCGTAGATTGTTTCCGGCAAGCACCGCCCGTCGCCTTTCAAGCTCTCGACGCGGCACGGAGTATGAGCCGCCACAGCATGGTGGAGGCACGCCGCTCGGTGTGGGATCTGCGGTGCGATTTGTTGGAACAAGGCGATCTGCCCTATGCACTCGGCCAGATTGTGCGCCCCCTGATCGCGGGCAATGCGGCGGGCATCGAGGTCAACGTGAGTGGAACGCCAGTCCGCCTTGCCGGCAAGATCGAAATGAACCTGTTACGCATCGGCCAGGAAGCCGTTGCCAACGCCGTCAAGCACGGCCATGCTTCTCACATGCAGATCGATCTGCGCTACGGGCTGGAAAGCGTAACTCTGAAGATCAGCGACAACGGCTGTGGCTTTGTGCCCGACCAGTCCAATGCGGTGGGGCATTTTGGAATGCTGGACATGCGCGAGCGCGCCGAGTCACTGGGTACCCGATTGCAGGTTCAAAGCGAACCCGGACGCGGCACGCAGGTTACTGTTGAAGTAAGTTCCCAGGATCAACCGATATCCGATGTCGAACCCAAAACCCATACGTATTCTGGTGGTGGATGATCATTTCATGGTGCGCATGGGGCTGTCCGCTTCCCTGAATGTCGAACCTGACATGGAGGTGATTGCGGAAGCCGCCAACGGCGACGCGGCTCTGTCCGCTTATCGCCGGCATCAGCCCACTCTGGTCATCATGGATGTCCGCCTGCCCGGTACCAGCGGCGCGGAGGCCACAGCTGCGATCATCGAAGAATTCCCCGACGCGCTGATTCTGATGCTCTCCACGCACTCGGGAGAAGAAGAGATTTTTCGATCCCTGCAAGCTGGAGCGCGAGGCTACACCTTGAAAAGTGCGATGCGCGAGGAACTCCTGCGGGCCATACGGGAAGTGTCTGCCGGCGGACGTTATCTCGACCCAGCCGTCGCTCAGTTGTTGGCTGCCCGAACTCAACATCGCTCGCTCACAACTCGCGAACTGGAAGTACTTCGCATGGTGGCAAAAGGATGGGGCAACAAGGAAATCGCGGCCTCACTCAGCATTGCGGAAATCACGGTCAAACTCCACGTGAGCCATGTTTTGGAAAAACTAAACGTGAAGGACCGCACGGAAGCCGCAACCGTAGCCATGCAGCGTGGCATTATTTCGATGGACTAGGCGGCACTGCCGCCGTGCTGTTACTCAATGACTGAAGACTGACTGGGGGGTCGGTTGTTGGTGTAACGGCGATATTACGCCAATTGATGATCCGCTTATAGAATGATGGCGTGGTGCGTTCCCGACGCGAAATTCCGGCAGTCCAAGTCGTAGGGTACCGTTTGCTAGGCATCGGCCTTGTAGTCAGTGGCCTTGCGATATTTGTGGCTGTGCTTCATAAACTCCAGGGATCGCAGCTTGGGGTTGCGGATTTGCTGGTACTAATCTTCGCCGGGGCAATGACAACAGCTTTCCTTTGGTACGGCTGGTACCTCATCAAGCAATCCGTTCGAGACAAGCGGTGAAGTTGGCCGGTTCGGGTCAACGAGTGAAATCGCGATTTATCGCCAACTATCACACAAGTCTGATTGTCTGGGACTGACACCGCCGCGCAGCCCTACTGAGCCTCAATGTTTGTAAGGTCAGGACATTTCCTTGGATCGCAAACTCAAGGCTTTGCGTTCTTGCCATTCGCGACCCAATGGGGGCCATCGCATCCGGTCGTAAGGACTTCTGACAAACGACTCTCAGTGCCGATATTCTCATCTCCGAGAAAAATCACATCGTCGATTGCAAACTGCCCATTTCTCGACATTACGACGGCTGCAACCTGCCAATTCCACGGTCTTTTCGCCGGACCTTCTGTTAGCCTCACGTAAACGCGAAAAGAGCCATCGGCCTCCGATTCCGTTTTGTCAATCTGGAAAGCATATGGATGACCTCGATCGTCGAAACCCGAGAAAAGTCCGAATTCAAACCACGTTGACGGTGCCTTTTCGTCATTCTTCGGGTGCAGGCGAAACCAATCATCACGACAGGCACGTGCCTGGTTGATTCTATGGATCAATGCGCTGCTTAGATAAGGGGATAGTACCTTCATCCTCTTCGGCGTCGGAATGCCCTCGACGGGATCAGATACTAGTTGCTCGTAGAACCTTCGAACAGTAACTCCGGCTTGCCTCGACAAACCAAGGCCATGCTCCTGCGGAGCTTGAGCATAACCGAACAGTTGGATCAAACACAGGAAAGCAACACAGCGAAGAATACTCATAGTGGCGCTATTCTACGGCCAGTTGGCGTAAACAGGCGTTAACACTCAGAGCCCGCCAGACCCTCACCCGCTACCCCGCATCGCTCAAGCTGCAAGAAGGATCAACACGATGCCCAAGGCGAAAAGGATTAACCCGAATTTCTTATCGTTTCTCACGAGAACATTGTGCCTGAAGCTTGACTGTTGTAAACAGGCGTTTACACCAACTACGGTTCGCTGCTCGCGACTGTCCAGACTTCGGTACCTGCCGGAATGTCCGCCTTGGTCAGGGGCTTGTTTAGACAGAGTCCGATTTTCTCGCGGCTAGGCACGAGAAAATCAAAGCAGTGGAGCCTAGTCTTGACCGAGGTCCCATCGGGGCGTAGTAATTCGAGTTGGTCGCCTTGTTTCAAGTTCTCAACGATCGCGAAAGGCACCGCTGGAGCGAGGTGTAGCGTTCCGTCCTGGAACTCGAACGTCTCGGCGACAACGATGAGAAGACTCACGGCGATGCGATTCTAAAGCATTGTTGATGTAACCAGGCGATTTCACGAACAACTGCCTGAACATTCTGCCAAGTCGAGTTGTTGGTGATATGGCGATTTAACAACAACCATGCGTTCACAGTGCAGAATTGACCATTCTTTCTGCGGACTGTCGAGGCAGAATGCGCTGCGAATACTTTGCTATGGGATCGTCCCCAACACTGCACCAGCAGGCAAATCATTGGCCGACATTGCAGTCCACGAATCGTTAAGCGCCTGAAGCGACTCTGCAAAAGGGACGATTTTGGGAACAAATGCCCATAGCCCCTGGAAGTCGCTACCCGGGCCGTTCAGAGGCACACCCGCGACCAGCCAGTATTTGGTTCCTGCGGTCACCGCAAAAGGTGGGAAATTAGCCACGGCCAGAGTACAACAAGTACCAGTGACAGGCAGGTTGGTTACCGTCACCGGTCCGGCCAGTCGCCCGGAGGGAACGCCATTATTGTCGCTCCAGACACTCAGATCGACCTGGTTAGCTCCGAAGCCCGCGTATTGAATCGCTGCTTGCACCTGCGACACATGGGAGTCCAGTTTGGGCGTGAAAGGTATCGCAATAGAAACTCTGTACGACCCACCAATGAACCAACCGCTTTGGTCGTAGTAGGCATCCGTCTTCTTGCCGAGATTGTTGTAAATCTTCGTTAGACCAACTGGGGCTTCCTGCGCCGGCACGTGGATCCCTGACTTCTCCTTTGTATGCACTATGCGAGTGCCTCGGGTTTGAGCCAGCAGTGTCACGCTGCAGAGAGTTAACAGGCACAAATACAACGCAATTTTCTTCATAGCTATCTCCTTAGTCTCCAATTTACCAGAGCGTAACTATTGTAAACAGGCCTTAGCACCAACTAACTGCCCTCAGCGTGCGGGGTCGAGTTGACATCTACGCAGAGCCATTACTTTCCCGCAATAACAAACAAATAGGAAGAGACAGTTGCTCCAAGAGCTAGTGGAATGGCCGAAATTGCTGAACTCCTGAACGTTTCGCGGACTATATGGAACTCCGGGTGCCATCTTCGATAACCGAGGAAGTGGCCCCAAAGGAAGAAGACAACGTAGAAGGCCACGAAGCCGCTTAGAAGATGTCGCCATGTTGCTTTGCGACCTAAAAGGGCGCAATGCCACAGTGCCGAATTCTATAAGGCCTACTATGATCCTGCGGATTAGGGTTGAATCGTCCGTTGTCTCAAACAGAGTTGGAATCTCCTACAAGAGCAATTTTAGACTGCACGTTCATGCCATCTCTATCGCCATAGTGGGTAACGTTAACAAGCAATTACACCAACTCTGATTCCGGCCCAGCCTGCCAAGGTCAGTTGCGGGTGGCATGGCGATCTATCAACCACTACCGCAATGATGACTACTGCGCTGGCAGAAGCGCGATGGATCTCGACAGATCAAGCATCTGCCGTGCGTGGTTTTGCTCTTACGGTTCCACGATTTGGATGACGGTTCCATGACTCATCTGGAACGTTGAATCCCCGGCATACACCGCTTTCATCGTGTGCTTTTTCGCGGATAGCGACGACGTGGTGAATGCTGCTGTTCCACCGGATACGGGCGCCGAGCCGAGCGCTTTTGCCCCGTCATAGAACGCGATCAGTTCGCCATCCGGGATTTTTCCAAAATTCGACGTCACCGACGCGGTAAAGGTCACGGACTCGCCCACGTGCGACGGAGAACCGGAGGTGGTAAGTATGGTCTTCGATCCGACCGGAAGCTGTCGAATGTACTCCGAAAGATTGAGGGATATGCTCCCGGAATTCACAGAATCGCCCATGTATTCGCACTGGACCCGGTGGGTACCGAGCGTCTTGTATTGAATGCTGAAAATTGCCTGGTTGTTCACCAGTGTCCCGCTGAAAAAGGGACTTAGATAATTCTTCGGATGGGCGAAGCACACAACCTGCCCTGGCAGTGGATTCCCAGTCGCGCTGGTGACCCTGACGGTATAGGTAACCGGTTGGTTCAGAGGAGCCGGATCAATGTCGGAAGTCACCGTAGTCGTGGTGCTGTTGAATACAACACCTGGGTTATTGAGGAGAACGCCGAGGCTGCCGTCAGGCCCCCTGCAGAAACTGTCGTTGCAGAAATTCACGGCGATCAGGTCAGGCCTCGCGTCCGAATTCACATCCTCGATAGCGGGTAGAACAATTCCAAAACCGGCTGTTTGAAAAAACAGCGGCGCCGAAAAACCACTGCCATTTCCAAGCAATACGGAAACAAAACTGACCGAAGTGACTCCAACCGAGATCAAATCAGGCTTTCCGTCGCCATTCAGGTCCTTCACTACAACGCCGGATGTGTAGCCCAGATTTCCATAAGTGTCCGGAAAAAGGAAAGTCCCATCTCCATTTCCCCGCAACACAACTGCATCGCGATCCGACACGACCAGATCAAGCTTCTGATCACCGTAAACGTCGGCAACCGCGATCGAAAAGACATTGCCGCCGCCCGAGTCATAATTCACCGCGCTCCGGAAAGCTCCGTCACCTTTGCCGATGAATACACTCACCAAGGCATCAGAAGCGCAATGGGATTTCACGAACTTACAAGAGTTTCCGACGAGTAGATCTGGGATGCCATCACGGTTCACGTCCGCGACCACCACGGGAGATGAATCTGCTCCCAATCCGGCCCGGGGATAGCTTGTGACCGCCCGGAAGGTACCGTCGCCCTTGCCCAACAGGATACCCACGGTCGCGACATCGCCGGGACACGCAGTTGATCCGGCCAGGCTGCAATTCAGTACAACAATATCTTGAATGCCGTCCGCATTGAGATCGGCAAGAGCGATCGAACTGACAAGAAAACCGCCGGAGTCGTAGACCTTCACGGCTTGCAACGTGCCGTCACCATTTCCCAGAAAAACGGCCGCGGATCCATTCTGATTGTTTTGATCGGTTTGGTTCACGACGATTACGTCCTGCTTGCCGTCTCCGTTGAGATCTGCAATCAGCGGGGGAACTGATCCGTCGCTGTACAGCCTGCCGTCCGAACCGTAGACCACCGCCGCTTTGACGGAACCATCGCCGTTGCCCAGCAACACACTGACATTGCCGGAACTGGCCACAATAAGATCGGGCTTACCATCGTGATTCAAATCGCCGACTGCAACTGTGTTCGCACCGCCTAGTCCCAGGTCGTAGAGAACCACCGGCTTGAACGTCCCATCGCCACGGCCGAGCATGACGCCAACCGTGCTATCCACGCCCTGCTCCGGGTTATTGTTGACGACAACCAAATCTGGTTTACCGTCGCCATTCAGGTCCACGACCGCGACGGACGATGATCGCGGCCCGCCAGAGTCATACGCAACCGCGGGCAAGAACAGGTCAGTGTTCGCGTCCACTGCTTGTGCCACAGGCAGGCTCCCTGCCACGCGGGTTGAAGGTGCTACCTGTCCGAGCATTGACAGCGGAGCAAGGACGATGAAGGCCGCAAGAACGCTCCGTGAGAAAGCCCCGCCAAGAGGCACATCGTGTTCGCTGTTCATAGAAGCCTCCGGAAGGCAAGAACCTTGAGTCCGTGGAATCGCGGGGGAGTCGCTTGGACCGATTGAATCAGTCCCGGAAATCACGGGAGCATAACTTCGCGCCGGGCGCGCGTCAATAGCTTTTACACGGCCCTTTATCGCCACCTATCGTCGCGAGACTCGAACACAATTCAGCCCCGTACTCCCATTTTTTGAGATTGATGACTAGCCACATCGGGAGCTTGAGAATGACTGGTGGGCAGTGCAGGGCTCGAACCTGCGACCTCCTGCTTGTAAGGCAGGCGCTCTAACCAACTGAGCTAACCGCCCGCGTCGCGGGGTGGGCGGACTCATCGACACAACGTGAATGGCGCCCAAATTGAGAATACTGGACGCCTCTAGCAGGGTCAAATCGTGCAGCCTGCAAACGCAACCGCCAAAGTAAAGTCGGCTGCTACACTCTCTCCGTGCGACGGCTGATTGTGAATGCGGACGACCTGGGCATGACGGCAGGCATCAACCGTGCCATTCGTGAAACGCATACGAGCGGGATCGTTACTTCAGCGACGTTGATGGCGAGTGGAGCCGCGTTTCGCGACGGCGTCGAACTGGCTCGCTCCTCACCTCGGCTCTCGGTGGGATGTCACGTTGTCTTGGTGGATGGCGCGCCGCTTTCCAGGCAGGAAGAGATACCCACTCTGCTTTCGCATCGCGGCGGGCCGTCCAGCCGTTTTCATTCGAGCATTTCGTCTGTGGCCGCCAGGGCGATGCTGCATCATTTCGACCCCGATCAACTGGTACATGAGATCGTGGCGCAAGTGAAGCAGCTTCATGCGGCAGGCCTGCAAGTCACTCACCTGGACACCCACAAACATACCCACATCTTTCCGCCGATCCTCCATGCACTCGTTCAGGCCGCCCGGATCACCGGCGTGCCTGCGGTTCGGAACCCGTTCGTCCCTGCTAGTTCCCTGCGGCCGCGCTTGTTTTCACGGCATCCCGGACTGTGGAAACGCTATGGACAGGTTCGCCTCTTGAATACCTTCTCGTTGCGCTTCAAAGAAAAAATGAAACGAGCAGGCCTCGCAACTCCGGATGGCGCACTTGGCGTGGTCGAAACCGGTTCGTTCGACGCTACCCTGCTTCGCCAGGCACTGACCGACTTGCCGGACGGTACATGGGAACTGGTTTGCCATCCCGGTTACGACGATGCGGACTTGCGGTCGGCACACACTCGGCTGCTTGCGTCACGCGAGCGGGAGCGCGAACTGTTGACGTCGCCGGAACTGCGGGAATTCCTGGATCAACAATCGATTCGGCTGATCGGCTATCGTGAATTTGCAGGACGCTGACGCGAGAAGCACAATCGAGGAACCACCTGAATATCCATGAGAATATTTGTGGCCATCGATCTTGAAGACAGCATTCGCGAGAAGATTGTCCGCTTTCTCGACGGAGTTCGCGAGTTCGTTCCCGAAGCACGCTGGGTTCGGCCGGAGTCGCTTCACGTCACGCTGAAATTCATCGGCGAGCAAAGAGAAGAACAAGTTGCAGCAATCAAGGAGACTCTGCGCGGCGTTTCCTGCGACAGCATGGAAATTCGATTCCGTGGCTACGGATTCTTCCCCACAGCCACGGCGCCCCGCGTATTTTGGATCGGCATTCAGGCCGGCGAAGCACTCGAGGTCCTGGCGCACAACGTCGACATAGCACTCGGGGCGCTGAAGATTCCTCGCGAAGAACGCCCTTTCAGCCCGCATTTGACACTGGCTCGAGCCGCCGGCGGTTCCGGCGCACCCAGGTGGCGCAAAGGGGATCGGGCAAACTCTACTTTTTCCCTGTTGCAGAAACGGCTCGCAGCCCTCCGCGAGATCGACTTCGGTACAATGACCGCTCGCGAGTTTTTTCTTTATCAGAGTCAACTCTCGCCGAGCGGATCGAAATACACGAAACTGCAAAGCTTTCCGCTGCACTGAAACTACTACGCTCACATGAATGCTTTCGTCATCACCGCGGCACTCAGTTATCTGCTGGGATCCATTCCCTTCGGATACCTGCTGGTGCGCATTTTTCGAGGCGAAGACGTGCGCTCCAGCGGAAGTGGGAACATTGGCGCCACCAACGTCGCGCGCAAATCGCCGGCGTTGGGCGTCGCGACCCTTCTACTTGACGCGGGTAAAGGAATTGCAGCAGTGGTGCTGACCAGGATTCTCATCGCGCATCCTCACCAGACACTCGTCCTGACCACGGCCGCCTTCTTTGCCGTAGTCGGACACATGTTCCCCGTGTGGCTGAAGTTTCGCGGAGGCAAGGGCGTGGCGACCGGCTTCGGCTCGTTTGTCATGATCGCTCCCAAGTCGATCCTCTGTATGCTCGGGATTTTTGTCGTGGTCGTCGCCATCTTCCGTTACGTCTCTCTGGGATCGGTCGTGGCGACTGCGCCTCTTCCGCTTCTTGCATGGGGACTACGTGAGGCGGTCGAACCCGGCGCGATTCTTCTCATGTTGGCTGCATCTTCCCTGATCATCTGGAAACATCGCCAGAATATCGCACGAATAGCCGCTGGCACCGAACCAAAGTTAGGGGCGCGAGCACGATGAGCCGCGTCGCAATTATCGGAGCAGGCGCCTGGGGAACGGCTCTAGCCATGGTTCTCGGCAGAAAGGGCGCGCATACAGTCCGTCTCTGGGCAAATGAGCCAGATGTTTGCCAGAGCATGGAGCAGCGTCACGTCAACGAGCGGTTTCTGCCCGGCTTTACGCTCCCCGACTCCATTCATGCCACTGGAGATTTGTCCCATGCCGTGGAAGGCGCCGAGATCGTGGTCAGTGTCATGCCATCGCAACATTGCCGATCATTGTTTGCGCGCATGGCACCCAGCCTTAAGCCACAAATGCTCTTCGTCAGCTGCACCAAGGGATTGGAAGATGGAACTCTTCTGCGGATCTCGGAAGTCATCACGGATACTCTCCGCAGCGTTCCCTTCACTCCGCGTATCGGCGCTTTGAGTGGGCCATCATTTGCCAAGGAAGTTGCGCGCGGCGATCCGACTGCGGTTACGGTGGCGTCCGTCGATACAGAACTAGCGCGCATCGTGCAAGAGGCGTTTAACGACTCCCGTTTCCGCGTCTACACCAATGACGATGTAATCGGAGTCGAACTGGGCGGAGCGCTCAAGAACATCATCGCGATTGCGGCTGGAGTTTGCGCCGGGCTCGGCCTGGGACATAATTCGGTAGCTGCGTTGATCACCCGTGGACTCGCCGAAATCGCACGCCTGACCGTAGCCTGCGGCGGCCGCCTCGACACGATGGCCGGACTCGCTGGCCTGGGCGACCTGGTCCTTACCTGCACCGGCGATCTGTCTCGTAATCGCAGTGTGGGCGTCGAACTCGGCAAGGGACAAAGACTCGCCGACATCATCGCCGGTATGCATGGCACCGTAGCGGAAGGCGTTTTCACGACGAAAGCCGCGGTCGGACTGGCGAGGAAGAAAAACGTCGAGATGCCGATCACCGAACAGATGTATGCGATCCTCGAAGACGGGAAATCTCCACAACGAGCGATCGAAGACTTGATGACGCGCGCTGCCAAGCGCGAAGCGTAATCATCTCAACATATTGTGAACGATTACTTATCCATTACTTCGAAATCCTGCGACGCCACCACCTGCCATTTGCCACTGCGTTTCACAAAGACATCTGTCCAGACCCAGCGCCCCGTCTTACCGTCCTTGCGTTTCCAGCTCTCACTGCCATTGACCACGGCCGTCTGGCCATAAAAGCGAATCGTCACATCGTCTTCGTTCAAACGATTGGAAACCAGCGCCTCTCCCGTTTTCACTTCTGCGATGATGTCAGCTTTCTTCACTCGCTTTCCATCCGTCTCCGTGCCCAGAAAATCATCGGCCACAATTCGTTGGTTGGCGGCAACATCCATCGCGACAAAGGACTGCGTCCAGTCCCGCTCCAGTTGCAGGATTTGTTCGCGATCGGCAGAGTTTCCAGTCGCAGATTGTGCACGGATAAGAAACGGCATTCCCAGCATCAAAATGGAAAGAACTATGCAACGCACCGGCAATTTCATGCAATTCTCCTCGAAATCACGGTAAAGCAGGCGCAATTGTACCCTCAGCTTGCCCGCCAGCGCCAAGACTGCTATTTTTTGAAGGCCGCAACGGCATGATCAGGCGAGTCGAGCTTGCTGCAATCCAACGATCACTTTGAGACGTACTTCAGGAGGACGAAGAATCCGCGTGGCGAGCGCTGAGACCAACGCGATTCCCCCTGACCTGGCGCTGGTAACGGCGATCCGGTCGGGCGATCAGGGCGCCATGGCGGCTCTCTATGATCGTTTTTCGTCCATTGTGTACGCGGTCGCGCTGCGTGTCCTGCAAGACACCGGCGCAGCTGAGGACGTCTTGCAGGACATCTTCATGCAACTCTGGCGCAACCCGGGAGCGTTCGATTCCAGCCGCGGCAACATGGCCGCGTGGCTCGCGGTGATCGCTCGCAACCGCGCCATCGACGCGCTTCGCAAGCGGCGTCCGCAAGACGATATCGAAGACGTGATCGTCTCGGTCGATACGGATCTCGCATCCGAGACGGACCGTTCGCGCGCCATGGTAAAAGTTCGAGACGCGTTGCAGGGTATGCCGTCGCCGCAACGATCTGCTCTTGAGATGGCGTATTTTGAAGGATTAACCCACACGGAAATCGCTGAGAAGACCGGCGAGCCGCTGGGCACGGTAAAAACAAGAATACGAACGGGACTTTTGTCGCTGAGAAAAATATTGATCGCATGAGCGCACACGAACAATTCGCGGACGATCTGGCGCTGCACGCGCTCGGCTCTCTGGAAGGTGACGAACGCATCGCCCTCGAGAAGCATCTCGATGGCTGTGCTTCTTGCCGTCGCGAGTTGGAGTCCCTGCGCGGCGATCTGAGCCTGCTCTCGCTGACGACCGCCGGCCCAAAGCCGCCCGCCCGTTCCCGCCAACGGCTGATGGCAGCAATCGCCGCCGAACCTCGTTTCCCAAAACCAGTAGCGGCCCCTGCTCCCCGTTCGCGTTCGTGGTGGGCAGTGCTCGGTTGGTCTGCAGCTGCAGCGATGGCTCTGCTCTGCCTCGGATTATTGCGCCAGAACTCCTCCCTTAGCTCGGAGATTGCAGGCCTACATTCACAAATCGTCGGCCAGCAGACGGAACTGCAAGAGACCAAAGAGATCGTAAAGACTCTATTGGATCCAGCGTCGCAGAAGATTGAGCTCGCCAGTGCCCGCAGCAAGCCCCAGCCGCGCGGCAAGGCGATCTACCAGCATCGCAATCGGAACTTGATCTTCCTCGCCAGCAATCTGCCCCAGCTGCCGCCGGAGAAGGTTTACGAGCTGTGGCTGTTCCCTGCCAACGGCGGCGCTCCCATTGCAGCGGGACTCTTCAAGCCGGACGCTCGCGGCAGCGCTACCATCGTCAATCCTCCACTTCCGGAAGGAGTGGAAGCCAAAACTTTCGTTGTGACTCTGGAACCCGAGAGCGGCTCCCACGAAGCTCCGCGTGGAACGCCAGTGATCGTTGGCGTTGGCGAATAGTTCGCCTAAGTGCCGGGCATTTCAGGGCGAAGTTTTCCTTTCATGCTTCCCTGTATCTTGCTTTTGGGTGGCGCAGCGGTTTACCGCTGCGATCAGCGGATATTTCTGGACGCGGCTTTAGCCGCCAAGGCTCGACGCCCGCTCCAATAGCAATGCCCGCTCGCGTGCGTTTTTTGTCAGCGAAGCCGCCCGCGCAAACTCCGAACGGGCTTCATCAAAACGTCCCAGTTTCTTGAGCAAGTCCCCGCGCACGCTGGGCAACAGGTAATAATTCGCCAGCGCAGGTTCAGCTACGAGAGCATCCACGAGATCCAGGCTGGCTTGTGGACCGCTCGCCATCCCCACCGCAACCGCGCGGTTCAACTCGATGATCGGGGACGGCGTTCTCCGCCCGAGTTCATCGTAAAGAGCCACGATTTGAGACCAATCGGTTTCGTCCGCAGTCCGCGCCCTCGCATGACAAGCAGCAATCGCAGCCTGTAGTGCGTAGGGTCCACGTAGCCCGCCAAGTTCCTCCGCGCGACCAAGAGCCGCCAGTCCGCGGCTGATCAGCATCCAATCCCATTGCGCCCGATTTTGCTCCAACAACAAGATCGGCTCGCCGTTTGGCCCCACTCGCGCCCTTGCCCGCGACGCCTGAATTTCCATCAGCGCTACCAACCCATGCACTTCAGGTTCTTTCGGCGCCAATTCGGCGAGGATGCGCCCGAGACGAAGCGCGTCCTCGCAAAGACCGGGGCGCATCCAGTCATCGCCTGCCGTCGCCGAGTAGCCTTCATTAAAGATGAGATAAACAACTTCCAGCACCGATGCGAGGCGCTCCGCAAGTTCTGTTCGGCGTGGCACCTCAAACGGCACACGCTTGTCCGCCAGCGTGCGCTTCGCTCGAACAATACGCTGTGCGATGGTTGGCTCGGGAACGAGGAAGGCGCGCGCGATCTCATCCGTGGTAAGTCCACCGAGCAACCGAAGGGTGAGAGCGACACGTGCCTCCGTCGAAAGCACGGGATGGCAGGAAACAAAAACGAGCCGCAGTAGGTCGTCACCCACTTCATCGTCGAGCGCTCGGTCGAGGTCCGCCATATTCGCCTCGGTGATCTCCTCACGCCGGTTCTCCAGCTGGCGACCGAGTTCTTCGTGCTTTCGGTCGAGCATCTGGTTGCGGCGCAGGCGATCAATGGCACGATTCTTGGCAGCGGCCATGAGCCAGGCGCCCGGATTGTCCGGAACGCCCGACTGCGGCCATTGTTCCAGTGCGATGACCAGGGCATCCTGCGCGAGATCTTCGGCCAAGCCGACATCGCGCACCATCCGCGCAAGTCCAGCGATGAGCCGGGGAGACTCAATCCGCCACACTGCGTCAATCGCACGATGCGTATCGGTAGCCGTCACAGCTACCGATCACATCATCTTTCGGCAGGGCAACGCAAGCCCACGGCGCCTTATTTCTTTTGAGCGAAATCCTCAGGACCAAACATCTGGCGAATTTCGGTTTCCCCTTGCCAGCCCGGCCAGTGTTGCCTGTGAAGCTCCATGAAGTGGACTGCCGACTTCACTGCCTCTTCTTTCGATTTCAACTCAAACTGCGCGTACCCGCCGATCACTTCTTTCGCTTCCGTAAACGGCCCGTCGGTGACCGTCAACTTCCCGTCCGCAAGGCGGACGCGCGCGCCCATGTTAGTCGGTCCGAGCCCGCCGGCGCCGAGCATCACTCCAGCTTTTGACTCCTGTTCGGCGAGCTTGTCAATTGCGTCCATCAGCGCCTTAGGCGGTGGACCCTGATTCTCAGCGGCCTTCACGATCATCATGAATTTCATGGTTCATTCTCCTAATAGTTTTGGTTGTGAGCCGAGTTCTCCGGCAGCGACGACTGCCATTCCCGGTCTCTATCTATGCGTCGAACGTGCCGCCGTTAAATCGACACGAAGATGAAGTTATTTGAGCGATCAATCTTTCTTTTTCGAGATCTCAGCGCGCAACCGCTCTTCTTGCTCCCGCAACTCAGGAGTGAACTCGGCGCCGAAATCCGCGGCTTCGAAAACCTGCCGAATTTCGATATCGCTTTCCTCGTTATGCGGATTGGGGCAGCGCTTCACCCACTCAATCGCCTCTGCCAGTGACTTCACTTGCCATAGACAGAAGCCGGCAATCAATTCCTTCGTCTCGGTGAAGGGGCCGTCGATCACGGTTCGTTTGCTGCCCGAGAAACGCACGCGCGCCCCTTTGGCGCTTGACTGCAAACCTTCTCCTGCCAGCATCACGCCGGCTTTGACTAGTTCCTCGTTGAATTTGCCCATCTCGGCAAGAATCTTCTGATCGGGGAGGGCTCCCGCCTCCGTCTCTTTCGTAGCTTTGACTATGACCATGAATCGCATCTTTAAGTCTCCTTAAGTTATGTAGAGCTGGAATCTTCGGGTTCTCAATCCCTGTTTGCGCTCTATTTAGACGACGAACATCGGACCACGAACTCGACAGGCAGTTTTTATTTTCTTACAGAAGATAGTGGGAAGGTTACAGACGGGAAGGCTGTGAAGTCCAAATCGCTTGCTGAAAGTACCTGCCGCGCCTGAATCTTGAATTGGAGTCACGATTTGCAGCCAGTTAGCGGTTTGGCCGGCCTGAAGGACAGCATTCCGCCGAGCAGAAATCCGGCCGCACACCCAGTACGCCTAACGCTGGCCGGGCGAGACTCTCTTCCGTCCGTTCCAGAACCAGTTCCCGAATCATACGGATGAATCTGGGATGCGTGCCCACCGTTCGAGCACGCACCATGTTCAGGCCCAACTCCCCACAGAGTTCGCGCGCTTGGGTATCCAGATCGAAAAGAATTTCCATGTGATCGGAGACAAACCCGATGGGCGCGATGACCACGTCAGAACTTCCGCCCGGGACTTTGATTTCACGCAGGCAGTCTAGAACATCCGGCTCTAGCCAGGGCTGCGACGCCGGGCCGCTTCGACTCTGGTAAACCAATTGCCAATTGTCGTGTCTGAGCGCTTCAGCTACCAACCGGCCCGTCTCCCGCAACTGCTTCTCGTAATCGCAACCCTGCGCCATCATCGTCGGAATACTGTGCGCCGTATACACGAGGTGAGCAGACTTACGCCGCTCTGCTGGAATCCGCGCGAATGCTGCCTGCGCGCGGTCCGTCACGGCTTCCACGAACCCTGGGTGGTTGTGGAAGATGCGGATCTTGTCCACGACCGGAGCGCCTTCTCCGACAGCGTCCTGTGCGCGTGCGATATCTTCCCGATATTGCCGGCAACTTGAATACGAACTGTAAGCCGAGGTCACGAAGGCCAACGCGCGGCGAACGCCATCCGCCTTCATCTTTGCCAGCGTGTCGGCAAGCATGGGACGCCAGTTTCGGTTTCCCCAGTAGATGGGAAGTCGTGGTCCGTGTTGCGCGAGTTCGATTTCCAGCGCCGCGATCAACTGCCGGTTCTGCCCGTTGATCGGGCTCTTCCCGCCGAAGTGATAGTAGTGTTGCGCCACTTCCAACATGCGCTCGCGAGGAACATTCTTGCCGCGCAGCACGTTCTCCAGAAATGGCATCACTTCATCGGGACCTTCCGGCCCACCGAACGAAGTGACAAGAATCGCGTCGTAGTTCATTCCGTCCCTGGTTCGGCCAGAAGAGTGCCGCTACTTTTGCAGTTCCGTGAGGGCGGCCAGGACCTCTTCGCTATGTTTGTTGGGATTCACTTCAGTAAAAGCCCGCGCAATCTTGCCATCAGGGTTGATGATGAAGGTATGCCGCGCAGCGAACTTCACCACACCCATGTTGGTCAATGATCCGTACGCGTTCGACACTTTATATTCGGTATCCGCAAGCAGTTTGAAGTTCAAGCCTTCCTTCGTGCAAAACTGCTTGTGAGAATCGGCGCTGTCCACGCTTACGCCCAGTACGACCGCACTCTTCTGTTGATATTGCGCCTGATCGCGCTGGAAATTGTGGGCCTCGACCGTGCAGCCGCTGGTGAAGTCCTTGGGATAGAAGTACAACACCACCCACGAGCCATGGAAATCCTTGAGGCTAACGGCTTTGCCTTCTTGCGAGTTCAGCGTGAACTCAGGTGCCAAACTGCCCACCACAGGAGGAGACCCAGCGAACACCACCATCGACGTAACCATCACCGCCACGAGAAGAACAACACCAGCAATAAGCCAACGGATCATAAAAACCTCATGCCGATAACGGCTCAATCTTTGGATTTATTCACACCCACGTACATCCACATTATTCTAACGAAAGCATCGACGTCCATTCGCATCGGGGCGCGAATGGCAAGGAGAACTGACCCCAGCCACCGGAAAGCGCAGTTCCTCAGATCCAACGTTCGATCATCACCACACGTCGTGCGCCCGGTCACTTCGTATCGCGGTCGGTTGATGACAGACTGGAGATGGCATCTGCGGAGGACAACCATGTCGGGAAACGTGCTGCTTGATTCAAAGCAGATGGTTACTGATTCTAAAGAAGATACCCGCGGCGCTCTACCTGGGAAAAGATCCGTGAAGACCTTCAATTCATTTCAGATAGCACAAGCCCAGTTCGACAAAGTGGCCGAGTACTTGGGCCTGGATCCTCCGACGCGGGACCTCCTCCGCTATCCCCTGCGCGAATATCAGTTCGCGATTCCCGTGCGAATGGATGACGGGCAAGTGAAAGTATTTCGCGGCTTCCGCGTGCAGCACAATGATGCTCGTGGGCCGGGAAAAGGGGGGATTCGCTTCCACCCCCAGGAAACCATTGACACCGTCCGCGCCCTTGCCATGTGGATGACATGGAAGTGTGCCGTTGTCGACATTCCACTGGGCGGAGCCAAGGGGGGAGTCATTTGCGATCCCCACAATCTCAGCATGCGCGAGCAGGAGCAGATCTGTCGCGGATGGGTTCGCCAGGTGGCCCGGAACGTGGGGCCGGTTGTCGACGTCCCGGCGCCTGACATCATGACGAACTCGCAACACATGCTGTGGATGCTGGATGAGTTCGAACAAATCCATGGCGGTCGATTCCCGGGTTTCATCACTGGCAAACCAGTGGGACTCGGGGGCTCCCTGGGACGCACCGAAGCGACTGGCTATGGAGTGATCTTCACCCTGCGTGAGGCCCTGAAGGACTTGAGCATCCGGCCCGAAAATACGCGCGCCAGTGTGCAGGGCTTCGGCAACGTGGCCCACTATGCCATCGAGTTGTATCAGCGCCTGGGCGGCCGTGTGGTTACGGTTTCATGTTGGGACCAAGCCGACCAATGTTCCTACACATATCGCAAGCGTGATGGTATTAACCTCGACCAGTTGGTATCGATAGCCGATCGCTTTGGGGGCATTGACAAAGGAAAAGCGCAGGAACTTGGATATGAACTGTTGCCCGGCGAGGCGTGGATCGAACAAGATGTGGAAGTCCTTATTCCCGCTGCCATGGAAAACCAGATCACCGGTGACAATGTCGACCGAATCAGTCCGAGCGTGCGAATTATCGCTGAGGGTGCGAATGGACCGACTACACCTGAGGCGGATGCGCGGATCAAGGAACGCGGCATTCTGGTCATCCCCGATTTCCTGGCAAACGCCGGCGGAGTCACCTGCAGCTACTTCGAACAGGTGCAGAGCAATATGAACTACTTCTGGGAGAAGGACGAGGTCCTGGGCAAACTCGACCTGAAGATGACGTCCGCGTACTTCGCCGTCTCGGAACTTGCTCGACGCGAGAAGCTTCACATGCGCGATGCAGCCTATGCGATCGCAATTGGCCGTGTGGCCCGCGCCTGCCACGATCGCGGCTGGCTTTAGTGCAGTAGTTGCTGACCGCGGACCAGGAACTTGTTTGCTTCATCGCGGGGCCGGAGGTCACCGATGATTCCTGCGGAAGTATTGGCTGCCGATCTACCGCCATTTGACCGGATTTTCCTGGATGGCGCCTTTCGTTTCACTCGCATTGGTACGGGATCGTTGGGCGGAAAGGCGACCGGACTTGCCATCATCAAGGACGCCCTGACAAGAGATTTTGACTTTGGACATTTTCCTGATTTCGATGTCGACGTACCCACCATGGCGGTGATCGCTACCGATTTCTTTGACGCCTTTATTCCCCAGAATCATCTCGCAGATCTCCCCATCGAACAGATGTCGGACGATCGGATCGGCCATGCCTTCCAGCAGGGCGACCTGCCCGTTGAGCTGCTGGGAGATCTTCGCGCACTCATCGAGCAGGTGAAGTCTCCTCTGGCGATCCGGTCATCGAGTTTACTGGAAGACGCCCGGGACCAGCCGTTCGCCGGTGTTTACGGGACGAAGATGATCCCGAATAACCAGTTCGACGCAGATAGCCGGTTCCGCCGCTTGGTCGAGGCCATCAAGTTCGTCTACGCTTCGACATATTTCCGAGAAGCGCGGAGCTACATTCGTGCAACAGGCCAATCCCCGAGCAGTGAGAAGATGGCGGTAATCATCCAGGAGGTGGTAGGGCACCGACACGGTGATCGCTACTACCCGGATATTTCTGGTGTCGCACGTTCCTACAACTTCTACGCAAACTCCCCGGCTCGACCCGAAGATGGTGTCGTCAGCCTGGCTCTCGGCCTGGGAAAGACCATTGTTGACGGCGACCTCGCTTGGACCTATTCGCCGGCCTATCCAAAGAAGGGGCCACCCTTCAGCTCGATACGACAGCTCCTGCGAAATAGCCAGACTCAATTCTGGGCAGTAAACATGGGCAAGCCCCCGGCCTATGATCCGGTCAACGAAGTTGAATATCTGGTCCGCGCCAACCTGACTGATGCCGAAGGAGACGAGGTTCTCGAGTATCTCGCTTCCACGTATGACACAAGTCGTGACCGTGTGGTTCCCGGGATCGGCACGAGTGGACCGAGAATTCTCAACTTCGCTCCGTTGCTCGTGGGGGAACGCCTGCCCCTGAATGCCCTGATTCAAGCCATGATTTCTTCGGCTGAGCGAGTCACCGGCGCCAAGGTGGAAATCGAATTTGCGGTCACGATTCATCAACGCAGAGGGGAGCAGCCGCGCGTTCGATTCGGGTACCTGCAGGTGCGACCCATCGCTGTTTCGGACCAACTCATCGAAGTCAGCGTCGAGGATCTTCATAGCCCTGATGCCGTGATCTCCTCCGATATGGCCCTGGGTAATGGCGTGGCCACCGACGTCCAGGATATTGTCTACGCGCGGCCGGAGCACTTTTCTTCCCTGCACACGCAGGCCATCGCAGAAGAGCTGGGAAAGATAAATCGGGAACTAGTGGACCAGGGGCGACCGTACGTGCTGATTGGCTTCGGACGCATTGGAAGTTCCCATGCCTCGCTGGGGATACCATCAGATTGGAGCCAGATTTCCGGCGCCCGTGTTCTGGTTGAATCTACGCTGCCGGAGATGGATGTGGAACCGAGCCAGGGATCGCATTTCTTTCACAATCTGGCCAGTTTTCACGCCAGCTATTTCACGGTGCGGCACGACGCGGCCCTCGGTATTGATTGGGACTGGCTGAACCATCAGCCGGTGATTCACGAGACCGACCTGGTTCGCCATGTGAGACCGACTCGGCCACTCATCGTTCGAGTCGATGGCCGCAACTCGCGGGGAGTGGTACTGAAAGGAAACGAGGAAACAGCTCGTGGGAAACAATGAAGAAGGATGAGACTCACCTCGGTACGGTTCTTCACGCCCTGCAGGAGCGTGCCAAGGAACTGAACTGCCTGTATAGGGTTGGAGAAGCGCTCAACCAGAGCGGGTTGCCGCTCGAGGACATTCTCAGGCAAATCATCGAGATCCTGCCCACGGGCTGGCAATATCCCGAAATTTGCCAGGCTCGAATCATCTTCGATGGCGAAGTCTTCGAGTGCGCGGACTTCAAAGCAACCGAGTGGGTACAGCGCGCGGAAATCGTTGTCCAGGATCAAGCCGCCGGAGTCGTAGAGGTTTACTACCGGGACGCAGTGCCGCCAGTCGAAGGCAGCCAATTTCTCAAGGAAGAGGGCCAACTTATTCGGACCATCGCCGAACGGATCGGCAGCGCAATCACACAGCGGCATTTGCGCACCGCGTTCGAATCGTGGGCAGCCGCGGAAGATGGCGAGGCCACGGACAAGGGCGAGTGGCGAGTGGTAGTCGAATTTCTGCGCGACACCGATCCCGTCCTGCTGCAGCGCATCTCGCGAAAACTCATTAACCATCTCAACTGGAGCGGATTCCCGGAAGCCCGCGAACTGCTCCAACATGGAGGAGCACTGAGCGGCGCGCGGGTGGCGTGGCAGGACAACCGGCCACAGGTGAGGGACGCCCACCACAAATTCCCCGATCTTACGAACGAAGCGTTCCAGATTGCAGACCAGCATCTCAGCGAAGACGAGATACTGGATCTCGTCACTACCTGGATCAAAGAAGAGAAAAGCAGCTTCCTTGTCAGCGCCCTTGAACACCAGGACACCCCGCTCGGCGAAATTATTGAGGCCCTCGAGCGTTATCGACACACTTCGGTAAAAGAGAGTGAACTCTCCCGCTCGACGCAGAAGGGGCTACGGGTGTCGCTGATCCGGCGCTTTTTCTCCGAGAGTCTTGATTTCATCAACGTCGCCAAGCAATTTGTTCGGATCGAAGATTTTTACGATCTGCTGAGCAAGATCATTTTCCCGCCGCGCTGTCACGGCAAACTGGGAGGCAAGAGCGCGGGACTGTTTCTGGCCAAGAAGATTATCGAAAAGTCGCCGGAGTCCTCGAAGTTGCTGGGCGAGGTGAAGGTGCCGAAGACCTGGTACATGACTTCAGACTGCATCCTCAGCTTTGTCCATCACAACGATCTGGAAGATGTGCTGAACCGCAAGTACATGGAGATCGACCAGGTGCGGCAGGAGTACCCCCATGTGGTGGCCCTCTTCAAACGATCTTCCTTTCCCTCGGAGTTGTCGAAAGGGATGGCGCTGGCACTGGAGGATCTGGGCGATCGGCCTCTCATCGTGCGCAGTTCCAGCCTGCTCGAAGACCGGCCTGGCTCTGCCTTCTCGGGAAAATATAAGAGCCTCTTCTTAGGGAACTGTGGCTCCAAGGAAGAGAGGCTTTCGGCCCTCATGGATGCGGTTGCCGAGGTCTATGCCTCCATCTTCGGACCGGACCCGACCGAGTATCGCGCCGAACGCGGACTGCTCGACATGCACGAAGAGATGGGGATCATGATCCAGGAAGTTGTGGGTCAGCAGGTGGGCAAGTACTTTTTGCCGGCTTGTTCCGGGGTGGCTTTCAGTAACAATGAATTCCGTTGGTCCGCTCGCATCAAGCGTACCGACGGCCTGATTCGCATGGTGCCGGGACTCGGTACGCGCGCCGTAGATCGCATGGCCGATGATTATCCGGTACTCATCGCACCGGGGCAGCCCAACTTGCGAATCAACATCACGCTGGACGAGGTGCTCAAGTACTCCCCAAAGCGGGTGGACGTAGTCAATCTCGAGACCAACTCTTTTGAAACGGTCGATGCGATCGAGCTACTTCGCCAGTGCGGAGCGCAGTATCCTCAGGTCCGCCAACTGGTTTCCCTGGTGGACCATGATCGGATCGAGCAGCCGGTTGGTCCCGTCCCCGATTTCCAAAAACGCGACGTTGTTTTCACCTTTGAAGGGTTGATACGGAACACGCCTTTCGTGGCTTGTATTCGAGAGATGCTGAACCTGCTGCAGTCGAAGCTGGGGGGCGCGGTCGATCTGGAATTCGCTTACGATGGCGCAGACTTCTATCTTCTCCAATGCCGTCCGCAGAGCTACGGGGCAGGTATGGTGCCCGTGCCGATCCCGCAAAACCTGCCATCGGATAAGGTCATCTTCACTGCGAACCGCTACGTATCGAACGGCAAAGTGCCGGAGATCACTCACATCGTCTATGTGGATCTGGAAGGCTATAGCCAACTGTCGGACGAGACCACGATGCGGGAGATTGGCCGCGCCGTGGGGCGTCTGAACAAACTCTTGCCCAAACGACAGTTCATTTTGATCGGGCCAGGTCGTTGGGGAAGCCGAGGTGATATCCGACTCGGCGTTCCCGTTACCTACTCCGACATTAACAATGCCGCGATGCTGGTGGAAGTTGCCCGGCAGAAAGGCAACTACTTACCCGATCTCTCCTTCGGAACTCATTTCTTTCAGGATCTGGTCGAGGCTTCGATCCGCTACTTGCCCCTTTACCCGGACGATCCGAGCGCAGTATTCAACGAACCTTTTTTCCGAAGGTCGGACAATGTTCTGGCCGAGATGATGCCGGATTTCGCGCACCTTGCCGACGTTCTCCACGTCATCGACGTGCCCAGGGACACGCACGGAATGGTTCTGCGAGTGGTCATGAATGCCGATCTGGACCAGGCAGTGGCATTTCTTGCACCGGCCCAGCAGAGAGATGGATCGATCGCACCCCGCGTAGAGTCTCTCGACCGGAGCGGTGAAGAGCACTGGCGCTGGCGTTTCCGCATGGCGCAACGCATCGCGGCACAACTTGACGGTACGAAGTTTGGGGTGAAGGCGTTCTACCTGATCGGCAGCACGAAAAACGCGACTGCAGGTCCAGCCAGTGATATTGATCTCCTACTGCACTTTCAAGGTACAGAAGGACAAGAAGGAGAACTCCAACTCTGGCTTGAGGGCTGGAGCCGCTGCCTGGGGGAAATAAACTTCTTGCGAACGGGGTACCGTTCCGACGGACTCCTCGACGTTCACCTGGTTACGGACAAGGACATTGCCGAGCGAAGCAGTTTTGCCGTGAAGATTGACGCCATCACCGATCCCGCCCGGAAGTTTCCCCTGAAAGCAGATCTGGGCGTCTAGAGGAGTTCGCGGGTCGCATCCTCTGGAGATTCCGGGTCGAAACGGACCAAGGCAAGTTCTGGCCCGTCGTGCGCTCCATTGATGCACACGGTGCGGCCCATCTTGATCTTCCACTTGCCGGTCAGACGAGTCGACTCATGTACGTGGCCGTGCAGAGTGAGCAATGGCTGTCGCTCTCCGATGAAGCGCTGCACGGCAATGCTGCCGACGTGCACGTCGATGGGGACGTGCTCGAACATGCGGCCGTCCAGCGCCGCCCGATCGAGCGGCGTCTCGTATGGAGGTGTGTGAAAGAGAAATATCGCGCGATCGAGAGAAACCTCGCCCGTCAGATTTGCCAGGTCTTTCTGAATTGTTCCCCATTTCACCGCGCTCTCGGAACAAGGCAGACTGCGGAGCCCTTCCTCTGGTGAAACGCAGCCCGGTGGGACGTAACGTGAGACATCGTATCTTTCCCAGTCCTTGAGTAGAAAGGGCGTAGGCGGCACCATCGCGTAGCCATAGATGTCGAATCGGTCTTGAACGGATTTTCGATCGTGGATGTGCTGCCATAAGCCCCGTTGGGCGGCCTGTTCAATGACACCCTCTTCGATACGGGGATCATCGTTGCCAAGGATGAGGAACACCGAAGGGTACAGACTACCGAGTTTCTCGCGGGCCCGTGAGAATTCAGGCACGAGATATTCCCCAATAAAATCCCCATGTTGTGCAGCGAGAGATCCGCCCAGGGAAAAAGCTCGCGGCAGCAGATCTCCGCCGATGAAGACCGCGGCCGGATGCTCCGATATGACTCGCGACAGGAGTGTTTCATACCGACTGCTCGCTCCGTGGAGGTCGGTTACAAAGAACCAAGAGGGCAATTACGACTCCGCGCCGGAAACCCCGGATGATTTGAATCGTACACCGCTCAATATCGCGACGCGGCACCGAAAAAGGAGCGATCAGGCGAGTGCTTCACAACATTCAGATATCTGGTGCCCGGAGACGGAATTGAACCGTCACGTCCTGTTAAGGACCCGGGATTTTAAGTCCCGTGCGTCTGCCAGTTTCGCCATCCGGGCACGCAAACAGGCGACTGAAGAGAGTTTATCAGTTCAATCCGTCGGAACTAATGTTCGAACTCACGCCCGAAAGCGGTGTCCGGGTTGTATATTTCTTGGTCGTCGCAGTTCACCAGAAATATTGAGGGTTCAAGCCGACTCGAATGACTCCGATTACGAAGTTTCCGACAATTATTTTGACCGTATTCCTCTGCGCGACGATTCTTGCCGCACAACAGCAGAAGCCCTTTCCTGTCACTTCAACCGTCGATGCCCCCACCATTGCCGGACATCCGGTACAACTGGACGCCCAAGGCAAGCTCCTCCCTTGGCCGATGCCCGACAATATCGGTTACTCCTACTCATCGCACGTCCTGACGCAATGGACCATCCTGTGGGATCAGTACAATCGGCAGCGCCTTCATTATTCCTACTGCTGCTTTGATTTTGATCGCACCACCTTCGAACTCATCCCTGACCAGCATTGGGCCAATTCCACCGGTTACCTGCGCGCCATGATGCAGGGATTCATCGAACGTCTCTATCCCTACACGGGAGATCCTCGCACACTTACATTCCTGCAGAGCTTCGTGGACTACGAACTTGAAAATGGATTGACCCCGGAAGGTTACGCTTGGCCGCAAGTGCCGTACGCATCCGCGAATCCAGGTGCGAAGCGCTACACCGGCTGGAGCCCGCTCGGCGAAGACTATATCGAGCCGCACGTGGTCGGTGAAGACGGCTACGGCTATTTGAAACTTTACGAGATGACCGGCAATACAAAATATTTACGCGCCGCGATCCACTGTGCAGACGCTTTGGCAAAGAACTACAAGGCAGGAGACGAAAACAACTCTCCGTGGCCCGTTCGATTGCTGGCTCGTGACGGAAAAGCCGAAGGCAGGGCGATGGGCCCGTATTCCGCCAATGTGATCGAGCCGATCATGCTGTTCGACGAACTCATTCGCCTTGGACAAGGCGATGTCGCCAGCTATACACGGGTCCGCGCGGGCGCATGGGATTGGTTTCAGAAGTACCCGCTCGCGAAGAATGTCTGGGTCGGATATTTCGAAGACACCATCGCCAGCATGGGCAACATGAATCAGGTGATCCCACTGGAGTTTGCCCGCTACGTCCTGCTCCATCCTGATAAAGACCCGCAGTGGCGCGAGCATGCGCGAGGCGTTATCGAGTGGGTGAAGACCACTCCGAAGTGGCCCAAGTACATTGTGCACGGCGCAACCGTTACCACCGAACAGGGGAACGGTATCAACTTTTGCTGCAACGAACCAAATCAATGCTGTGACAGTCACACATCCAGGCTGGCTGCCGTCGAAGCGCTCTATTTTGCAAAGACGGGTGACGTGTCGTACCGCGACGCCGCTTTCCGCTCCTATAATTGGGTGACCTATTTTCAGGGACTATCCTTCGCCGCCCACTCTCCATTCGCCATGCAGTGGTGGTTCACGGACGAGTATTCGGACGGTCCTCGGCGATTGATGGACGCCTTCTGGGCGGTGCCCGAATGGGCGCCCGCCGACGAATCACATTTGCTGGGATCAAGTTCCGTCGTCACTCGGATCAACTACGGCAAAGGGTCCGTCACCTATTCGACCTTCGATCCTGAATCGTCGGACGTTCTCCGCCTCGACTTTGCCCCTGAATTCATCACGGCCAACGGCAAGCCGCTCACGCTTCGCAAAGATCTCGACCAACCGGGATACACGTTCGATGAATCCACCCATGTCCTTCGCATTCGCCACGCCGATGCTCGCGACATTGATATTCAAGGAAAAGACGGCAACGCACCGGCCCACTACGTGACTTCCGACGATCCGCACCTTCCAGCGGGAACGATCTTGAAGGGGCAATATCCTTCCGGCGTCATCGATTGGGGTGCAGACCAGTGGCGCATGAATGTTCCACAAGGTGGGTTCGGAACGTTCAATCTCGCCCTCGCCGACACCAAAGCAACGTCCACGCAGTTCCAGTTCTACTGGCCGCGCATATTTGTCGGCATCGATGCCTACAACGACGGGCCTGGCGAGGCCACCGTCACCATGCGATCCCCCGAGCAACGCGAAATATCATTTACGCTCAAGCCCGGCCAGTTGAAACGCCTGCGCACCGAGTGGCGCGATCCCAGCAGCCGCGTGACCTTCGAACTAAAAAATGGAGGAGGCGTGCTATTCGACAACCTGGCCTATCTGCCGGAGTGAAACAGGTCAGCTTGCGGCTGCTGGCAGGAATCACGACCACGAAGAACACGAAGCCTCAGGCGACGGTCTAACAAGACCAAGCTTCCCTTCGTGAACCTTCGTGTTCCCTTCGTGACCTTCGTGGTTAAGACTTTTGCGACGTGACCCACTATCCCTTTGGAAGCGTTTTGGTCTCCACAATCGTCCGCAGCCACGCCGCAAATTCACGCATGGGACGGCTGACGAGATGGCGGCGAGCTCGCAGGTATCCGATACGACGAAAGCTGCCGCCACGAAGCGGGATAAGCTGGCATCCCGTTGCATGCGACGCAGTCATCGCAGGGACAACGGTCAATCCGAAGCCGGAGCGCACGAACTGAAAGATGCTGGCGAGTTGATCGGTCTCAAAGACGCGATGAAGTTCCTTGCGGCCCCGTAAGCAGGTTCGGAGCACATCGTCGCGCAGGCAGTGGCCTTCTTTGAGGAGAAGAAATCGTTCCCCCTGCAAATCCTCCAGGTCGATGGCCGTTTCATCCGCCAATGGATGCTTCTCTGACACGGCCAGAAAAAGCGGCTCGCGAGTCAGTTCGCTGCACACGATGTCGGGGTTTCGAACAGGGAGACCCGATACGGCCAGATCGAGATCCCCGGACTGCAACTGTTCGATGAGATGGGGTGTAGTGTCTTCGGTGAATTGCAGATCCACATCCGGGAAGCGGGCGGCAAAAGCGCCGACGCGGGGCGCGATCAAATACGGCATGATGGTGGGAATCACTCCGACGCGAAGCTTTCCGCGCACTCCTCGCTGAAGCTGATCGAGAGAACACTCCGTTTCCGCGACCTGTTGCAGAATGTCGGCGGCGGGCTTACGGAGCGCTTCGCCGTGGGCGGTCAAGCGGACGGATCGCCCCAGTCGTTCGAAGAGCGGGTTACCGATTTTTTGCTCAAGGATACGAATTTGCTGCGAGAGCGAAGGCTGGCTGATGCCTAGTTCAGCGGCGGCGCGGGTAAAGCTACCGGTCCGGACGATGGCAGAAAAATAACGCAACTGGCGGATATCCATGGCTAGGCGACTCGTAAGCTCTCGACATGAACCATAGGTTTATTCTATTTCACATATCGACACATTGGTCTTTTACCTATGATTTATTTTCTTTAGACTTTACTCACGCTCGCAATGGTTCATCGATGTAAAGTGGAATCGCGGCAACAGCCGGACGACTTTCGGCCGCTGACCGAACGTCTTGAGTCTCTGTCGCTGCCTCACAGAAACAAAACCGAGCATCCTGTAAACTGACTGGTTTCGAAGTTCATCACGGTATTCATTCGAGGAAGGAAACAAAATATGTCAACCGAATCAAAGTGCCCTTTTAATCACAATACCGCCAAGGCGGCGACGAATGCGAACTGGTGGCCGAATCAGCTGAATCTGCAGGTTCTGCACCAGCACTCTCCTCTATCCAATCCAATGGACAAGGAGTTCAATTACGCGGAAGAGTTCAAGAGCCTCAACCTCAATGCCGTGATCAAGGACCTGCATGCCCTGATGACGGACTCGCAAGATTGGTGGCCGGCAGACTTTGGCCACTACGGACCGCTTTTCATTCGCATGGCGTGGCACAGCGCGGGCACCTACCGCATCGGCGATGGCCGCGGTGGCGCAGGTGCCGGGCAGCAGCGCTTCGCGCCGCTCAATAGCTGGCCCGACAACGTCAATCTCGACAAAGCGCGCCGTCTACTGTGGCCGATCAAACAGAAATACGGACGCAAGATTTCCTGGGCCGACCTCATGATTCTGGCCGGCAATGTCGCGCTCGAGTCGATGGGCTTTAAAACGTTCGGCTTTGGCGGCGGGCGCCCCGACGTCTGGGAACCGGAAGAGGACATTTTCTGGGGACCGGAGGGCAAGTGGCTCGCCGACGAGCGCTACAGCGGCGATCGCGATCTGGCGAATCCTCTGGCTGCCGTGCAGATGGGCCTGATCTATGTGAATCCGGAAGGACCGAACGGCAATCCGGATCCGATTGCCGCGGCCCGCGATATCCGCGAGACGTTTGCGCGCATGGCGATGGACGACGAGGAGACCGTCGCGCTCATCGCTGGCGGACACACCTTCGGCAAGACTCACGGCGCGGGCGACGCGAAGTTAGTGGGCGCCGAGCCGGAAGCCGCAACCATCGAGGAGCAGGGACTTGGATGGAAGAGCAAATTCAAGACCGGCAAGGCCGGCGACGCGATCGGCAGCGGCCTGGAAGTCATCTGGACCACGACCCCGACCAAGTGGAGCAATAACTTCTTCGAAAATCTATTCAAGTACGAGTGGGAACTGACCAAGAGTCCCGCCGGTGCACATCAGTGGACTCCGAAAAACAATGGCGGCAACGGCACCGTGCCGGATGCGCACGATGCCTCCAAACGTCATTCTCCATCGATGCTGACGACCGACCTTTCCTTGCGCTTCGATCCTGCGTACGAGAAGATTTCGCGCCGTTTCCTCGATCATCCGGACCAGTTCGCAGACGCGTTTGCGCGAGCGTGGTTCAAGCTGACGCATCGCGACATGGGGCCGATCTCCCGCTACCTTGGCCCACTTGTTCCGAAGGAAGAACTGGTGTGGCAGGATCCCGTTCCTGCCGTCAATCAAAAACTGATCGGCGACAAGGAGATTGCTGCTCTCAAGGCGAAGGTCCTTGCCTCCGGACTGACAATTTCCGAGCTGGTGACGACTGCCTGGGCGTCGGCGGCATCGTTCCGCGGTTCGGACAAGCGCGGCGGGGCGAATGGAGCGCGTATTCGCCTGATGCCGCAAAAGAACTGGGAAGTGAACCAGCCCGCCGCACTGGCCAAGGTCCTGCAGAAGTTGGAGTCGATCCAGAAGGAGTTCAATGGCTCGCAGGACAACCATGGTACGAAGGTGTCGCTGGCCGACTTGATCGTTCTGGGCGGCAGTGCGGCCGTCGAAGAAGCAGCCAAAAAAGGCGGACACGACGTGAAGATTCCCTTCTCGCCCGGACGTACCGATGCATCGCAGGATCAGACCGACGTGCACTCGTTCTCCGTTATGGAACCGGTCGCGGACGGTTTCCGCAACTATCTTCGAAGCGGACAGCGGCTCTCGGCTGAGGAGTTGCTGTTGGATCGGGCGCAGTTGCTGACACTGACTGTCCCCGAACTGACGGTTCTCATCGGCGGCCTGCGCGCCCTGAATGCGAACTTCGGGCAGACCAAACACGGCGTTTTGACCACTCGTCCAGAGACGTTGACGAATGATTTCTTCGTCAACCTGCTCGACATGAATACAACATGGGACGCCTCTACATCGGAAGGGGTGTACGAGGGGCGCGACCGGGCGACTGGCCGGACCAAGTGGACTGGCACGCGTGTCGATCTCGTCTTCGGTTCGAATTCGCAGCTCCGGGCAATCGCGGAAGTCTATGCAAGTGACGACTCCAAGGAGGCGTTCGTGAAGGACTTCGCGGCTGCGTGGAACAAGGTCATGAACCTTGATCGCTACGACCTTGCCGGGTCTCGCCGATAGCTTGTTTTATCGTTTGTATCGGGGTATCGTCGCGTTCGCGGACTAAAAGCCGAGGGTAATGATGAACGGCAAACTGGCCACGGCTGGCGACTAGACTGCGTTTTCGTCCGGTTCCGCCGCGAGCGGCCGAATCCTGCACTTCCCCGCAGGATTCGGCCTTTTTTGTTATGTCAGTATTTTGCCCGCCCTTGACGCCTGTGGCCTGCATCCGCGACGATCATCCGGGAATCCAATGGAACAGTCTTGGGAGTTGGCATGAAGATTGGCATCACCTGTTATCCCACGTACGGCGGAAGTGGAGTGGTCGCCACCGAATTGGGGCTGGAACTGGCGCGGCGCGACCACGATATCCACTTCATCTCGTATTCCCAGCCCATTCGCCTGATCGACACCGCCTCCAACATCCACTATCACGAGGTGGAGGTCTCCCGGTACCCACTGTTTGAATATCCGCCCTACGACTTGGCCCTCGCCACGCGCATGGCGGAAGTTTCGCAGCTCTATGAACTCGACCTGCTGCACGTTCACTACGCGATTCCGCATTCGGTCAGTGCGATGCTCGCCCGGCAGATGTTGGCGGCCACTCCACCGCGCCGCCATCTTCCCTTCGTGACCACACTTCACGGCACTGATATCACGCTGGTGGGTCTCGACCGCTCGTACCTGCCGATCACGCGCTTTTCCATCGAGCAGAGCGACGGAGTCACCGCGGTCTCCCAATATCTGCGGGGACGGACCATCAGCATTTTTGACATCAAGAAACATATCGAAGTCATCCCTAACTTTGTGAACTGCGACGAGTATCATCGCGCCGCCGGAAGTCCGGAGCAGCGGCGGGAGTATGCAGCGGACGACGAACGCATCCTCGTCCACCTTTCGAATTTTCGCCCAGTCAAGCGATTGCTGGATGTGATTGAAATCTTCGACCGCGTCCGCAAGAAAATTCCATCGAAATTATTGTTGATCGGCGACGGCCCGGACCGTTCCCAGGCCGAGTGGCTGGCCGTGCAGAAAGGCATTCACGAACACGTACTCTTCCTCGGCAAACAGGATCGCGTGCAGGAAAAACTGGCCATCTCGGACATCATGCTCCTGCCCAGCGAACTCGAATCCTTCGGTCTGGCCGCGCTGGAAGCGATGGCTTGCGAAGTTGTTCCCATCGCGACTCGTGCTGGCGGCGTGCCCGAAGTCATCGAACATGGCATGAACGGCTACCTCGCCGATGTCGGCGATGTCGAGACCATGGCGCGTTATGCGATTGAGCTGTTAGGAGATGAATCGGCTCTGCGCGCGATGGGAAAGCGAGCCCGAGACGGAGCCCGCGCGCGTTTCTGCACCAGCAAGATTATTCCGCTTTATGAAGACTTCTACCGGCGGGTGCTGGAGCAATCGCGGTAGTCATTAACTCCGCGGAGTGCGGCACAACCGGTAACCGGAGCCGGATTTGCGTGCCCACTCCTTCGCGGCTCTCGATCATCATCTTGGCCGCATCGCCGTACAGGACTTTCAGGCGTTCGGCCACGTTCGCCATGCCGATCCCGGTTCCTGTCACCCCATCCGACGTTGAGAGCACTTGTGCGGCACCCATGCCCACTCCGTCGTCTTCCACTTCGATAATCAATCTCGACTTGATCACGCGGCTGCGCAGCGTAATGCTGCCCCCCTCCACCTTGGGAGACAGCCCGTGCTTCAAGCAGTTTTCCACCAGCGGCTGTAGGAGCATGGCAGGCACCATCACTTCCAGCGAGGCGGGTTCCAGTTCCTTGACCACGCGCAGCTTATCCCGTCCGAAGCGCACCACTTCAATGTCGAGATAGTTGTCGATGAACTCCAGTTCCTCTCGCAGCGGGACAAACGACTCGGTGCTGTTCAGCAGGCGGCGCAGGATCGTCGCCAGCTTGATAATCATTTCGCGCGCCGTGTCAGGATCGAATCGGACGAGCGATGAAATCGAGTTCAGCGTGTTGAACAGAAAATGGGGATTAATCTGATTCTGCAGCGCGACCATGCGCGCCTGAAGCAGCAGGCGTTCCTGCTCCTCCAGCTTGATCTGAATTCGTACGCTGTTGTAAATCTTCAGCTCCGTACCCACTACCATGATGGCAGACAAGTAAATCGCGCCTTCCACCCAGAAATTCGGATGTTCGAGGCTGAAGATCGATCGCGGCCAGAATCGCCATAATTCCGTCTGCAGAAATCGCAATCCAACGATGGTAAGAAGAAATGTAATCTGCCAGTCGAACAACCGCGGGACTGGCAGGTTGCGGCGAATCCAGTTATAGATACTCAGATCGATGAAGGGAGAGAACGACCAGATATCTTCTTCATCCGGAGCCACGTGCCGCAATTGCCCCGCGACCAACCCGCAGAAGATATCGAAAGGCAGCGCCGCCCATTCGCCATGCAGAGTTGCCGGAAGCGCAATCAACGCGCCCCCCACACCACCCGCCAATCGGCCGCAAAGAACACCGAGCAGCACCGTGGTTTCCAGCGCCACATCGCCCGCAATAAAGCTGCGGTTCGTAAAGCGAATCCACACGCCCAGCGCAATCGGAATCGCCATCCACAGAGTCAGGTAGATTTTTTGGCGGGTCTCTCTCTTCTCGGCAAAAAGCAGTTTCTTAAATTCTTTCGACCGCACCAGCGCGCTCGACACGGCCGCAGCCACGCCCAGCTTGATCAAAAGATTGACGAGAATCAGCCTTTGTTCCATGAGATCGATTTGACCGTTGCGCCGGCGACCTGCCGGCAGTCGTGGGGTTGGTCTCGCTCCCACATGCGAATTCACCGCCTGGCAGTTACGATTGCTCTCGTTCGCAGCTCGCAAGCACGTTGCCAGAACGAACCCGCTCTACGCTTCGATTGTACCCATCGCTTCTTCAAGCAACCGCTTTACATCAGTGCCGACGGGAAGTCCTCCCTGCGCGAAGTCCCGTGTTCCTCCGCCACGCCCACCGACGGTTGCAAGCATCTGCTTCAGGAGAGCTCCCATATCCCCGGCCCCGCCAGCAGCCTGCGCGAAGATGACTCCCGCCGGCTCGATCGTACTGGCGACCAGCGCCACGGCTGGCACTCCTGCACGGGCTACCTTCTGTGCAAATAACTTTGCAAAGCTGGTATCCCGGTCGTCGAACTGCCGTACCACGACCTTGCAGCCATTCTTCTCCTGCTGATAGCTCAGTGCCGACGATGCCATAGCGGCGGCGAGTTCCTCCAATGCCTCTTCCCGCTGCTTACGAACCGACTTCGTCTCGTCAAATGTTTTGCGAATCTGTTCCGGCACGTCCCACAACTGCGTCGAAAACAGCTTGGCGGATTCGCTCAGAGCACCATAGTCGCGACGCGCCGTCCGCACCGCGCGTCCGCCGCAGACGAACTCCACTCGTATTCCCTGCCGCACGGTTTCCGTCTTGCGCAACAGGATGGATCCGATCTGTCCCGTGGCGCTGACATGTGTTCCGCCGCACGCTGACAAATCAAAGTCCGCCACTTCGATCAATCGCAATTCGTCCCGCTCTGCGGGAGGCAATTTACGCAAGCCGAGTTTCTCTGCCTCCGCTCGCGAAACAAACCGAATCGTCACCGGGCGATTCTCGAAGATGATTTCGTTTGCCCGCCGCTCTGCCCCCTCGATCTGTTTCGCACTCAACGACGGCGTCGTGAGATCAATCGAGCAATAGTCTTCTCCCATATGAAACGAAACTGTAGGAATCTGATACAACTCGATGAACGCCGCCGACAGAACGTGCTGGCCGGAATGTTGCTGCATGTGGTCGCGACGCCGCTCGGCATCAATATTCCCGCGCAGGACTTCGCCCGGAGCCAGTTTCGCTGGCGCCTCCAGATAGTGAACAATCCTGCCGTCTTCCATGTCAGCCACTTCGGCGACTCTCACTCGATCCTGCGCGCCGGCCGTCAACCAGCCCGTGTCAAACACTTGTCCGCCGCTCGTGGGATAAAAAGCAGTCTCCCGCAAAATTACGCCATGACGATTCTCGGCACCCGAGGGAGGCAAGACATCTTCGACCACCGATTCAAATTCATGCAGCTGAGGATTGGTGTAGTAGAGACGATTCGT
>JACPYL010000014.1 GCA_016196065.1 Acidobacteriota bacterium | reverse complement strand
CGGTCACTCCCGCGACAACAAATCCGGAAACCCGCAGATCGTCTTTGGCCTGCTCACCAACTCTCAAGGTTGTCCCGTCGCCGTCGAGGTCTTTCCCGGCAATACCGGCGACCCGAAGACCGTTGCTGCCCAGGTCGACAAGCTCCGTCTTCGATTCGGTCTCTCCAATGTCGTTCTCGTCGGCGACCGCGGCATGATCACCAGCGCACGCATCCGCCAAGACTTGCCCGCCGCGCACGGTATCCAATGGATCTCTGCTCTCCGCGCCAACCAGATCCAGAAACTCGCCAAGGATGGCCAGTTGCAGATGTCCCTGTTCGACACGACGGATCTGGTCGAGATCGCTCATCCCGATTTCCCCGGCGAACGCTTGATCGCTTGCTTCAATCCCCTACTGGCCGAGGAGCGCGCCCGTAAAAGACCCGACTTGCTGGCCGCCACCGAAAAGCAGTTGGAGAAGATCGTCGTTGCCACGAAGCGTCCCAAACGTCCGCTCCGCGGCAAGCAAAACATTGGACTGCGCGCAGGCAAGATTCTCAACCGTTACAAAATGGGCAAGCACTTTCAGTTGCGTATCGAAGACGACAGTTTTCATTACCAACGCAAAACCGCCAACATCGAGCGCGAGCAAAGTTTGGACGGTATCTATGTCATCCGCACCAGTGTGGCGAAAGAAACCTTACCCAGTGAACAAGTCGTCGCCAGTTACAAGAGCTTGTCCGGCGTCGAGCGGGCCTTCCGCAGTTTGAAGACCGTCGATCTGCATGTGCGCCCCATCCATCACCGCCTGCCCGATCGCGTCCGCGCCCACATCCTGCTTTGCATGTTGGCCTATTACGTGGAGTGGCACATGCGCCAACTCCTGGCTCCCTTGCTGTTCGATGACGACGACAAGCCGCAAGCTCACGCCGCCCGCGCCTCCATCGTCGCTCCCGCACAACGCTCCAAGGCGGCCCAACTCAAGGCCAGTACCAAACAGACTGCCGACGGGCTAAAGGTGCACAGCTTTCAAACGATGCTCGGCGACCTGGCCACGATTGCCAAGAACAAAATCCAGCCCAAAGGCAAAACGCTCGCCGCCGTAAGTAGCTCTCACGATGTCGCTAAGGCGTTGTTACGGTTATACTTGCTCTGATCAGAACTTGGAACTTCGGCTTAGCAGATCGCTGGTGAAGGATTGTGGCGGCTGGTGGAAGCAAGCTCAGAAGCGCCCGCAGGAACGGCCGGGGCGCTTTTGCAGGTCATGCGGGAGGCACCTCGCGTGAGCACGGCGGATGTCGTTGTACTCGAGGAAGCCATACCGTCAGGCCGGCAACGGGTATCGAGGCAGGATCTGTTTTTTAATGATTTGGATCGCGGCGACCGGCGCGACCGTGTCCTCGCGGGACACGGCTTCTGTTTGCGGTGCTACGGGTGGATTGCCCGTCCCCCGGCTATTCGATGCCGATTACCGAGGCTAGGCGGCCAAGAACGGAAAGC
>JACPYL010000013.1 GCA_016196065.1 Acidobacteriota bacterium | reverse complement strand
ACTTAACCTGAAACCGGCGTGAAGAATGACGCTTTGTGACTTCCAGCGAGCCCTCGGTTTCTCCGAGAGATTTGTGCGGTTGCAGGCCCAGGGCTCAGAAAGGCGGCGGCAATTGGCGGATGCGCCGGAGTGTGTTAAGGAAGTCTGCCGCGAAGGCGTAGCCCGGCGCCAAGCGCAAGGTCAGAACGTTTCCGGGCCGGACAACCTGTGCGGGTACGACAAACAACCGTTGCCGAAGGCGGTGCAGCGTCGCCCGTTGCAGATGAACCGGAGCACAGAGACGCTTGAACCAATTCAGCAGGTTGTAGGCCAGCAAGACAATCTGGAAGAAGGCCTCGTTGGCCGTGAAGTCTTTGGTGGGAATCTTTCCCAACGCGTAGGCGTCTTTCAATTCCCGGATAATCAACTCCGCGCGGGCCCGCTGATTGTAGAAGCGCCACAGGTGCAGCGGCTGCAGCGCAAGATTGGTCACCAAGAGCTGATAGCTGTAGCCACCCATCTGAAACAGGTGCAACTGCGCCGAAGGTTCTTCGGGCACCGGCCGACGGATCACCACGAAGCGTCGCGGCCCGGGCCACCCCTGCGGGCAATACCGGAACTCCGCCGCCCACACCCCCGAGGAGATACGACGGTAGCGCAGTCCCTGCAAGCGATTCTTCAGCGGATGGGTGAGCCGAGCGACGATCACATAAAAGGCTTTCTTTCCCTCGATAAACTCGACGATTTTGTGATCGAAGAACGCTCCATCGGCGCGAACTCTTACTTCTCTGATCGGTTCTGGCAATTTGGCGAAGGCACGCTCCAGCAACGGGATCGTGATCGTCGAGACGTGGGTGTCGCCGGGATGGTAGCTGCCCTCCCAACAATCCTGAGTGTTCCCCTCGAAGCACAACAGCGGAAGGTAAGAGGGGCGCCCGCGCTTCTTGGGGTTGTAGCCCACCTCGGCTCGTTCCTGACGGCCATAGACCGTCAGCACCGTGCTGTCGAGATCGAAGATCGCTCGGGCGGGTTGTCCGAGCATGGCGGTCCGCCAACGGTCGTGCAACTGCAGCAAGGCCTTGCGTCCCAAACGAGCGAACCGTTCGAGGAAGCGCCGCAAGCTGGTCGCTTCCGGGTATCCCGGCAAGCCCGCCAGGTACTGAAAGACGCCGTTGTGGCGCAGCGGCTCGGTGGTCTCGATCCGGCCCAGACCCAGGATCAGCGGATAGAGCAAAGCTTTCAGAGATTCGCTGATGCTGTAGCGGTTGTTTCTCTGGGTGAACCGGATGTGCCGCGAGAAGGCACCCTGCAAGCCGATGTGCTGAAAAAAGTGCTCGATCAGCGCTACGCCGCCGAACTGAGTGAGGCCGACGCCATCAGCGGCAACGCGCAGTTTTCGAGGTCCCCGTGCCATTGCTACCAATGCTAACTTTTAGTGAGGGTTCGTTGCAAAAGGCAAAGTAGCAGTCCGGGCCGTTTCTAACAAGCGTTTCCGGAGTTCCTTGGAGTCTCATGGCGCAGGTTTCAGGTTAAGGTACCCAGGCACTTGGCCCGAGTCGTGTACAATCGCTACTTCGATCCTCAGCATGAGGAGTTCGGGCCGCGGACTATGTGGAGTCTCTCGAACGCGTTCACCTCGGCCTTAAAAGAGTTGGACGCTATTCCGAAGTTCCGGACGACGGACAAGCTAGGAGCATTTCTTGAAGGCGTTCACGTGGCATGAGCGCCTGGCTAAACCCACTTCGGGGGAGGGAAGTGCGAACCATAAAGGTATTTCCCTCCCCATTTT
>JACPYL010000012.1:600000-837307 GCA_016196065.1 Acidobacteriota bacterium | reverse complement strand
TAATCGTTCTTTGACACGTTCTGAAGTTTTCCCGGTTGGTGCAGCGTCCGGGGCTCAAGCGAAGTCACTTCAATAACCGCAAGGTGAGTTGAAGAGGGCGAGCAAGGGTCTATAGCTAAGCGCTGGTCGAGGCGAACAAGAACCCATGTCGAAGGCAGGATAGAGTCCCGAGGCGTTGGATTGGTTTATCCGGTTGGCGGTGAGCCCGGAGCCCGAGCAAGGTCGCCGCAAAGTTAACCTGCAAAGGTGCTTTGCGAGTGAGGTCAGCAAGGGTCTAAACGCGAGCTACTGGCCGAGACGAATGATTCCAACACCACCTCGGGACTCTCTATTTTTAGTTCTCAGTTTCCAGTTCTCAGTTCTCAGTCCTTCTTCCTTTTTTCTGAGCCCTCCGCTTGCTTTACCCTTCCAGCAAATCAGTCAGTGAAGAACCAAGTGCTCCCTCCGACGCCGGGCGGAACGCTCTGGGTTTTGGTGTCACTGAGAACTGAGAACCAACAACTGAGAACTGGGGCTAAGGGTTTTGCTGTCACTGAGAACTGAGAACCGGCAACTGAGAACTGGATCTAAGGCCCTTGCACGACCGTGATCGCGCTTGGGGTTTCCAGCAATCTTCGAATGATGACATTTTTCGCCGGTATCTCCGCCACCGCATCGGCGTGGACGACATAGGCGCCGTGCGGAAGAGTCTGTCCAAATGGAATCTGGAAATTTGATGTGCCTGCCTTGAGCGAGAAGTGCTGGTATCCGAGCGCGGTCGCCCGGCCGTTTTCGGCGATCGCTACTACGATGAAGGTCAGATCGAAATCGTCTTTGGTGCCGTTGGATAACTGAACCGCGCCATCCATCTGGGCACCGTGCACCTGGGGCGGACGGAGCCACTGAAACAGCAGGCTTGCCACAACCTTGGTTTGCAGGTCCTTGGTAATTCGATTCTTTGCCGAGTCTTCCACTAACACCGTGAAACTGATTGTGCCCGGTTCCGCGACCCGACCCACCAACACTCCATCCGGCGTCAGCGAGATGCCATCCGGCAAAGTGCCAGACGCGATGCTCCAACGATACGGCGGGACACCGCCGCTGGCGTGCAATGGCAGCCGGGTTTCAACGCCGGCGTCCAACGTTGGAAGCGTCTCCTCAACAATCTTGAGTGGAGGAGCCTGCGCTCTAACCAGCAAACCAAAACAGAACATCACCAACGTGATCCGGAAAATTCGTGCCATCGTCACCCCACTGTCTTGATTTGATTTTACGCCGCTCGCAGCGTACAAAAATTGCAGTATGTCTTTCCGAGTCGCGCGCCGCCTGCTGGCTTTTTCCTGCTTCATCTTCGCAATCGCCCTTGTGAACATTGCAGGGCAATCGTCGTCTTCAGCGAAATCCGACCATGCTGATGAAGCCTCGATTTTCGAGCACATCCTGAATCGCGCGCGTTTCGAGAACGACGGCACCGGAGTGGAAGAAACAGAAGCCGTGATTCGGATCCAGAGCCAGGCGGGCGTCAAGCAGTTTGGCCAGCTCATTTTCGGTTACTCATCGGGCACCGAAGAATTGAAGGTCGACTACGTTCGCGTTAGAAAGCCCAACGGACAGGTTGTCGTGACGCCCGATTCGACCGCACAGGATTTCGCTCCTGACGATCTGCGGGAAGCGCCGATGTACAGCGATTACCGGCAGCGCCACATCTCGGTTTCGTCTCTGGAGCCGGGCGACACCCTCGAATACCGCACCGTGACCCGCATCACGACGGCCCTCGCTGCCGGAAATTTCTGGTACGAACACAGGTTTCCGAAGGGAGTCGTCGTCAACGAGGATCGATTGGAAATCGATGTCCCGAAAGCGCGCGAAGTGAAACTCAAGACACCAGTTCGCAAGCCCGAGATTGAAGAGAAAGGCGATCGACGGATTTATACCTGGGTCGTGAAAGACATCAAGCCCGAGCGCGACAAAGACGATCAGGACGAGGAAGAGGATACTGGCCCCGACGTGCAGATGACCACCTTCACAGACTGGAAGCAGGTTGCAGAGTGGTACGCAAAGCTCCAGGGCGAGCGCATGGTGGTCGATGACAACGTCCGCAAGAAAGCAGACGAGCTTACCAAAGGCGCCACCAATCCAACAGAAAAGGCTCGCCGGCTGTATGACTTCGTAGCGCGCAACATTCGCTACGTGAGCCTCTCCTTCGGAATCGGCCGCTACCAGCCCCATTCCGCGTCTGACGTGCTCACCAACAATTACGGCGACTGCAAGGACAAACACACTCTGCTATCCGCCATGCTCCGCGCGGAAGGGATTCAAAGTTATCCGGTGTTGATCCACAGCTCTCGCCAGCTTGATCCTGAAATCGCATCGCCCGCCCAGTTCGACCACGTCATCACCGCAGCACGGCTGACCTCGGGAGCGAATCTAACATGGCTCGATACCACCACCGAAGTCGCTCCTTACGGGCTCATCCTGTATCAGCTTCGCAACAAGCAAGCGGTGCTCGCGTCTGCCGACGCCGAAGGCGGCCTGGTGCGAACGCCGGCCGATTCGCCCGTCAAAAGCTCCGCTCGCCTGGTGATTGATGGAAAGATCAGCGAGTTCGGTGCATTCGATGCGACGCTTGAATACACCGCCGAAGGCGATCGCGATTTTCCAATGCGGGCCGGCTTCCGCCAGGTCCCCGAAGCTCGTTGGAAGGATTTTGTGAGCATCATTTCGACGGGCTGGGGCTTTCCCGGAGATGTGGATCAAGTGAAAGTCGATCCGATCGAGGACACCTCCAAGCCCTTTCACTTGAAATATCACCTGCGAATCAACCCCTATTTTGAAGTACCCTCGGCGAGCGCAAACTTCCGGCCGATTCCGCCTCTCGGCGTCCACGCAGTGACAACGTCTGCTAAGAGCAAGGAGCCCTTTGAGATCGGCCCGGCCGGCGAGATGGACTATCGAATACGGCTGGAATTTCCTTCCAACTTTTCTGTGAACACGCCCACCGCGGTGAAGATGGCGCGTGACTATGGCGAGTACTCATCCTCATACACACTGAGCAAAGGAGTACTACAAGGGCAGCGCAAATTGATCGTCAAATTGAACGAACTGCCCGCTGCCCGCCGCGCGGACTACGATTCTTTCCGCGATGTCACGCGCAGCGATGAGAGCCAGGTTCTAACCGCGAGCATCCTCGCTCCTTCGGGGAAAAATGGAGACAACGCGTCCGCGAAGATCGAAGGCACGCCTGCCGAATTGCACAGAGCCGGAATAAAGTCGCTTCAGAGCAAGGACTATCGCAGCGCGATCGATCTGCTGAAGCGCGCCGTAGATCGGGATCCAAACCTGAAAGAGGGCTGGTACGACCTGGGGCAGGCTTACGCCGGGTCCAACAATCACGCAGAAGCGATCCGCGCATTTCAAAAACAGATTGACCTCGATCCAAATCACAAAAGCGCGAACGGCGATCTTGCGATGGAACTGCAACAGTCGGGAAAATCCGAGGAAGCGATCGCCGCATACCGCAAGCAACTTGAAATTGTTCCCTTCGAAAAGCCGGCACATAAGAACCTGGGAATGCTGCTGGCGCAAATCGGACGCGATGCCGATGCCCGCACAGAACTAGAAACCGCGGTGTCGATTCCTCCTGACGATCCGGAAACACGACTGTCGTTAGCGCAGATCTACACGAGGCTGGGGGAGAAGTCGAAAGCGCAGGAACTGCTCAAGGGGTTGACCGGCTCCACGGCAGGCGATTCCGGGGAAGACATTTTTGCGGCGGCACTGGGTCCTGACGTCGATCCTGTAAAGACGGAGAATGATGCGCGCCAGGTTCTTTACGATATTGGCGAACAATTCGATTCCGGCGAGTACGACCGCCTGGGGCCATCGGCATTCTCGGCGATGCGTCTGGTTGCGCTCTCGTGGTCGCGCATCGGATGGGCCAAGTATCTGCGCGGCGAAACCCTGGACGCGATGCAATTCCTGAATTCAGCCTGGCTTCTCAGCCAGTCCGGCACGGTCGCCAACCGGCTTGGACAAGTTCTGGAAAAACAGGGCCAGCATGAAAAAGCGCGCCAGATTTACTTGTTGGCGATAGCAGCGGGCGGGAGTGCGGTCGCCGATTCGCGCGAGCGGCTGGGGAAACTTCCTCCTGCAACGGGCCCGGGCAAAGACACGGCTCTGTCGGTCAGCGATCTGATCCAGGCTCGTACAGTGAAACTCAGTCCGCTTGCACCCAAGGCTTCCGCGCACTTTAATCTCGTATTCGACAGCTCGCCACGCCCGGAACGTGCCGAATTTGTCGATGGAGACGAGTCTCTCCGAGCCGCTTCCGCGCAGCTTAGAGAAAAGGACTTCCCCGTAAAATTTCCGGACGCTTCGTCCGTCAAGATCGTCCGGCGCGGCCAATTGACATGTAGTGCATCGGGTTGTTCGATCGAACTGCTGCCGATTGAGCAAACGACGGGAGCCTCCGCAAACAAGTAGAAGTGGGAGACACACACGCCCGCGATGTGATTGTGATGTGTCTGGCGATCAGGTTGTGAGCAGCGTCACATCCGCTTGCGCCAACGTCACTCGACGCCAATGCGCGCGCTCCGATAGTCTATTGAGTCCTGCTACGGGGAGGTCATGCAATGCGCGATGCCGTCGAGCGTCTTTGGCCGGAAATTCAGTGGATTGCCGACACCCGGTTGCGCGAGCAAGTCACGCAAACCTGGATCAAAGCTCTCGAGCGCAGTCCTCTGAAGCCCGATGACCTGAATCAGATTCCCTTCACGCTGCTCGTACCGAATTGTCCGATCACATTCATGGAACATAAGCGCTGCGTCGTCCACATTGCGCGCGATAGTGCAAAGGCAATGACCGCCTTCATGGGAAGAGCCCTGCCGATTAACGAGGACGTCGTGATTGCTGGAGCGATCCTCGCTGACGTTGGAAAGTTGCTGGAGTATGAAATCGGCCCCGACGGCAAGAGTCGCCAGAGTGAACGCGGCGAGGCGCTGCGGCATCCGTTTACCGGCGTCGCGCTCGCGATGGAATGCGGCGTCGCCGACGAAGTGTGCCATATCATCGCGTCCCATGCCGCCGAAGGGGATCTCGTGAAGCGCACGACGGAAGCGTTCATCGTGCACCACGCTGACTTTATGGCCTTCTTACCATTTAAGAATCCTAAGAATGTAAAGGTGAAGTAATGTCCACCCAAACTGGAAGCGAAACCATTACCGCGAAGATGTCCCGTTGGGCTGCCTCGCTGGAATATAAGCAACTCTCGCAAGAGGCTGTGTATCAAGCGAAACGCTTTCTGCTTGATTCCGTTGGCTGCGCGCTGGGCGGATATCAGCAGCATGACGTGGTCATCGCGCTTGAAGTTCTGGACGAGATCGCTGGTCGCGGCCCCGCTACTGTGATCGGGACAGGCAAGAAGATCGATGCTGTGTCGGCGTCGCTCGCCAATGCGTTGATGATCCGCTGCATGGATTACAACGACATTTATTGGAAGCAGGACCCATCCCACCCGTCAGACATTTTCCCCGCCGCGATGGCCTGTTGCGAGCGCGCCAAAAGTGACGGTAAAGAACTCATTGTCGGATTTGTACTCGGCCACGAATTTGAAATGCGCCTCTGCGAAGCCGCCTTCCCGGGAATTCGCGAGCGAGGATGGCATCATGCGACTCTTACCGCATTTGCTTCGCCGATCGTCGCCGGACGCGCACTACGCTTGCCATGGGACAAAATTCAGCATGCGATCGGCATCTCGGCATCGCGTCACTGCACGATGGGCGCTGTGACTGCGGGCAAACTCACGATGATGAAAAATACCGTGGATCCGATGGCCACGCAGAGCGGAGTGCTCGCCGCGCTCCTCGCCGAGAAGGGATACAGCGGTCCGGAGCACGTGATCGACGGCAAGGAAGGCCTTGCTCACTGCTACGGTCCGGAATGGAAGCTGAACCTGCTTACGGATGGGCTGGGCGAATCCTGGCGCATCACGCAATGCGGAATGAAATTCTTCCCGACGGAAGCGCTGACGCACGCCCCGATCTCAGCAGTCCTCGATCTGGTGAAGAGCAACGACTTGCATCCGGACAATGTCACGAAGATCCAGATTCGGTCGCTGGCGCGTGCTGCCGACATTCTCTCGGATCCCAGTAAGTACGATCCTCACACCAAGGAAACCGCGGATCACTCGCTTCCTTACGTGATCGCGGCTGCGCTCGCCGAACGGCAGGTCACACCCGCGCAGTTTGAGATGAAGAAAATCATGGATCCGACGATCCGCGCGCAGTTGAGGAAAGTCGAAGTCGTCGCCGATCCTGAAATTGAAAAAGTCTTTCCCGCGCTGCAACGAGTTATCGTGAACATTACCACCACCGATGGCCGGACATTCTCAAAGCAACTTGACTATCCCAAGGGCGATCCCCGGAATCCGTTGAGCGACGCGGAGATCGAAGAGAAATTCTCGGCCCTGGCGGAAGGCGTGCTCTCCAAAGGTGCGCAGAAGAAGTTGGTCAATGCGATCTGGAATCTGGAGAAGGTAGCGTCTGTCTCGAAATTGATGGCGATGATGAAAGCAGACGTGAAGAAGAAAGCGGTCCACACCAAGGCAAAGACGGCGAAGAAGAAAAGCAAGAAGCGCCGTTAAATGCTCGTCGCACAAAAGGATCAGGAAATGTCAGACCTCAATCAAGCGATCGGCACTGGACTCGAAACCCGCTACAAGAAACTGGGGAACATGTTGAACGATCTGGCTGCTCCCTTGACCGACGAACAGTTCTGGGCCAGGCCTTTCCCATTCGGAAACAGTTTTGGCCATCTGGTGCTGCACGTCACGGGCAATTTGAACTACTACATCGGGACGCAGATCGCGCAGACCGGATATGTGCGCGACCGTCCTCGCGAGTTTTCTGAAACCGCGCGGCCACCTAAGGCAGAGACTCTGAAGAAGTTCGACGATGCGATTGCAGTTGTGCTCAAAGCGATTCGCAGCCAGGCTCCGGAAGATTGGTCGAAACCGTACGCCGCGGCTGGTGCCGATGCGCGCGATCGCTTCGACATGGTCTTGCAGTGTGCGACGCACCTGCATCACCACATGGGACAAATGATTTACCTGGCATTCGCGCTTAAGAAGAAAGATTGAGGTCGTTTATGGGCCAGACCATCACTGAAAAGATCGCGCAGACCCACATGACCGAAGGGCCGAATCGTCCACTGCGCGCGGGGGACTTTCTCTCGATCCGCCCCCACCGTTGCATGACGCACGACAACACGTCGGCTGTGATGAGTAAGTTCAAAGGCATTGGCGCAAAGAAACTCAGCAACGCACAGCAGATGGTGTTCGCGCTCGATCACGACATCCAGAATCAGGACGAATCGAACCAGAAAAAATATCGCGCCATCGAAGCGTTCGCAATAGAGCACGGCGTGGATTTCTATCCCGCGGGTTCGGGCATCGGCCATCAGATCATGGTGGAGCGCGGATACGTGGTCCCCGGAGCTTTCGTAGTGGCGTCGGATTCCCATTCCAACATGTACGGAGCACTGGGCGCGATCGGAACCCCCATTGTCCGTACCGACGCTGCGGCCGTGTGGGCCACCGGCGAATTCTGGTGGCAGATTCCGCGCTCTATCCAGGTTGTTCTCGAAGGGACGCTTCCTGAGGGCGTCACCGGCAAAGACGTCATCATCACGCTGTGCGGACTCTACAACCACGACGAATGTTTGAACGCCGCGGTCGAGTTCTCCGGGGCGGGTGTGGCATCCCTTTCCATGGACGAGCGTTTTTCGATTTCCAACATGACCACCGAATGGGGGCCCCTGGTGGGATGGTTCCCTGCTGACGCGGTGACGATCAAGTATCTGCGCGGTATTCATGCACGCCTGAAATCAATGGGCATCGAGCGCTTCTCTTCCAGGGACATCGACAACTGGGAAAAGAATCCGCCTGCGCCAGATCCCGATGCCAACTACGCAGCCCGAATCGTTCTCGATCTTGGACAAGTTACCCCTCACGTCTCCGGTCCAGATTCTGTGCAAGTCATGCAATCGCTCGCCGCGATGGAGAAGAACAAAGTTGCGATCCAGAAGGCGTATCTGATTTCGTGTGTGAATTCGCGAGTGGAAGATCTGGAAGCGGCGGCCAAAGTTCTTCGCGGAAAGAAAATTGCGGCAGGCGTGAAATTCTATTTGTCCGCGGCGAGCCAGTGGGTACAGGCAGAGTCGGTGAAAAGCGGTGCGTGGCAAACGCTACTGGATGCCGGCGCCACTCCATTGCCTTCGGGATGCGGGCCATGCATCGGACTCGGCATTGGCCTGCTCGAGCCGGGCGAAGCTGGAATCTCCGCTACCAACCGCAACTTCAAAGGACGCATGGGATCGCGCGATGCGAAATGCTATCTCGCAAGCCCCGAGGTCGTAGCGGCATCCGCAGTCGCGGGGTACATTTGCGGTCCACATCAATTTGGCGCTGGTGAGCCGCAACGCCAATACACTGAACTCGCCAGCAAATCGGGCAGCGCAGAGAAAGTGGAAATACTGGCAGGCTTTCCCCAGAGCGTGAAAGGGCGGCTCATCTTTGTGCCGCAGGACAACGTCAATACCGACGCCATCTACGGCAAGGACTACACCTATCGCGACGATATGACTCCGGAGATGATGGCGAAAGTCGTCATGGAGAACTACGACCCTCAATTTGCATCCCGCACGCAAGCCGGAGACGTGATCGTCAGCCAATTCAATTTCGGCACCGGATCGAGCCGCGAACAAGCGGTAACGTGCCTGAAAGCGAAAGGCATTCCACTGGTGATCGCTGCCAGTTTTTCGCAAACTTATCTGCGCAACGCGTTTAACAATGGATTCCTGTGTATTGAAGTTCCTGAATTTGTGAACCGCTTACGCGAGCAGTTTGCGGAAGAAATCACAGCCAAGGAGAAAACAATTGTCCCTGGCGACAACGTTGACATTGATTTTACGAGCAGCACGATCACGTGGCGTGGCGCGAAATTTACTTTCCCGGCATTGGGGAGTGTCCCGCAGTCGCTAGTGATCGCGGGCGGAGTGGAGAATTTGGTAGTGAAGCGATTGGCTGTTTAGCACCGGCGGCGAAGAGTCCGGCGGGGGAAGCAGGCCTTCGCGTCGCTCAAGATGACAATTTTGAGACGTGTTCTTCATTGCGTCTCGGCGGTTCAAGATTCTGACTTTGATTTGAGGAGCACTCATGGCGAAATACACAGTTATCTCCATGCCGGGCGACGGCATTGGCAACCAGGTTCTGCCGGAAGCGCTGCGCGTTTTGAACGCGGTCGGCTTCGATGCCGAATACATTCACGCTGACATCGGCTGGGACAGTTGGTGCGCGCAAGGAAATGCGCTTCCAGAGCGCACGATGGAACTGCTCGCCAAGCACAAACTGGGCCTTTTTGGCGCGATCACTTCCAAACCCAACAAAGCCGCGCAGGCCGAATTGAAGCCGGAACTGCAAGGCAAAGGCTACGTGTATTACTCGCCGATTGTCACCATGCGGCAGAAGTTCAATCTCGATACCTGTATGCGTCCCTGCGTCGGCTTCACGGGCAATCCGCTGAATTACATACGCAAGAAGACAGACGGCGGATTCGACGAGCCCCTCATCGACACGACTGTGTTTCGACAAGGCACCGAAGGGATGTATGCCGGCGTCGAGTGGACCAACCCTCCCGACAACGTTCGCGCCGCACTCAACAGCCATCCAAGATTCAAGGCTTTCGCCAACGTTCCGGGACCGGAACTGGCCGTCAGTTGCCGCATCATCACTCGCCATGCCGCGGAACGCATCGTCACGGCAGCTTTTGAATATGCGAAGAGGCGCGGATTCAAGGGCGTGACCATCTGCGAGAAGCCGAACGTCGTCCGCGAGACTTCCGGCATGATGGAAGAAGTCGCCAAGGAAGTTGCCGCCAGGTATCCGGGGATCGCGCTCTGGTCCACCAACATTGACGCGCAGTTAATGTGGCTGAACAAGAATCCGGAAGAGTACAACGTGATCGTGGCTTCGAACCTGTTCGGTGACATTCTCTCCGACGCATTCGCCGGACTCGTCGGCGGCCTCGGATTCGCGGCCTCCGGCAACATCGGCGATGATGTCGCCGTCTTCGAGCCCACGCATGGATCGGCTCCCAAGTATGCGGAACTGAATCCGCCAATCGTGAATCCGATTGCGATGATTCTCTCCGCAGCCATGATGCTCGATCACGTCCACGAAGATCAGAAAGCTAATCGCATTCGGCAGGCGATCGCATCGGTAGTGAAAGAAGGGAAAGTCCGAACTTACGATATGATGCGTCTGACGGGCGGATCGAAGGCCATCAGTCAGGGCGCGGCGTCCACGGTGCAGATGACGGACGCAATTTTGAAAAAACTCTAGCGAATTGAGAGAACGGCTCCTCGTGGCAGAGAGATTTTTATGACCGCACTCGAAACGCAGCCGCGATCCAGCGAAGCTGGTCACTGGGGTAAAGATGTCCGCTCCGACGCGCACGTGGCTTTTGAAGTGCGCGATACCGGTGGCGTGGAAGTTGCGCTTGAATCTCGCGTCGCTCCGTACTACGGCGATGCGATCCAGGAACAGGCGCGCGCAGTTCTCGAGGAACTTGGAGTCAAGCACGCGCGGGTTTCGATCCACGACGAAGGCGCACTGCCTTTTGTGATAGCCGCAAGACTGGAAGCGGCCGTCCGGCGTGCTGGAGCCGCGCTTGGCAAACGTTCCTTACCCGCGCAACACCCTTTGCCGCAGCCTTCCGCAAAAGATCGACTGCGGCGCTCGCGGCTTTATCTTCCCGGCTCCGAGCCGAAGTATTACATCAACGCGTCCCTGCACTCGCCCGACGCGATCATCCTCGACCTCGAAGATTCTGTTCACCGCGACGAAAAAGATGTTGCTCGCATTCTAGTGCGCAATACCCTGCGTGCCGTCGATTTCGGTGCGTGCGAACGCATGGTCCGCATCAACCAGTTGCCGCTCGGACTGGAAGATCTCGCCGATGTGATTGCTGAAAGCCCCGACTTGATCCTGATGCCGAAGTGCGAAGACCCGCAACAGGTGGCGGAAGTCGACCGCATGATCGGCGAACTGAAATCGCGCCACGGCATCATCCGGCCGATCTGGATCATGCCGATCCTGGAATCCGCGCTGGGGATTGAGAATGCGTTTCCTATCGCCATCGCGAGCGAGAATGTCGCCGCGCTGACGATCGGGCTTGAAGACTACACAGCAGACATGGGCGTGGCAAAGACTCCGGAAGGGCGCGAGTCGCTCTACGCACGGTCGCGTGTCGTCAACGCGGCGCGGGCGGCGGGAGTACAGGCCATTGACTCCGTCTTTTCCGATGTCGGCGATATGGACGGGTTGCTGCGTTGGGGACGCGCGTCGCGCGCCCTGGGATTCGAAGGTATGGGATGCATTCATCCCGGACAGATTCGAGTGGTGCACGAAGCGTTCACACCATCCGCGAGCGAGATCGAAAAGGCGCAGAAGATTGTCGCTGCATTTGAAGACGCGCAACAGAAAGGCCTGGCCGTGGTGAGTCTGGGGTCCAAGATGATTGATCCGCCAGTCGTGCAGCGGGCGTTGAAGCTGGTCGAGCGCGCCAAAGCGATGGGAGCGATCTCGTGAGCCAGCGGCCGGAACTCGCACAGAATGCCGCCGGACGGCCTGTTCCCACCATGGTGAACGGCAAGCCGCAGATCCCATTTCTTGGTGCGGGAAAGTTTCAGCCGCGTGGACGCAAGGCCGGCCCACCCATCCGCTCCAACAAAGATTATCCCGACAACGGGGACAAGCGCGTTCCCGATCTGGAAACTGCATTGCGAAAATGCGGGCTGCGCGACGGCATGGTTATCTCGAGCCACCATCATCTACGCGACGGCGACAAGGTGGCGCTGATGGTGCTTGAAGCTGCCGCGAAAATTGGCGTTAAGGATCTGATGTGGTTCCCGAGCGCGTCGTTTCCGTCGCAGAAAGGCGCGATCGAACTGATGGAGAAGGGTGTCATCCATCACATCGAAGGTTCGATGAACGGGCCGCTCGGGGACTATTGCACGCAGGGCAAAATGCGCGGCATGGGTGTGCTCCGCTCGCATGGCGGCCGCTACCAGGCGATTCAGGACGGAGAGATTCACATTGATATTGCCGTGATCGCCGCACCCACCGCCGACAGTTTCGGCAACGCCGATGGCTCGCATGGCAAGTCAGCCTGTGGATCGCTCGGATTTGCGTTCGCCGATTCCACGTATGCAGACAACGTAATCGTCGTCACCGACAACCTCGTGCCATTCCCGTGCGTGCCCTGGCAGATTCAAGGGAACAACGTGGATCATGTAGTGGAAATCGAATCCATCGGCGACCCGGCCAAGATCGTCTCCGGCACAACGCAGATCACTCGTTCGCCGGACCGCTTGCGCATCGCCGAACTGGTCGCACAATTTCTCCGTGCCGCCGGCATCATGAAGAATGGATTTTCGTTTCAGGCAGGCGCAGGCGGCATCGCCCTCGCGTTCGTGCAGTACCTGAAGCAGATGATGAAGGACGAGGGCGTGAAAGCGCGCTTCGTGCGGGGCGGATCCACGAAAGTTCTGGTCGAACTTCTGCAGGAGGGCTTGACCGACTACATTCTCGACGGTCAGACGTTCGATCTCGACGGCGTCAGGTCGATGGCGAACGATCCGCGCCACGTCGCGACTTCCCCTTTCACTTCTTACAACTATCACGGCAAAGGGAATTTCGCTTCACTCGTGGACGCCGTTATTCTCGGCGCCACCGAAGTCGACATTCATTTCAACGCCAACGTCGTCACCCATTCAGACGGACGTTTGCTCCACGGCATCGGCGGCTGGCAGAATTGCCTGTTCTCTGGTTGCACGATTCTGGCGGTACCGTCATTCCGCGATCGCATTCCGGTGATCGTCGATCAGGTCACAACTTTGACAGGGCCGGGAGAAATGATCGACGTGATCGTCACCGAGCTTGGCATCGCGATCAATCCCAAACGGCAGGACTTGATCGATGCAGTAAAGGGTTCCAAGCTGCCGATTCGCCCGTTGCAGGACATTAAGGCAGAAGTGGAAGGCATCTGCGGCAGGCCCGCGAAGCCGAAACTTGGTGACCGTCCATGCGCAGTTGTAAAGTGGGTCGACGGCACGATTCTCGACACGATTTGGCAAGTCGGCTAACGCACTCACCTCCTGAATAGCGCGCCGCCGCGATCCAGCGCTGGTCATCATGGCTCCATCCGGTGTATATTCCGAACGGTTACCTTTTGTTTCGTTTACTATCGTTCTTAAATTCCTGCCCGACCGGGCGCACCTTGGGAAAAGAGGTATCTTATGGCCCTCAAGAAATTCCGGATTGTTCTCATCGCAGCGATCATGTTTCTGATCGCGTGCTCGCATCTGCCCCGGCAATCAAGCACGGACGCCAAGCCCAAACCCGGCGCCACGCAGCCATCGACAATTAAGGTTGAGGTGAACGATGGGGGCCCGGTCGTGCTCACCACCAGTTCGGCTCAGTTTCAGGTGCGTCCCGATGGATATGTCCAGGCTTTCCTTCTGAAAGATGGCCAGAAGGTCTCACTCGACGAACCTCGGGTCGGCGCCACCGCCGACAGCGACTACGTTGTCGTGGCGGGCAAAGAAATTCATTTCACCCTCGACTTCCAACAGGCGAAAGTCATGGAAGCCGCCGGCAAGATGGGTGCCGGAAAGCGAGTGGAAATTCCCGCTCGTCCGCTGGGCCCGTCCGGGACGAATCTCCAACGCGTGCTGGCATTCGAAATCTATGACCAGTTCCCGAACATCCTGTTGAGCACCGTCGAGTACAAGAACACAGGAACCGGCGACCTCGCCATCGATAAAAGCGTCGATCAGCGCCACCGAATGAGCGCGAAATTGGCCGACGCCAAGGCGCAGCCGTGGGAGATGTGGTCATTCCATGGCGCCAGCTACGACTGGGGAAAAGATGATGTCGTCAAACTGACCAAGACTTTCTCGCAACCGAACGTAATGGGAGAAATGGTGAAAGGCGGCTACGGGGGCGGTATCCCAGTGGTTGCGTTCTGGGGGAGCCAGGTCGGCGAAGCGATCGGCCACGTCGAGACCCTTCCCATTCCCGCATCGATTCCTGCGCGCGTTGACGCTGATGGAAGAGTCGATTCGCAAATCGAATATACCGCTGGCGCTACGCTCAAGCCGGGCGAAGCCTATTCCACTCCTCGCAGTTTCCTCTCGGTCTACGCGGGTGACTTCTACGAGCCGCTGCGAATGTGGTCGAGTGTGCTTCAGAAAGAAGGCTGGGAATTGCCCAAACCTTCGAGCGAAGCTTACAACGTGAGCTGGTGCGGATGGGGATACGAATTTAACGTCACGCCCGCGCAGATGCTGGGCACGGTTCCCAAGCTGAAAGAAATGGGGATCAAGTGGGCCACGCTCGACGATCGCTGGTTCGACACCTACGGCGACTGGAATCCCCGCAATGAAACCTTTCCCGGCGATTCCATCAAGAAAATGAATGACGATTTCCACAAAGACGACATATTCACGCAAATATGGTGGCTGCCTCTCGGCGTGGAAGATGGCGAAGGAAAATGGGAGTCGCACAAGTACGTCGTGTCGAAAGTTGTGAAAGAACATCCTGACTGGCTCATCCTCGACAAGAACGGCAAGCACGCTCGCATCACGAGGAACCTTGCAGCCATGTGTCCGGCGGTGCCGGAAGTGCGTGCGTATCACAAAATGCTGACGGAGAAATTCATCCGAGACTGGGGATTCGACGGCAGCAAGCTCGACAACATTTACAGCATGCCCGCGTGCTATAACCCGGCCCATCATCACAAGTCGCCGCAGGACTCCGTGAATGCGATGGCCGATATTTACAAAGAAATCTTCCAGACTTCACGGGCGATCAAACCGCAGAGCGTGACGCAAACTTGCCCATGCGGCACGCCGCCGTCATTGGCATGGCTGCCGTTCATGGACCAGGCCGTAACGGCCGATCCGGTCGGCGGGGTGCAAGTGCGCCGGCGGATCAAGATGTACAAAGCTTTGCTTGGTCCGGAGTCGGCGGTGTATGGCGATCACGTGGAACTCTCCGAAATGGACCGTGTCGGCAACAATTGGACCGAGCACGGTGAAGACTTCGCTTCCACCATCGGTGCAGGCGGCGTGGTCGGAACGAAGTTTGTATGGCCCGATCCCGGACCGAAATACAAAGCAGTCAATCTGACTCCCGCCAAAGAAGAACACTGGAAGAAGTGGATTGGCATCTACAACCAGAAAATGCTCTCCAAAGGTGAATTCAAAGATCTGTACAACTACGGCTACGATTCGCCCGAGGCTTACGCAATCGCAAAGGACGGCAAGATGTATTACGCGTTTTTTGCGCCGTCGGCGGCAGCCTGGAAAGGCGAGGTGGAACTGCGTGGGCTGAAGCCAGGCCAATACCATGTCGCCGAATACGGCGAAGGCAAGGACTTGGGTTCGGTCACAGCGAGCGCCAACGGGACCGCAAAACTTGCAACGGAGATCCGCGGCCACTTGCTGGTTGAAGCGACCGCGCTCCCATAGCCGTCTCGCACCATGGCGCGATTCTGGGCAGACAGGTATCCTGATCTGCCCAATTTTATTTGCGGAGGTGGTGCGTGCGCGGGTTGCAAGCGAAACGAGTCCTGATCACCGGTGGAGCAAGCGGCATTGGTGCAGCCACGGCGGCGCGCTTTCTCGACGAAGGATGCGTCGTGTGCGTCATCGACCGCGATCCGGAAGCTCGCCGGAAGATCATGCAGGAATTACCCGACCTGGCAGGTGCCATCGCCGCCGATGTTTCGGATCTAAAACAGGTGCAAGCCGCCTTCGCGGAAGCAATCCAGCTGATGCTCGGTGTGGACGTCCTGATCAACAATGCCGGCATAAGCATTCGCCACAATTTTCTCGATATCACGCCCGAAGAATGGGACAAGGTGATCGCCGTGAATCTGACCGGCGTCTTCTACATGGCACAAACCGCCGCCCGCCACATGATGGAACGAGGCAGCGGAGTGATTTTGCAAACCGCATCGACCAACGGTGTGATGGGCTATCCCTATTATGCGGACTACAACGCGACCAAGGCAGGGGTAATCGAACTCACAAAATCGATGGCCCTCGAACTTGCTCCCAAAGTGCGCGTGTGCGCTGTTGCTCCAGGGTATGTGCTGACGCCCATGCAGCGCGCGGAGTACACGGATGAAATGCTGGACCAGGTGAACCAGAAAGTTCCGCTACGCCGTCATGCTCAGCCCGAGGAGATCGCGGCGCTGTTCGCGTTCCTCGCGTCCGACGACGCCGCCTACATGACCGGCCACGTCTTCACCTGCGACGGAGGAGAAACTGCGGGAGGATTGGCCAGCCGATGATTTCGTGATTCGCCGAAAATCACCGGCCGGCATTCTCCCTCATTGGTGCATGGAACAACACGTCCCTAGAGTCCCTACTCCGGGTCCGCGGGGTTGTTAAACAGCACGCCCAGCTTGATACTGCCGTGGCCGAATTGCGGAAAGCCGACCTTGGTCGGATCTCCAGGATCCAGGCTTGATGCCGTATCGTCTGGCGGGAACAGGATGAGCGAGTTCAGAAACGTCTGGAGCGCAATCTGTTCCGAAGCCGGCAAGACCGCGTACTTGTCCCGCATCGCCTGAGCTTCTCCTCCATGACGCAGGATGACGTCATGCAGCGAATTGCTCCGCCCGTCGTGTCCATATGGTCCGGTCGTGCCGACGCCCCACAGAGCGCGAGTCAGAAACTGTTTCTGCGTCGAGCCGTCCCAGTTGCGCTCGTAAAAATTCGGGCCGACATCGTGACGCTTCAGATCGGTCAGGATATCTTTCACAACGAATGAATTCCCGAGCGGAAGTTTCAGGGTCGGCTGTCCGCTGCCGTCATCGACTTCGTGGAACAGCGGCATCGCCGTCGCAAACAGGCTGTTGAAGTAACACGCCTGCATCGGTGGCGTGCAGGAACGACTGGGGTCGTAAGCCGTCTCCAGATCAGCGACGCGTCGATCGTGATTGATGGTCAGATCCGTCACGTGACACGACGTGCAACCGACACGCTTGAAAATCTTTCGGCCCTTGTCGGCGATCGCATTCGGCTCACCGTGTCCAGGCTTGAAGTAATTCAACAGGTAGAACTCCAGGTGATCCACGAGCGCAGGATCGATCTCGTTGCCATTGTCAGGATCGGGCGCGGGAGGAGCGCTGATCTTGTCCTTCGACCCATCGAGCACCATGCCAGACGGAGTCACAACACGGCCGCCTGCACTCGCCGTAAGCAGGTCCGGATCAGTGGACGCTTCTAATCCCATTTCGTTGTGCAGCGCACCCACGATGAACTCACGCATCGAAATCGTGCTGCCCTCTGCGAAGAACGGCTTCACGCGCAGATCGGCGTCCACGCCCTGCACCTGTGAGGTGTCGACGGAGCCGTCGGGATTCCCCTTGATCTTGCCGTAACTCACACCCTTGCTGAGCAACTTCAAAGTAATCGGCTTCTTCTGTTGCTGGGCGAGAATAACTGCGAGATCGCGCGTGGAGCGCAGATCGGTCGTGATCTCGTCACCTAACATCTCTTTCAGCCCCAGGCCGAACAGATGACCGGCGTCACGGCTATCGGGACGCGTCACCACGTTCCCGCCGGCTCCGCCGGAACCACGCGGCCGTCCGTGACACAGAGCGCAACTATCGGACAAGCCGGCTCCGATTCCGATATCGGTGTTGATGTCACCGACGCCATCTTTCTCATTCGCTCCCTGACCCTGCAAACGCGTAAATTTGCGCTGGAATAATTGCCGGCCCCGACGAATCGAGCGGAACGGATCACGGTTGATAATGTACATCGACGATCCCTGCGTGTTCACATCGCCTCGTCCGGCGCCAATTTCGTCCAATAATGACTTGTTGATACCTGCCTTCGCCGTGTTCGGCGCCTGCGTGTTGTCGATCATTTGTGCCTGTGCTGCCAGTGTAGAGAGCAGCAATCCCGTTCCTGCGAACCCGATTATCTTGTCCCAAACCCGCATAATCAGTCTCCTTGTAGTGAGTTGCCGGAATACTCAGCAGTCATCGCACCGACGCGCGTCAACGAGTGGCGAATCCGTTCCAGGAACGAGCGTCCGCGTACAAATTTCTGCCTTTTTCTGAACGAACCAATTGCTGAAACGCCTAAGGGAAGTGGTTCGAGGAATTCTTTGAAACCGGAGAACGCCCAAGGGAGTGGCGATACGGGCCGTTCAGCGCTTCAACCGCTTGCACAGGACTGTAGCGCTATTCGGACTGCAGGTCAATGCTGAATTACGAGAATTGATCTGTTATTCAGGGACCAGTGGCCCGTGGCGAACTCAGGCGCGAAGTATAATCCTCGGCAATGCGACAGTTCTTCCGCATGCTCCTCCTGGCGCTGGTACTACTCACCGTAGCCTTGGTGTCAGCATTGACCGCGATGCGGTTCGCAATTCATGGCCGCGAAGTCGCGATCCCTCCTTTGGTCGGCATGACTCCGCTTGAAGCCGAGCGCGCCGTCGCCGCCTCTGGACTCGATGTAGTGGTCGAGCGGCAGTTTTACAGTCCGGACATTCCCGAAGGAAGAATCATGTCCCAGGCGCCGATGGCTGGGGTGAAAGTGCGCCGGGGATGGGCCGTTCGCGTCGCCCAAAGCCTCGGTCCGCAGCGGGTAGCAATTCCGGATGTCACCAATCAGAGCGAACGTGTTGCGGAATTGAATGTGCGCCGCCGCGGGCTCGATCTGGGATCCGTTGCGCAGGTCAACCTTTCCGACGCGGCTGCCGACCAGGTTGTGTCGCAAAGCCCTCCCGCGAATGCGAAGGGAATCTCGGTGCCCAAGATCAGCCTGCTGGTCAGTCGCGGGCCGGAGCCCTCCGCGTTCGTGATGCCGAACTTCGTAGGTCAACCGCTCGGTAGCGTGATGCTGGCGCTTCAGGATGCCGGAGTCAAAGTTGGCAAGGTTAATCTTGCAGTGCCTGCACAGTCCCCCGACGCGCAATCCCCGCCCGTACTCCCCACTCCCGCGCCCCTGCCCGGAGCAGCAAGCATGATCGTGTCGCAGAGTCCCGCGCCGGGGCAGAAAGTTGTGGCGGGAAGTGCGGTCAACTTCGAAGTGAAGTAGTCGTGCTTTTCTAGCCTAACAACTGTCATCCTGAGCGAAGCGAAGGATCTAATTTCTTTCGCAGTGAGGAAAAGCAGGTCCTTCGCTTCGCTCAGGATGACATCTCATGTAGTTTGCTTGCGCTTCGCGCTTAGGTCGCGCGCCGCTCCATAACGGCAGCGAAGAAACCGTCGCACGGATGAGCACCAGAAACCGTTCTCAGGTAAGGGCCATGCAAGAGTGAATCGTAATTCTCCCAGACGAGTTCGCCGGAACGGTACAGTTCCTCCAAGTGTGCGCGGCAGTCGATCACAGTGAAACCACTTTCCTTCGCGAGCACAGTTTCCACGACCGCATCATTCTCTTCCCGCTCCAGCGAGCATGTGGAATAAAGCAGCCTCCCACCGGGAGCAAGCAGAGGCAGCGTGGATTGGAGGATCGCGATCTGACGCTTTTGCAGGTCGAGCAGGTCGTCCGCCGTGAGGCGCCACTTTATTTCCGGATTGCGCGCGAGCGTGCCAGTACCCGAGCATGGAACATCTGCAAGGATGCGATCGAATCCGGCCTTGAATGGCGGGTAATGAGCATCGCCGGCAAGCACGTGAACGCTGGACGATCCAATCCGTTCGCGCAACAGACGCGCTCGATGCGGATGAAGGTCAGCGGCGAATATCCGGGCGTGCGGATTCTGTTTCGCCAGCAGAGCGGTCTTGCTCCCAGGTGCAGCACAACAGTCCAGAATCTTCTGCCCGCGGCCGAGCAGCAAAGCGACCAGTTGCGACGCTTCGTCTTGAATGGAAACGCGGCCGTCACGATGGGCTTCTGTTTTGGTTACGTCGCCGGATTGAACGCGCCGTGCAGACCTCAGCAACAGACCCGGCGAAAGCTGTATGCCGGCTTGCACGAGTTCAGCGGCAGTTGCAGACTCCTGAACGTGAATGACCGTTGGGGGCACAGTCTGGTCATGACGGCAGATCTGGCGCGCAGTCGCCAGACTGAAACTTTCAATCCAGCGCGCGACCAGCCATTCGGGATGTGCGGACTCTGCAGCCAGCGACTGAGCACTTTCAGCGTTGCGGATTTCGGGAGCCGTGTCGACGCGAGGGCTAAGACTGGCCTTTCGAAGGACCGCGTTCACGAACGGCGCAGCTGAGCGCTTGCGAGCCGCTTTCACGATCTCCACGCTTTCAAAGATCGCAGCATGAGCGGGAATCCTCGACAAAAACTGCATCTGGTATATGCCGAGCCGAAGTGCGGTCAGAACTTCCAGGTCCAACCTCTGCAGCTCCTGCGATGATGCGGCGGCAATTTTCTGGTCAAGCAGGGAACGCCAACGCAACACACCCATCACCAGTTCGGTGGCGAGACCGTGATCGCCGGGCGAGAGCTTGGCATTGCGTTCCGAGTGCAGCAGTTCGGAAGCATAGGACTGGTCACGCTGCGCCCGCAGCAAAATCTCGAACGCAGCAGCGCGTGCTGGAGAAACCGGCATCAGAGCCTACTCTCCAAGCTTTTCGCCGTTTTGTGGACGATATCCGTTGATGAAATCTCGCGACGGCATACGACGCTTGCCTTCCGGCTGAAGTTCGATCAATTCGAGCACCGTCTTCCCGCTACAGCCAACCGACAGGTGCGTCGTCTCGAGCGAGAGTTCGCCTGGCGCCAATTCCTTCCCCTGCGCGGCAGGATCAGCTTGATGGATCTGCAGGTGGCGTCCACGAAAAAGAGTATCCGCTCCCGGCCAGGGTTGAAATCCTCGCAGACGATCGCAAATCTCCGCCGCAGTTCGATGGAAATCAATACGCCCGTCTTCTTTTTTCAAGATAGGGGCGAGCGTAGCTTTCGAATGATCCTGGGAGATGGCTTGAATTTTGCCATTCTCCAACCCACTCAGAGTTCGGACCATCAACTCGGCCCCGATCGCCGCCAGCTTCGGCGCAAGAGTTTCCGAGGTATCGTCGGGTGCGATGGCTAGTTCCTGCTGCATCAAGATGTCGCCCGTATCGAGGCCGGCATCGATTCGCATCGTGGTCACGCCCGTGACGGTTTCTCCTTGCGCGATCGCCCACTGGATAGGCGCCGCGCCACGATACTTCGGCAACAATGAGGCGTGCAGGTTAAGGTTTCCCAGGCGCGGGAGATCGATCATCCACTGCGGAATGATGCGGCCATATCCGACCACAATGATCGCGTCGGGATGGAGCGCCGCGAGTTGCGCGCGGAATTCTTCGTTGTTCTTGATCTTGTCGGGCTGGACGACCGGAAGCGCCAATCGAAGCGCCGATTCTTTCACTGGAGAAATCGCCAGTTCCATTCCACGTCCGCGCGGACGGTCCGGCTGCGTAACCACCAGCGGCACGGAATGCCCAGCTTCGACCAGCTTTTCAAGGGTCGGAACGGCGAAACGCGGGGTGCCGCAGAAAATCAAAAGCATAGGTGTCAGGCTAGGTGTCAGGTGTTAGGTCTCAGGTATTAGGAAACCTAAGACCTGACACCTGATACCTGATTCCTGCTTTTCTACCATTCTCCTGCTCTTACCAGTTTCTTGATCCGTCGTTTGATCAGGTCCCGTTTGAGCGCGCTGATATGCGAGATGTAGAGCTTGCCGTTCAGGTGATCAGTTTCGTGCAGAAAGGCGCGCGCCAGTAAGTCTTCTCCAGTGTGCTCGAAGAATTTGCCCGACAGATCCTGCGCCCGTACGGTCACAATTTTTGCGCGCGTCACATCCTCGCGAAATTCGGGAATACTCAGACAGCCTTCGCTTCCGCGCTGTCGGCCGTCTTTCTTGATGATTTCAGGATTGATCAAAACCAGCTTGGCGCGGGGATCTTCCTTGAACGTGACATCGACGACGGCCAGGCGTCTCGAAATGCCGATCTGCGGAGCGGCCAGGCCGACGCCTCGAGCGACGTACATGGATTCAAACATGTCCTCGACAAGCTTCTTGAGATCGTCGCCGAAGGTTGTGATCGTTTGTGCAGGCGTTTCCAGCACTGGATCGCCAAATTTTACGATGGGATAAATCATTTGGTTTTTGGTCTTAGTAATTTTTCAGCTGCTCAAGATAACCCTGATAGTTGCGCTTCGTCTCTCTCATCGAGTCGCCGCCGAATTTCTCGAGAGCGCAGCGGGCCAGCGTCAACGCAACCATCGCTTCGCCAGCCACGCCTGCGGCCGGCACCACACAAACGTCGGAGCGCTCGTAAGCCGCCTTCACTGGCTCGCGTGTCGCGAAGTCCACCGACTGAAGAGGCCGCCGCAATGTGGAGATCGGCTTCAGATAACCTCGCACGCGAATTTCCTGTCCGTTAGAAACGCCGCCCTCGATGCCGCCCGCATTGTTTCTTGTGCGCGTGAAGCCGCTCTGTCCAGATTCTTTCTGATATCCAATTTCGTCGTGCACCGAGGATCCAGGAGAATATGCCGCGTGAATTCCACTGCCGATCTCAACCGCTTTAACAGCCTGCAATGACATGACGGCCGATGCGAGCATGGCATCGAGGCGCTCGTCCCACTGCACGTATGTCCCAAGGCCGGCGGGAACGTTGTGCGCCACCACTTCAAACACGCCGCCCACCGAGTCACCGGTACGCAAGACTTTGTCGACTTCCTCTTTCATGCGCTGTTCCGCTTCGGGATCAGCGCAACTGAGCAGAATTTCTTCCTTGCGGGAAACTTTTTCGATTTCTTCCCATGCGATCTCACGATCGACGATCGAAGCGGCTCCAACCGCGATCACGTGGCTCAATACTTCAATACCCAGTTCTTTCAAGAAGAGTTTTGCCAGGGCACCAATCGCGACCCGGGCAGCAGACTCCCTTGCTGACGCGCGTTCCAGCACATAGCGCGCTTCGGAGAAATCGTATTTCAGAGCGCCCGCGAGGTCGGCGTGCCCGGGACGAGGCGACGCCACTCGTTTGTGTTTTTCCGGATCGCCAGTTTCAACCGGAAGAGACTCCTTCCAGTTTTGCCAGTCCCGGTTCTGCAGCGTCATCGAGATCGGCGAGCCGATCGTCTTGCCATGGCGGACACCCGAGAGAATGTGGGCGGTATCGCGTTCGATCTTCATGCGGCCGCCGCGGCCAAAGCCCTGCTGGCGGCGCCACAGTTCGCGATCGACAAATTCCTGGTCGATGGTCAGGCCGGCGGGCAGGCCGGAAATGAACGCGACCAGCGCCTCGCCGTGGGACTCTCCGGAAGTAAAGTAGCGCAACATGGGAACATGGCATTGTAAATGAAAGAAGAAAAATCGTAGTTTACCGGTTGATTTTGAGCAGTAGCCTGCCGGGAACGGGTACAATCAGGGCATACTTTTTGAGTGGAAGTAGTGCGGCGTCCTGCTTCCGGCTCCAGCGTGCTGCTTCGTCCGAATCTAGCCGCGAGGAGTATTTTGGTGTTCTCCCCGAAGTCCGAATCGTTCAGTTTCGACGGCAACAAACGCATTCGCTGCGTGCTTGCTGACGATCACACATTGCTGCGCGATGGCGTGCGCCGCCTGCTCGAAGAAGCTCCGGACTTCGCCGTGGTCGGCGAAGCGGCAGACGCCAGCGAGGCGCTCAAGCAGGTCATTGAACATCGCCCAGACATCGTTCTGCTCGATATCTCCATGCCTGGAATGTCTTCGTTCGAGGCGGCACGGCTGATTGAAGAACATTGCAAGGAGACTCGCATTGTCTTCCTGACCATGCATGAAGATCAGGAATACCTGACCCAGGCGCTGCGTGCGGGAGCCAGTGGATACCTGCTGAAAGACACTCCCGCGCCCATTCTGCTGCAGTCGCTGCGCACGGTGCATCGCGGCGAACGATCCTTGAGTCCCCGCATTCTGCGTCAGTTGCAGGAAGACGGCGAGACACGACACCCCGGCCGCGGACGACCCGACCGGACGACCCTAACTCCGCGAGAGCGTGAAGTGATGAAGTTACTGGCAGAAGGGCACACCGTAAAACAGGCCGCCGGACAACTCGGAGTCAGCGTCAAGACCGTCGAGGCCCACAAATTCAACCTCATGCGCAAACTCGACATTCACAACAAGGCGCAACTCGTAACGGTAGCGATCCGCAAGAAGATTGTCAGCGTACCGATCCCGATGTAGGCCACCTGCTGAGACCCTGCACGAATCTCTTAAACGGCTAGACGGCAAGTGCCGCGAAGGTAGCCATGTCCGGCACTTCCAGGTCCGGTTTCCCGTCCGCTGGAACAACCGCGCCTACACCTGGGCGCGCCGATCGCCGGTTTACCCAGACCGTACGAATGCCCAAGGACTGCGCGGGAATGACGTCGTGATAAATACTCTGCCCAACGTGGAGCAATTGAGCAGGCTGCATTCCTAGAGTCTGCAGGGCCAACTGAAAATTGTTGAGTGAGGGCTTGTAGCTGTGCGCCTGTTGCGCCGTGATCACAGCCGAAAACTCGATCCCCAGGCGCTTGCGGCTCTCGGCAAAAAGATCTTCGTCGATGTTGGAGATGATTGCCAGGCGGTAACGCTGCTGGAGCTTTTGAAGAGCAGCTACCGTGTCAGGAAAGGCCGGCCATTCCGGGATCGATTCGTGCAAGGATCGCAGTTCCCCTGCACTCGGATCAAAGCCGCAATGCTCACCGAATTGCCTGACTACGGACTCCAGAACCTTGCGATAGCTCTGATAGGCCCCACTCTCGGCCCGCGCTTCAAATTTTCCATAGAGTTCGAGGATCTCAGCGTCGGGCAGCGTTTGACCATGGGCAGCCAGTAGACGCCGCAATCCCGGCAGCAGGCCGGCCTCCCAGTCGATCAGCGTTCCGTAGCAATCAAACGTGATGGTAGTGAAGGAAGAGAATTCCATCGGGGATCTACGAGCAGAAATCCGTGACACAAAAAAGCAGAGACGCGGCCGTCCGCGTCTCTACCTTGCATGCAAAGTCGCCTACTTTACTTCGAGCGGAGCTTCGAGCTTGAAGCTCACTGCGGATTCCGCAGGCAGCACGACGTCCTTGTTGCCGGTAAATGCGGATCCCGCGCCACCAGCGCCTGCACCAGCCAAGGCTCCGATCGCGGCACCTTTGCCACCGCCCGCCAGGCCACCGATGAGCGCGCCTAAGCCGGCACCGCCGCCAGTCAGCACGGCTGTTCTTTTGCCTTTACCTTTTTCGGCACGAGTGACGGCCGAGGTATCGATGGCATGCTCCGACCCGTTGATGGTCACGGAGTTCAACTTGATCTGCAACACTGCTCCGCCTTTGAATCGGCCGAGCGGCTTCGCATCGGTGACCACGCCGCGAGCAGCGGCGCCGGCCGGGATAATCGTCTTTCCGCCAACTTCCACTGGAGTCGCCAGCGTGGCGCTGAAAGACTGACCTGACGTGCTGATCTTCGATCCAACGGCCTCACCGAGGCGCACGGTTAGCGTAGTGCCCGCAGGCACAACCACCGCTTCTGCTGCGGGGGCAGGCTTCGCCTCTCGAGCAGTATTCGACATACTTCCACCACCGCTGTTTCCGGATGTGCTGGACCCTGACGCTCCGGCCGGGGCATTCTGGTCAGCGGCCGATTCGTTGGCGGCGGGCTTGCTGGAGCAAGCGGCCCCTGCGAATAGAAGTGACGACGCGAGTATGGACAGGAAAATTCGGGAACGCATAAGACGCCTCCAAGTTGCAAAGTTCAGGAGCCCAAAATGTATCGGAAGTGGAGCGCGAGCGCAAATTGATCCACGCTCAACAATTTCAACCTAGGGTTTACCGGAGCGCACGGCGATCCCGGCCGGAGACGGTTCATCCTTCGATTCGCGCGATTCTCCGAAAAGATCAGCGAGTTGTCCCTGGAGTGAAGTGTCCGGGAGTACGGAGGTTGGAGCCGCCTGAATAACTGCCTCGGGCTGAGGGGCCGGCTTGCCACGCAGAAGCTTCGCGGAATTCAGCAGAGGCCGCCCCATGGACGAGTTGTAGCTTGTCCACGGACCTTCCAGTTCCGCTTCCCGCTCAAACTGCGCACGCATGGCTTCCATTTTCGAATCGAGGTCGTCGAGATAGTGCAGCATGAGTGCTTCCGGAAACATCGGCAGCTTGGGCGATCCGAAATCATATTGCCCGTGATGGCTGATGATGAGATGTTCGAGCAGCGTCTTGAGATCAGGCGGGAAATCCGGCAACAGCGCCAACTTGGATTGCAGCATTTCCAACTCGATGATCATGTGCCCCAGCAACTGGCCACGAGTGCTGTAGGAGAAGGAACGGTTGTATGTCAGTTCGTGGATCTTTCCAATGTCGTGCAGGAACGCTCCTGTGAGCAACAAGTCGCGATTGATCTGCGGATAATTTCGAGCGATCAGGTCACACGAGCGAAAAAGCGAGACGACGTGATCGAGCAATCCGCCAATGTAGGCATGATGCAGAGTCTTCGCGGCGGGCGCGATGCGATACCGCTCGGCGATTTCAGGATCGGCCAGGAACAATTCCACGAGCGACTTCAGGTGAGGATTTTCGAACGTCCCGATGAATTCAATCAGCGTCCGCCAGAGCTCGTCGATATTCTTCGAGGTCTTGGGAAGGTAATCGGAGAAATCCACTTCTCCATCTGTCATCCGGCGAAGTTTGTGGATGGTGAGCTGGAAGCGATTCTTGTATTTATTGATGAGTCCCTTGATTTTGAGAAAGTCGTCCTGCTCGAAGGCGTCGAGGAACTCCTCGACGTTGTCCCACATCTTGGCTTCGATCTGTCCGGTGCGGTCGCCCAGAGTGAGGGCTAGATATGGCTCGCCGGTTTTCTTGGGTTTCACTTGCTTCGAGACGACCACGAAGCTCGAAGTAATGACCTTGTTTTCCTGCTGGGAGCATTCGGAAATGAAGAACTCTTTCATGAGCCTCGTTCGCAATTTCGAGTTTCGGAATTCTCCCGCTCAACCGCTCAGCCTAACCTAAAATACGCCCAGCTTCTTCCTCTTTTTCAGGTTCTTGGCGTTGGCTTCCTTAGCGGTTGTTTCCACGGGTTTGGTCTGCTTGGCACTCGCGCCGGTGTCGATGTAGCCCGGCTTGATGTCAATGAAAGCTTCCTCTCGCAGCTTTGTAAGAAAGGTGCGCAGCGCAGGCTGAAGCCTCTGCATGTAAAGTGCGTCCTGGATACGAGGCTCCATTTCTTTCAGAGGAGGAACTCCTGCCATCTGGTGTTCGGTGACTTTCAGAATCACAAATCCCTGCTTGGTGGGAAGCACTTCCGTCATTTCGCCAGCCTTCAACGCGAAAACCTTGTCTTCCAGTTGCTTCGCAAGGACGCCCCGCTTGAAGTAGCTAAGATCGCCGCCCTGCGCTGCGGACGGGCCATCTGACTGTTTTTTGGCAAGATCTTCGAATTTCGCTCCTTTACGAATCTCATCCAGCAAGGCTTGCGCCTTTGCCTGCGCCGCAGCCAGAGCCGCATCGCTGTCAGCAGGCGCAGGGGCTAGGGGAGGCGCTGTGGTTGCTTCTGGCGTAGCGGCGGCGGGCGTCTTTGGCGAGATCAGAATCTCACTCAAGCGTATCTGCTCGGGCTGTTCCATTTCTGCCTGATGCTCTTCGTAGAATTTCTTGACGTCGTCTTTGTTCAGCGCCATGTGCCTGCCCACTTCCTGCCCGATCACTGCCTGCGTGACGATCTGGTTGCGGGTATTCTGCTTGAACTCCTCGTAGGAGATGCCCTGCGCCTCAGCCGCCTTTTCCAGTTCCTCCATAGTCGCGAGGTTCATCTGCTTACGCATTTCATCGAGGCGCTTGATGAGTTCGGTATCGCCAGTAATGCCGAGGTCTTTTCCCTTTTGCAGGAGCAGTTGCTGATCAATCAGATCTCGTAGAACGTCCCGCTGCTTTTCCGAGATAATCCGGTCAGCATTGGACGGGTTTTGTTGCTGTGCTTCCTGCTTCAGTTGCTCGCGGCTGTGGGCATACTCCGTGCGCGTGATGATCTCGTTATTGACGCGGGCAATAATTTCTTCGACGACGGTATCGGCGGGCGCGAACGTGGGAAGCAGGAGCGCGCCGGCAACGGCCACTAGCAAGGGGAGTCTCATCTTCTTCATGTTGGGGCTCATTGAACCTGGACAAACATTCGGATACGGATTGGATGCTATTTTACGCCGGGAAGGTGGCGGAGGCCAATGCCCAAGGACAGGTTTTCGGCCCGGCGCACTGCTTAGTTCGCTCGCCTCAAGCTCATCGCGGTGACGTCATTGTGTTTCGGCACACTGCAAAGGAATCCCTGGAGCTGCTCCAGAATGCCGCGAGACAGTTCGGTTGCCGACGGAGGCTTGCCCCCCATCACCAGTTTTACGCCATTCAGTCCGAATTCTTCTTGCGCGCACTGCGCTTCGACCACGCCGCGCGACACGATCGCCATGGCGCCCTCGGGTCCCAGGCCAACGATCCGCGCGTCTGTAGGCGCCAGGGAGAAAAGCCCCAGTGGCAGCCCGGTCGCCGGAAGTTCTTCGATACTCTCGTGATCGCATAACAACCCCGGTGTGTGGCCGGCGTTCACATAGCAGACGGTACCCAGTTCCTCGTTGTAGCAACCGGCAAATGCAGGACAACTCCGCACCCCGCCCGCAGCCCGCATGATCTCAAGATTCAGGCGGCGTGCCAGTTCCACCATGGCTTCCGCTTCGTTGAGTTCCGGATCGGAAAAAAGTTCGGCGCCCGACGCCCGAAAACAAGCCTGCGCCGCTGTCAAGATGGGACGACTATCGTCGCGCTTTCCTGCCAGATCGAGCAGTCCGAAGAGCGTCCGGTTCGGGCTGACGCGTGAAAATTCGTAGAAATCTCCGCCAGCTCGTCCCGAAAAATAAGCAACCGCCAGTTCGGCCCCATTCAGGTCCGGACTAGTCGCATGCACTAGCTGGGTCGGTTCCTTGGCCCCCGATCCGAATCCAAGTCTCGATAACAGGCTCTTCATGACCGGGCGAAAATATCACAGTTTGGTGGGGTGGGCAATTGCACGGGAGTGCGGCCATTTCCCGTACGAGCCGGTTTCACTGGATTCCCGCCGGGTTTCGTCGTACTCCAAAGATACATGCAAGCGTACGAACGCCATGGACGCCATGCTTCCGCTCGTTTTTCCAGTTCCCGCGCAGCCGTCAGTCCGAGTGCCCGGAGCAAGCCGAGGTCGCCGGTAGGAAACGCATCCGGATCTCCCAAGGCCCTCATCGCCACATATTGCGCGGTCCAACTGCCGATGCCCGGAATCTCAACCAGCCCCGACAAAAAGGCTTCGGTATCGTGGATCCGTTCAAACTGGATCTTTCCCTCGCATACCGCGCGGGCGAGAGAGCGAATCGTCTCGGCGCGCTTCAGAGTCAGGCCAACACTGGACAGCCTGGCGTCTGCGAGGACTTCGGGGCCCGGGAAGATGTGGGTTAGTCCGACTGGACCGGAGAACGGCTGGCCGTAACCCTTTGCGATCCGGCCTGCGAGCGTGGTCGCGCCCTTCACGGAGATTTGCTGGCCGAGGATCGCTCGGATCGTAAGTTCGAACCCGTTCCAGCAACCGGGCACTCGTAACCCCGGTTCCGTCCGAATCCGCACGCCCAGTTCGGAATCGGTTTGCAGGCCCTGCGCGATCGCCGCCCAATCCGCATTCAAATCGAAGATACGGCGGATTCGGTCGATGATCGGAAACAGGGAACGAGAATCGGCGATCTGGACACGCACCGCCAGGGAATCGTTCGCCTGATCCAACGAAACCTCGAAATGACCAGGACAGTCATTTACCGAAATCGAGCGACAGTAGCCGCGGGAGTCCACGACTTCCACGCTAGGGATGGCGCGGGCCGCGAGAAACGCGAGCATGTGCTGCCACTGATACGGCGGACGAAAACGAAGATTGAAGAGATATTGATTCTCTGGTTGAACTTCTTTCTGTCGTGCGAAACGCCGGATTTGAGTGGGCGTTCGCTGGTACGTTTTCCGGATGGCAGCATTGAATCTGCGCACGCATCCGAACCCCGCTGCAAGCGCGACGTCGTTCATCTGCAGCTGTGTTTCGTCGATGAGTTTCTTGGCGAAATGCAGCCGTCGAGTCTGTGCGACGGCGCTAGGCGGTGCGCCCAGGTGGCGCAGGAATAACCTCCGCAGGTGGCGCGTGCCGACTCCGAGGCGCTCGGCAAGGCCTTCCATACCCTCGTCGTCCAAGGCACTCTCTCCGATCAAGCGCAGCGCGCGCGAAACGGTATTCGAGGTACCTAGCCACGCCGGAGTACCCGGCGAACTTTCCGGACGGCAGCGCAGGCAAGGACGGAATCCGGCTTCCGCCGCAGCAGCAGCCGTGGAAAAATAGCGAACGTTTTTTTCTTTTACGGTAGGAACAGGACAAATCGACCGGCAATAAATCCTGGTGCTGCGCACACCGATGAAAAACTTACCGTCGAACCGGGGATCGCGCGACAGCCTCGCTCGGGAATAAACCTGCCAATCCGTTGTCATGATTCTTTGCTAACCCCCGGGCCGCGACCGCGCTCCCATGATAGACGACGATACCTCGACGCTGGCAGCCATTATGGACGTTTTCGGACATGGTTGCACGGGCTTGCCGCAATCAAGGAAAGAGGTCCGAAAACGTCCGATGTAGAAGCATTCGTTCCGTTATCGTCACCACACGCTTCGTGGGAATTGAACAGGACGCGCCCAACTTGCGAATGTTATCGAGGACTTCTATGCGACTTCCCCGCACTATTTCATTCCTTGCCATCTTGGCTTCGACGGCCCTGTTCATTGCGCCGGGCACATCCGCTGCACAAACCGTGAATGATGATGCGGTCGATCACTCCATCAAGCCGGGCGACGACTTCTACCAGTACGCCAACGGGAGTTGGCTCGCGAAAGTCACCGTGGCTCCCGGTCAAACGATCTACGACACGCGCACCGAGTTGCGGGAGAAAACGGGCCGCCGGGTTAGCGATCTCGTACAAGACGCGGCCGCATCCCATTCCGCGCAGGGCAGCGCCCGGCAAAAAGTTGGCGACTACTACGCCACCTTCATGGATGAAGAAGGAATCGAATCCAAGAAGCTCACGCCCCTGGCAGATGAACTGGCTCAGATTTCGGCAATCACGAATAAAGCGTCGCTTTCGGCCTATCTCGGCTCGACTTTAAATAGCGAGATGGACGGACTTACCACGAATGCCGATCACATTTTCGGCCTATGGATCAATCAGGGATTTGAAGACACGGACCACAACGTTGTGCACCTGTGGCAAGGCGGCTTGGGATTGCCGGATCGCGATCACTATCTCGATCCGTCGCAAAAGATGGCTGACCTGCGCAGCCATTATCAGGCGCACATCGCGGCCGTTCTGAAACTCGCAGGCGTGACCGACGCAGATCCCAAGGCGGCGCGCATCCTGTCGTTGGAGACAAAAATCGCGCAAGCCTTCGCACCGGACTCTGACGCCGCCGACGTCTTCAAGCAGAACAATCCGTGGAAGCTGGCCGACTTCCCGGTCAAGGCTCCGGGCCTGGATTGGAACGCCTACTTCAAGTCGGCTGGACTCGCGGATCAGGCCGACTTCCTCGTGTGGCAGCCCTCGGCGGTGACGGGCGTTTCCGCGCTGGTGGAAAGCGAAAGCATCGATCTATGGAAGGACTATCTCCGGTTTCATCTGATCGAGCACTACGCCGATGTCTTGCCCAAAGCCGTGCGCTCCGAACATTTCGCTTTTTACGGCACGACGCTATCGGGGGCGCAGTCGGCGCCAGACCGCAGCAAGTTGGCGATCTCCGCCACGAACGGCGCACTCGGCCAGGCGGTCGGCCAGCTCTATGCCCAGCGTTATTTTCCGCCTGAGGCGAAAGCCAGAGCGCAAGCCATGGCGGGCGACCTGATCTCAGCATTTCGCGCTCGCATTGCCAATCTCAAGTGGATGTCCGCTCCCACAAAGGAAAAGGCGTTAGCGAAACTGGCCGCGTTTGAGATTCTCATCGGCTACCCCGACACATGGATTGACTATTCGTCACTCAATATCGTGCGAGGCGACGCCTTAGGGAACATTCGCAGAGCGGAAGCCTTCCTTCGATCGCGCAACCTGGCCAAGCTAAAGCAACCGGTCGATCCGATCGAGTGGCCGATGAATGTGCAAGTACCTGGCGCGGTGATCATGTTCAGCCCTAATGCCGAATTTTTCTCGGCGGGCATTTTGCAACCGCCATATTTCGATAGCGAGGGTGACGCCGCCTCCAACTACGGATCCGCCGGCGCCGGCATGGCCCACGAAATCGGCCACAGCTTCGACGAGCTTGGAAATATCTACGACGCACACGGGCGGCTTGGCGCCTGGTGGACGCCCGAAGATCGCGATGCGTACCACGCTGAGGCTGCGAAAGTGGCAGCGCAATTTAGCGGGTACTGCCCGATGGCTGATCTCTGCCTCAACGGCAAACAAGTCCTGACGGAAAATATCGCAGACCTCGCGGGACTACTGGTCGCACATGACGCGTACATCTTGTCGCTGAAAGGCAAGCCCGATGTCGTAATCAGTGGAATGACCGGTGAACAGCGCTTCTTTCTTGCGTTCGCCCACCGGTGGCGCAAACTCCAGGACGAATCCGCTTTACGCCAGCAGGTTGCGACAGACAGCCACTCGCCGGGAAAATATCGCAGCGCTACCGTGCGCAATGTCGATGAATGGTATAAGGCATTCGACATCGTGCCCAGTGACAAGCTATATCTGAAGCCGGAAGATCGGATCCGAATCTGGTGACGCCGATGCGTATTGCTTTTGTGGAATGGCCTGAGGCACTGTCGACGGGTGACGCTCAGTGGGATGAATTGAAGGAGCGCGTGAGCGTGGCGCGCCCCGATCTCCTGGTCACCAATGAACTGCCCTTCGGCCCCTGGCTTGCCGACAACGCTTTCTTTTCAGAGAACGAAGCACACCTCAGCATTCGCGCACACGAAGAGGGCCTAGCCGCACTCATTGATCTTGACCTTCCCGCGATTATCTCCTCGCGGCCGGTATGGAACGGACGACGGCTTGCGAACGAGGCATTTGTGCTGGAAAAGGGAGCCGTTCGTCCCTTGCACCGGAAGCAATATTTCCCGAACGAGCCGGGCTGGTTCGAACACGAATGGTACGCTCGCGATGATTCCGGCTTCAGCGTGGCCGAAATTCTCGGAATCAAGGTCGGCGTGCTTTTGTGCACAGAAGCGATGTTCAACGAACGCGCACGTGCCTACGGGAGACAACAGGCTTCTCTTCTTGTCATACCGCGTGCGAGCGGCATGGACCGGGACTCATGGCAGATCGCGGGTGCGATGGCGTCCGTCGTTTCGGGAGCCTATGTTGTCAGTTCGAACCGCGTTGGGCGCTCCAGGAGCGGTACGCGCTTTGGCGGAGGCGGTTTCGCCTATGCGCCTCATGGGCGATTCCTCGCCGTGACTACGCCAGCCAGTCCCGTGCTGACCTTGGAACTCGATCCAGAAACATCCGCGGCCGCGCGGCTCGAATATCCATGCTATGTCCCGGAGTTGGAATAGAAGGAAGGGTGCTGGCGCCTGCGAAACTACTCGCCGTATTTATCTTTCAGCCAGCGCGCCATGTCGTCCCGCAACTGCCGGTAATCGCCATGGATCGTCGCTCGCAGGGCTGCCTCGGTCGAACCACCCTGCGCCAGCCGTTCGAGGATGCGGGGCACGTCACTCATGCCGAAGGTATCGCGGATGTATTCCACCGCCGCCAGAGATTCGGCATAGGCCAGCGTGGCCTGGGCGCTGGAGAATTGCATGAAGCTGCCTTCCAGGACATTAAACGGAATTTCGTTCCCGTCCTTGAAGAGCTGTGAGAGGGGCCGTCCGTAACTGGCGGACGACTTCCCTTCTTCTGCTTGTGCGATTCCCTCGTGCAGCCAGGTCGGGCAGCGTCCACCTGACATCTGGTTGATGAACGAGTGCGCCAGTTCATGTTTCAACACGCGCGACAAGTCGGAGGTCATGCTATTCATTCCGCTGATCGGAATGCGCAGCTTGCCGTCATTGACGGCGCCACTCCACGAGGGCGCGCGCGTCACGTCGAAGAATGCCTGCTCGGTATAGAGCGTGACCACGATCGTGTTGTGCGGAGAATATCCGAGATCGCGAACCAGATCGTCGTAGTCGGCTTCGAGGGTATTCAGCAGGTCGCGCCGGAAACCTTCGGACGTCTGCTTGCCTTCGAAGTGCAGGTTGAAATGGCTGCTCTCACGCTGCGAAAACTCAGACTCGGCGCTCGATTCCCGCTCCGCTTTGGCGAGGTATTGCGTAATCGTGGCGTCGGGACGAAGTTTCAGCGACTTCTTCCAGGCACGAATCGCATCCGCCGTATGATCGCTGGCGAACTGGGCGAACCCGAGCATGGCAAGTGCGTCCGGAGAATCCGGAGCAGCGCGCACGGCGCGATCGGCATAGCTGACTGCGTCCGTTGCGTGTCCCGTGCGGAGCAGGCACGCGGAGTAATACGTCAACAGGGTGGAGTTTTCAGGCTCCAAGCGAAGAGCAGTCTCAAAATAATGTTTGGCTTGGGGGAAATTTCCCGCGTCTATTTCATGCTTGCCGGCCAGGAAATAGGCCGTGGCAGTCACGTCGGACTTGCCTTCACCCTCGATTGCCGAGAGAGCATCCGCATCTACTTTGCCGTCACGGATGACCCTTCCGGTAACATCCGCTTCGTGGCTGAAAGTCGGCGTGGCGGGAGTAAAGTCGGGCACATCGTGGGATGCCGCGGAACTCGATCGCGAAGGCGCCATGCCTCCCGCATCAATCCGCTCCACCGACGATTTCGGGATAGCGTAGGAGTCCTCTCCCACGTCATACTCAACGCGGTCTTTCTTTTCGCGAACCTCGTCGGCCCAGATGGTACGCCCATTCTTGAGACGGATGACGTCCGCAGGCGCCGGCAAGATAGCCAGAAGCACTAGAATTGCGATAGACCAGGTTCGCACTCGGCTGATTCTAGAACGGGCAGGAGGCCTTTCGTAGGTGACCAAGGTACTGGACTGGCGCTGTCCAAGGTTGCTGCTGGCCTGCATTCTAGGGGTAGCTGCGGCCTGTGCGCAGTCGGTGTCCGCACCGTTGGATTGTCCGTCTACGACTGCTGGCCTATACGCTCGGCTGCAATCCGTTGGGCTAAATCCGCATCGCGTCTATCGCGTGCGCGGCGCTTCGGTCGACCGGCCCAACCTCCATCTTGTTTTGGACGACGGCGTGGTTGCTTTCACCGAAGACATCTGCGGCCGGATCACCGGGGCATACTTCGAGGGTGAAGGAGAAGTCTTGCTGCGCCCGCCCAGCAAAGTGGAACGACGGTCCCTCGCTCTGTTTACCGGGATGGCAATTCTGGAAGAGCAATTCACCTCGGCCTACTTCCGCTTTAACGACGACACGGCCGCCAGTTGGCAACCGTATCTCACGTCATTTTCCGAGGGTGCCGAGTCCACAAAAGCCTGGAGCAACGTGAGCCGTAACTTGTCACAACCCGACGCTCTCCGATTCCTCCTGGACTTCAGTCATTTCCTGCCTACCCCGGGCGGAATGGAACCTGCGCAAGAATTCCCTCGTTTTTTTCACGCCCACTTGCAGGGCGAAAAGTTGGCCAACTTCGAGTTGTTCTGGGATGCAACCGTCGCCGAGCCTTTGTGGGCGGGCCAGGTCCGCTTGCGAGACGGCGTCGCCTTCTGGGATGTGTGGACCTCCTTTCGCCCCCGAGCACTGGAGCGCCCGGGCGGGTCGAGCGGCGCAGCAGCTTCCGATATTGGCATCTCGAACTTTCGCATTCGCGCGGCGGTGCAACCGCCTACTACCTTGCGTGCAACTGCCGACCTTGATGTGCAGGTCCGCAAGGGAGGCAAACGAACTCTCTTGTTCGAGCTTTCGCGCTATCTGAAGATCGAGGCTGTGCGAATGGACGGAAAACCGGCGGACTTCATCCAGAATGAGGCATTGGAAGGAACCCAGCTCAGGCGAAAAGGAAACGACCTGGTCGCGGTTGTGTTTCCAGCACCGCTCGAAACGGGGCAAAAGCTGAAATTGACTTTCACCTACGCTGGCGACGTACTCTCCGAAGCCGGAAATGGCCTGTTGTACGTGGGAGAGCGTGGCACGTGGTATCCAAATCTCGGACTGAGCCCAGCGCTTTTCGATATGGAATTTCAATATCCTCCCGCCTGGACGCTGGTCGCAACCGGCAAGCAATCACCGGCAACGGCAGAGATGCCCGGCATGCAGGCCTCCCATTGGACATCGGACGGGCCGATTGCCGTCGCGGGATTCAATCTCGGAAAATACATTCGCGCGGAGTCGAAAGCAGGCAGCGTGCTGGTGGAAGCCTACGGGACGGTCGGAGTGGAGCGCTCGTTTCCCAAAGCGCCGGCTGAAGTCGTGCACGAGCAAGCGGGATTTCCCGGCTCGCGAACATCCACGGTGGTGCTGGCCCCACCCCCGCCACCGTCACCGGCTCGCAACACGCAAGCCGTGGCCGATCGGGCGGCGCGCGCGGTGGGAAGCTTTTCCCAGTGGTTTGGGCCGTATCCGTTTGGCTCGCTTTCGTTCACGCAGATGCCGGGCGATCTGAGCCAAGGCTGGCCCGGTCTGGTCTTCCTCTCCAGCTATGCGTTTCTCAGTCCCCAGGAGCAAAGCGATTTGGGCCTTGAGCCAGACCGCGCCCTTCTCAGCAACCAGGTACTGGTACACGAAACCGCCCACCAATGGTGGGGCGATCTCGTATTGTGGAACGGCTATCGGGATCAATGGCTGGTGGAGGGGCTGGCCAACTATTCAGCACTGTTGGTGCTCGAACAACAGAATCCAGCACAATTCCGGCAAGTTCTCGAGGTGTACCGCAAGAATCTTCTCAGCAAGAACAAAGATGGAGAGTGGCTGCGCGATGCTGGTCCCGTCACTCTGGGACAGCGTTTGATTTCTTCGCACTTTCCATCGGCATATGAAGCCATCAGCTATGAGCGTGGAACGTGGTTGTTTCACATGCTGCGGTGCATGCTGCGCGATGCCGAATCCGCGTCCCGATCGCGCAGTGGGGCGGCTCATCCGGAAGAACCGTTCTTTCGCGGCCTGCGAAAAGTTCGCGAGCGCTATGCGGGAAAGAGCGTAACCACGCAGCAGGTATTGCAAGTCTTCGAAGAAGATTTGCCCCGCTCCTTATGGTTCGAGAATCGCCGCTCCCTGGACTGGTTCCTTGACGGATGGGTCAACGGCACGGCCATGCCTCACGTGGAAGCGCGGGACGTGCGAATCGTTCCGAAAGATCGCGGAGTTTCGGTGAATGGAGTGATTCAACAGGATGACGTTCCCGAAGACCTGGTCACCGCCATTCCGGTCTATGGCGTGACCGCGAGCAACGCAACTGTATTCTTGGGCCAAGTGTTAGCGGATGGCCCGGAGACCTCGTTTCATCTCAACGCGCCCGCCGGCATTCGGAAGATTTTGCTCGATCCCCGCCAGACGATCTTGAGTACCCTGAAGTAGTCCTCCGAGCATCTCTTCCGCGATGACGCAAAAGCACTGCAATCAACGCCCTTCTTAGTGCCCGCCCGGCTTCCACCCTTCGTGCCTTGCAACATCAAACCTGGAAGCAGAATGTGGATTGCACCTGCGTCACTTCCGTGATGCAGCCACTTCTTGAGATGTGCAATGGTCCCCAATCAGCAACTCCGCAGTAGCGAACCGAGTCCACGGCGAATCGTGCTACTGGTCGAGGACGAACCCTTTGTCAGGGATGCGACGTGCCGCACACTGGAAAAAGCCGGCTTTGAAGTCTTTTCCACCGCCAACGCGCAGGAAGCAATGAACGCGTATGCGCTCCTGAACGGCAACATCGATCTGCTCATGAGCGACATCACATTGCCCGGCCGCAGTGGGCGCGAACTGTCGCTGGAACTTCGTTCCAAATCGGCGAAGTTGCCTATCCTATTGACTTCTGGCTACAACGCTGAGGAAGGCACTCGGGATTCGCAGGACACCGGAACTCACTTTCTCCCCAAACCTTATTCGCGCGTGGAACTGGTCGCCGCCTTGGAGAAGATCTTTCGGTTCACCGAGAAGAAGCGTCCCGCCACGCACGCCGGCTGATCAGCGAGTACCGGCTCAATTCTCAAGCTGGCAGGCAAACGTCCCGAACGGACAATTGAAAGCCCCACCCCGGCGTTGAAAACGCCGGGCTAGTCTCAGTTGCCCCTCCGGGACTCTCTGCGTTGGGTCGCATCGTGACTCAGCAGACCTTCGCGATTGTTCCGAACGGGAACGGGCGGCGCAAGCGCAGTCAAATCAGGCTTCTGCCGTGCGAAGCACCTCCGCGCATTTATAATTCGCCTTTCGAGAAGGAGCTCCCATGAAACTCGAAGGGAAAGTCGCGCTGGTCACTGGAGCGTCCCAGGGAATCGGGCACGCCTGCGCGCTGGCCCTCGCCAGGCAGGGCGCAACCGTGGCATTGGCCGCGCGCAATCAGCAGAAACTCGACGAAGTGGTCGCGCAAATCACTGCATCCGGCGGCCGCGCTGCCGCCTTCGTCATCGACGTTGCCGACGAAGAGCAAATCAAATCCGGAATCAAAGCGGCCATGGGACAATTTGGCAAGATCGACATCCTCGTGAACAACGCCGGCATCACCCGCGACCAACTGGTGATGCGCATGAAGCGCGCCGATTGGGATTCCGTCCTCAACACCAACCTGACTTCGGCGTATCTCTGCATCCAGCAAGTCATCGGCTCCATGCTCAAACAGCGCTGGGGACGAATTATCAATATCACCAGCATCTTTGGGCAGATGGGCCAGGCCGGACAGGCGAACTACGCAGCATCGAAAGCCGGTCTGATCGGCCTGACCATGGCGATGGCTCGCGAAGTGGCATCGCGCAACATCACTTGCAATGCAGTCGCACCCGGTTTCATCGAGACCAGCATGACCGCCGGCCTCAGCGAGGAATTCAAGCAGACTGCCGTCAAGATGATCCCGCTCGGACGCGTCGGCGCGGCCGACGACATTGCAAATGCAGTGAGCTTTCTCGCGTCAGATGAAGCGTCCTACATTACGGGGCACGTGCTGAATGTGAATGGTGGGATGCTGATGGGGTAAAGAGGTCTTAACGTGCTGCCCGCACGACCAGGATCATTCCCGGACGCAGCGACGAAGTATTGCGGTTATTCCGTTGCAGGGCAGCGACGGTCGTGTTGTAGGAACTTGCGATCGAGTAGAGGGTTTCGCCGCTCTTCACTCTGTGATGCACCACACCGCTCGGTGGGGACACCTTGGCATCCGTCGTCTTCTTTCGAGAGCGCCTGGAGTGCGTCGTCGCCACGTGCGTATCGGCAACGCCCGGAGTGACGGGCAGGTGCAGATAGAGCACTTTTCGCCCTGCCAGGCTGTTCCCTTTCAGGCGATTCCAGCTTCGAACCATCTTCACAGGTACGGCAAAGTTTTCGGCGACGGTTTCCACCGTGTCGCCCTTGTGTACCTTGTAGCGCGTGATGCGGTGGGCGTACGTTCCGGTATCGCTGAATTTGCCGGCAACGATTGGGATGACGAGGCGAGTCTGAGACTCCAGCGAATCATCGTCGAGCTTATTGGCTTCCGAGATCGCTCTGGAAGTCGTGTGATAGGTACGCGCCAGCGATGCCAGAGTGTCGCCGTCCTTCACGTCGTGATAGCGCCACCAGAGACGCTTGTCCGCCGGAATCGCCGCGACCGCGGCCTCGAAATTCTTCTTTGTTCCGACTGGAAGATGTAAATCGAACGTGCCGTCTTTCGGAGTGCTCAGGCGCAACAGGCTCGGATTCAGTTCCTGCAACTCGGCGGGAGTTGCATTGACGCACTGGGCAAGCAGACGCAGGTCAATCGGATAGTCGATCTTCACCGTGTCATAGGGAATTGGCTGGTCGCGATTCACGTCGTCGAGTCCGTACTGCTCTGGATTCTTCGCCATGATGGTGACAGCCAGAATGATCGGAACATAGTTCCGCGTTTCCTTGGGCAGCACGTCGCGGCGATAGAGTTCCCAGAAGTCGGCGTAGCCCGTACGCTTTACGGCGCTCTGTACCCTGCCTGGACCGGAGTTGTAGGCCGCCATTGCCAAATACCAGTCCCCAAACTGCGCGTACAGGTCTTTAAGATGGTGAGCAGCGGCACGCGTCGCTTTCTCGGGATCCTGACGCTCATCGACCCAGAAGTTGCGTTGCAGCCCGTAGCCCTTGGCGCGGCTGCCCATGAATTGCCACATACCGCGAGCGCCAGCGCGCGAAACCGCGAGCGAATGAAAACCGGATTCCGCCTGTGCAAGGTAAATCAGATCCTGCGGCACGCCTTCCTGCTTGAGAATCCTTCGGATCATTTCCTCGTAACGTCCGGAGCGAGCTAAGGCACGTTCCAGCGTTCCGCGTCCGCGATTGGAGAAGAAGTTGATGAATCCAGCCACCTGATCGGTCATCATCAGCGGCAGATCGGAGTGGGTGGATTTCACTTCCGCTTCCGCTTTTGCCTTAACACTGGCGTCGACCGTCGGCGTCTGCTCGTTGGCTTCGTCGATGGGAGCCGGCTCCTGCTTTTGCTGCGGACCTTCGCCGTCCTGCGCCGCCAGCAGATCGAGTCCGTTGATGCCTTCCATGACGCGATCCAGTTCGCGATCGAGGCGGTCGTCCGATCGCAGGTTGTCGCTGGCATTCAGAAGCAGGTTGACCGCAGCGTCAAAACTCTTTTTGGCCGCTTCCAGATTGCCTTTCTTATAGCTTTCCTGCCCAGCCTGATATTCCTTCTCCACGCGCGCAATCAGCTCCGCGGCTGCATCGGCAGCAGCAGGTTGCGCCTTGCTTGGCGGTTCGGGAGCGGCGGCTACTGGCTTGGGCTCTTCTGGACTTGGCGCGGGCGCGGGGGCTGGAGCTTTGGTCGCCTTCAGAGCGGGCGCTTGCGCTTCAACGGGCGGAAAGAAAGTCTGCTTCTGAGCTGATTGACAGGCGATATTGGCCGCCAAAGCAGCCATCGCGATCGCCAGAGACCGATAGGTTTGAAGTCTCATATTCTCAGAAACTTACCCAAAAACTTGGGACTCTTCCTGGCCCCTGACTGTTGAGATGGTACTATCCAGAAATTCGTTGGGTCAATGCTACGACAGAGCCTTCCACCGGTTACTTTCGTTACCAGGGCCGGGATATTACCCCAGGCACACTGGCCGTGGCAAGAGAGGCGCGTCGTGAAATAACACGTCCTTCGCCGCTCGTCCTTGGCCGTTCGCAAGCCCGACTCCCGTCCCAACCTGCGAGTGAGCGCGGCGGCCTCAATCTCATTCGATCGATCGTTATATATTTGAGATGCGAGATCCCATGAAAGCCATTCAAGTCAAACAAGTCGGCGGTCCAGAGGCGATGGAACTGGTGGATTTGCCCGTTCCTCAGCCGCGCACGAACGAGGTGGTGGTGAACGTCCTGGCGGCGGGCGTCAATTTTATTGACGTCTACTATCGCGAAGGACGTTACAAAGCACCCGTACCCTTCGTTGCCGGGCAAGAGGCTGCCGGAGTTGTCACCGCCGTAGGTCCCGATGCGTACGGATTTGCAAAAGGCGATCGCGTGGCCTTCGCGACCGCGATGGGAGCCTACGCGGAATACATTGCCGTGCCCGCCGACCGCCTGGTCAAAGTTCCCGACGATGTCACCGACCGCGAAGCTGCAGCCGCGATGTTGCAGGGGATGACGGCGCATTATCTGGCACACGACACTTATCCGCTGAAGAAAGGTGAGACCGCATTCGTCCATGCTGCCGCCGGAGGCGTGGGATTGCTGCTGGTGCAAATGGCACACAATATCGGCGCCCGTGTCATCGCAACGGTTTCGACCGAAGAGAAAGCTACACTCGCCCATGCCGCCGGTGCGGACGAGACCATCCTTTACAAGGAAGCCGATTTCGAGGCCGAAACCAAGCGGCTCACCAATGGCAAAGGCGTAGACGTCGTTTACGACTCAGTGGGCAAGACCACGTTCGAGAAGGGCCTCAACATTCTTCGGCCGCGCGGGATGATGGCGCTCTACGGAGGTTCCAGCGGAGCGGTGCCCCCGTTCGATCCGATTGTGCTGACCCAAAAGGGATCCTTATTCCTCACTCGCCCTTCGCTCGGCAACTACATCGCGACGCAGAAAGAACTGCAGCTGCGAGCCGGATCCGTCTTCTCGATGATTCGCGCCGGAAAGCTCAAGTTGCGGATCGAGCATGTCTATCCGCTGGAACAGGCCGCGCAGGCTCACCGCGATCTGGAAGGCCGCAAGACGACTGGAAAATTGCTCCTTATCCCAAACTAGACCCGCTGCCAGCGCACAAACAGGTTACAGACTCCACCCATTCCCGTTAGATCCCGAAATCCATCTCACGCTCACTTCAAGGAAATTCCTTTGTCTTCTTTAGGATACCCGCCATCAAAGAAAATCATTGACAGCATATATAGTGTTGTAGTTAACTATACCAGTGCTGGATGCCAATCGTACTGAGCAAGGTCGTTTGTTGCGGACTGCAGTCGTGAAGCCTGGCTCCAAAAGCAAATTGAACTCTTCAGGAGAATCACATATGAAATTCCTTCGCTGTACCCTACCTGCCGCGCTGCTGTCACTCTCGATCTTGGCCTTCGCGCAGTCCGACATGCACAAGGCTGACAAACCGGCTCCGTCCGAAGCGCAAAAATCATTCGAGCAGATGAAGACCTTCGCCGGAGAGTGGGAAGGCCCCGTGGCAGTTCCGGAAATGCCGTCGATGAGTGGCGGGAAGCCGCTTCATGTTTCGCTGCGTGTGACGTCCAGAGGAAACGCCGTAGTGCACGAACTTCAGGAAGCTAACACGCCGTTGGATCCGGCCAAGTTCGATCATCCGGTCACCATGCTTTACGTGGAAGGCGACAAACTCAACCTGATCCACTACTGTGACGCGGGCAACCGTCCGCACATGGTTGGCACGATGTCCCCGGACAACAAGAAAGTGGAATTCGAATTAGTCGACGTCTCCGGCGGCACCAAGTTTGGACACATGCATCACGCCGTGTTCACCTACATCGACGCCGATCACCACCTGGAAGACTGGACGTACATGATGCCGGGTGACAAGCCGATCCATGCGCACTTCGACTTGCAGCGCGCGAAATAACGATAGAGTATCTCTGCGGAATGAGTGGAACGGCTATCTTGACCCGATATTCAGGGAACGAGGGAGGGAAACTTGAGCGCAACCTACAATCCAGGGAGAGTCGCTGGACTCTGGTACCTTCTCCTCGTCCTGCTCGGGCCACTGCGCCTCATCTATATTCCCAACAAGCTGTTCGTCCACGAAGATGCTGCGGCAACCGTGAACAACATTGCGGCTCACGAGTGGCTCTTCCGTTTCGGGATGGTCAGCGACCTGATTGGCGCGGTCGTCCTGATTTTCCTCGCCCTGGCCTTTTACCGGTTGTTCAAGGGAGTGGATCACGGCCTCGCTGTGCAGGTTGTAATCTTTGGCGGCGTGATGCCCTCCCTACTTTACTTTGTTAACGTGGTGAGCGACGCAGGTGCCCTGATGATCGTGCGCGGCACCGGTTTCTTGTCTGCATTCGAAAAGCCTCAGCGGGACGCGCTGGTCATGCTGTTCCTGCGCCTGCATGACCATCAAGTGACAGCTGCGGAGATTCTTTGGGGCGTATGGCTGATTCCGTTGGCGATCCTCATTTACCGGTCGCGCATCATGCCGCGCTTTTTGGGAGTTTGGCTGGTCTTCAACGGCTTGGCCTACGTGATCTTGAGTTTCATCGGATTGCTGTTGCCGCAGTATTACGGGAACGTATTCATGTTCTCCCAGCCCGCGCTCTTCGGGGAGATGGCGCTTATGCTGTGGCTCGTCATCAAGGGTGCCAAACCACCGGCACTGGAATTCGCAGCTCCATCGCCGGCGGTTAGTTAGACTGCACTACTTAGGGAAAAGGATTATTGGGACTCAGGATGGACCGTGATTGGAACGACAGTCAACCGATTTACCGCCAGCTTCGCGACCGCGTGGTCGCGATGATCCTCGACGGCGTGCTCAAGGAAGGAGATCCACTTCCTTCTGTGCGCAACGTCGCCGCCGAGTATCGCGTCAATCCGCTCACGGTTCTGAAGGGCTATCAGCAACTGGTCGACGACGGTCTGGTCGAGAGCAGGCGAGGTCTTGGCATGTTCATCAATTCCGGCGCGCGCAACCTGTTACTGCAGGGCGAACGCCAAAAGTTTCTTGGCGAAGAATGGCCCAGGGTCCACGCTACCATTCAGCGACTGGGCCTGAAAGCGGAAGAACTTCTGGCCGCCACCGATAAGTCATCCCCGGCCGAGGACAAGTCCAAGGACAACAAGTCAAATCCCTCCGAGGAGAAGCGCTGACACCATGGCATGCATAGAAGCACGCGGTCTTCGCAAGGTCTTCGGCACAACGGTCGCGCTCGACGGCGTCGATTTACGCGTCGAGGAGGGCCGCATCCTCGGGCTCATCGGCCCCAACGGCGCCGGCAAGACGACTGCGCTCAACGCGATTCTCGGGCTCACTCCTTATCAGGGAGAGTTGAAAGTGCTCGGACACGATCCCTGGACGGAACGCGATCAGCTCATGCTCGATGTCTGCTTCATTTCCGATGTCGCCGTCCTGCCGCGTTGGATCAAGGTCTCGCAGACTCTCGACTACGTTGCCGGAGTACATCCGCGATTCGATCGCGCCAAGGCAGAAAGTTTTCTGGCGAAGACCACCATCGGCCGTGACCGCAAGGTCCGGGAGTTATCCAAGGGAATGGTGGCGCAACTCCACCTCGCGCTGGTGATGGCGATCGACGCGAAATTGCTGGTGCTGGACGAGCCGACCTTGGGACTCGACATCCTGTACCGGAAGCAGTTTTACGATTCTCTGCTGAACGATTACTTCGATGGCAGCCGCACCATTCTCCTGACCACGCATCAGGTGGAGGAAGTGCAGAACGTCCTCACCGACCTCATGTTCATCGACCGCGGCCGCATCGTATTCAACTGCAGCATGGAAGAACTGGAAACGCGCTACGTAGAAGTGACCATAAATCCAGACCAGATCGCTGCCGCACGGGCGCTCAAGCCAATCAACGAGCGCAAGACCATTGGTCGCAGCATCCTGCTTTTCGATCTGAAGCCGGATTCCAAACTCAATGTGGATCGTCAGCAACTTGCCAGCCTGGGTGAGGCGCACACGCCCAGCATCGCCGACCTGTTCGTCGCGGTCATTGGCAATCAGGAGCAAGTGCAGCCGCAAGGAGCCGCCCGATGAATACTATGAATCCTCAATCGAACGCGATGTCCGCCTCTCGCGCTGCTTTCCCTGTGAGTCGACTTATCCTCTGGTCGGTGAAGCGGGAGTTGTGGGAGAACCGCTCCATCTTTCTCGCTCCCCTGGCCGCGGCAGGCATTGTTCTCATTGGCGCGCTCATCGGCTTGCCACGTTTCCTGGCGAATGTGCGCGGGGGGGCGGAAATGAGCCCGGCAATGCAGCATGACGCGATCGAGCAGGCGTACATGTTCGCAGCACTTCTCATCATGGGCGCCACGTTCGTGGTCGCGATTTTCTACAGTCTCGGGGCGCTCCATGGCGAGCGGCGCGACCGCAGCATCCTGTTCTGGAAATCGCTGCCGGTGTCCGATCTCACCACCGTACTCTCCAAGGCGGCGATTCCGGTGTTTGTTCTCCCGCTCATCACTTTCGTCATCACCATCGTGACGCAATGGATGATCATGCTGCTGCATACCATGGTGCTGCTGGGGAGTGGCCAGGGTGTGGGAATGCTGTGGTCTCACGTTGCACTGGCGCAGATGACGTTGATGGAGTTCTATCACCTGCTGTTGGGTCATGGATTATGGTATGCGCCGGTCTATGGGTGGTTGCTGCTGGTCTCGGCTTGGTCTCGAAGGTCACCATTCCTGTGGGCAGCCTTGCCTCTGTTTGCGATCGGCACAATTGAAAAGATTGCATTCAACACACGACATATCGTGGACGTGGTGGGAAACCGGATCCTTGGCGCCGGAGGGGAAAAAGCCTCATCCGCTTCCGCAATGTTGTATATCGATCCCGTGCAAACATTATTGAAGCCGGGCATGTGGATCGGCCTTGCATTGACCGCGCTATTTCTAGTCGCAGCAGCCCGCTTACGACGTTCGCAGGGGCCGATCTGAGAAACGTGCACAGTTCACGAAGTGCGGAGAAACATGCGCTGGTCACCTTTAGTACTACTGCACATTAGCGCCGGAATCACAGGCTTACTCGCCGGCACCGCAGCCATGTCTCTCCGCAAAGGCTCCCCAAGGCACGGCATGGCCGGGAGAGTATTCGCCATCGCCATGTTGACCATGTCCGGCAGCGGCGCGTACCTGGCGTTGATGAGATCCCAGTTAGGGAATGTTCTGGGCGGCGTGATCACGTTCTACCTGGTTGCTACCGGATGGTCGGCCGCCAGCCGGGGCGACAAGAACGGCGAAACGAAACTTCTTGATTGGGCCGCTCTCCTGGTTGCCGCAGTGTTCGAAGGCGTGGTGCTGACGTTTGGCTTCGAAGCCCTGTATAGCCCGACTAGACTAAAAGAAGGATATCCACCGCCGTTGTATTTTATTTGGGGTTTCGTGGTTTTGCTGTGCATCGTGGGAGACGTTCGCATGCTCGCCCGTGGCGGCATTTTTGGCACTCAGCGGGTTGCGCGTCACCTTTGGCGCATGTTGTTCGCGTTATTCATTGCAGCAGGGTCCTTTTTTCTCGGACAACAAAAAGTATTCCCCGTTGCATTGCGCGGACTGAAGATATGGTTTGTGCCGCCTGCCCTGGCGCTGCTCTTGATGATCTTCTGGCTGATTCGCGTCCGGATAACGAAGGCGTACCAGACGCCTAGACAAATTCTCCGCCACACCACTGCGTGATGATGGTGGCCAGCACTTTGGCTGCGGAAAATACTTCCTGCAAATCGACCCACTCATCGACGGTATGCGCCTGCTCGATGTTGCCCGGTCCGTAGAGAACGGCCGGCACATGGCCGTGGTTCGTGAACAATCGAAGATCGGATCCGTAAGTGACACCTTGCAGCACCGTTGGCTTGCCGAGTACTTCGGCGTGGCATTGTTGCAACGACTCGACAATCGGATCGGTCAGCGGTGTCTGTCCGGATTCGAATTGTCCTTCGAACCATTCGAGTTGCGGGGGATGCATCTTCATCCATTCGTCCGCTGCCACGGCGCGATCGAGGGCGGTCGTCAGCGCCTTTCTTGCGTCAGCGGTTGATTCGCCGGGCAGAACTCCGAACCGGCCTTCGATCACCACCTCATCGGGCACGGTAGAAGGCCAATCGCCTCCGTGAATCGTGCCGAAGTTTACGGGCGCAATGTTATTCGGATCCGGATACAGAGCATTCTTGTACTCCACGTGCCGCCGGCGCTCCAATTCCTGCACGGCCTGCAGCAAGGGATAGAACTTTTCAATCGCACTCACACCATGCGGTTTCATGCACGCGTGAATGGCGCGTCCTGCGACTTTCAGGCGGAAGGTCAGCGCACCGGATTGCACCGGACATGCATGGAGGCAAGTCGGCTCCGTAATGATCGCCGCATCAGCCTTGAATCCCTTGACGATGGTCGTGAGCGTACCGACCCCGCCACTCTCTTCGCCGATTACGCTTTCGAGCAACACGTCGCCCGCGGGACGAAATCCCAGATTCTGCAGCGCCTGCACAGCGAACGCGTTTGCTGTAAGTCCGGCTTTCATATCGCAGGAGCCGCGTCCATAAAGCTTGCCGTCTATTACGGAGCCGCTCCAGGGCGAGGCCGACCACAACGATTCATGGCCTGTAGGAACAACATCCATGTGGCCGTTGAGGATCAGGGACCGCCCTCTATTTTCGCTGTTGGGAGTCGCGCTCCAGCGTCCCACCACATTCAGGCGGTCGTTGAAAGGAACCAGGTCATCACAAAATGCAGGATGCGATTCCAGTTCTTCGCGCTTCGACGTCAGGATCTGAGGCGAACAACCGAGGGCCCGCAGCTTGTCGGCATAAAAATGTTGCGCCGCCTGTTCCCTGCCCGGAAGACTGGCAAACTGCACCAGGCGCGCGAGGAACGCGGTCATTTCACTCTGCAGTGAGTCAACCTGCGCCGTGATTTTCTGAACCGTCGAATTCATGTTGCTAGTGTGGAGCGGGCGCCCCCCCGCTGCCTTTGACTTAATGCTCTTATCTGACCGCGTCTCAGCCCTTCTTGCGCGAATACTTCCGCAGATACTCCGGCAATTCCAGTTCACACCGTTCGTCACGAATGGGCGTCCCAACGGTCGTATCGAGCGGAATGACTCCGGCCCACGTGGGGAAGGAGTAGTCCGGCTCATCGTCAATCGCCGGACCCTTGCGAACCTTTGCGGAGAATTCTTCAATCGGTACCCGCAAAGCCGAAGTGGCCTTCAACTCTTTCTCGTTGGGCTGGCGAGAATCGTCCCACCTGTGGGGAATGATGTGCTCGGTCAAAACGCGCAGGGCCTTGAGCTTTTCTTCCGGATCATCCACCAGCGTCGCCGTGCCGAGAATTACGACCGAGCGGTAGTTCATCGAATGATTGAAGATCGAACGCGCCAGCACCAGTCCATCCAAGAGTGTGACCGTGATACAGACGCGGATTCCCTGGCTCAAATTCCGGAGCATGCGGCTTGCAGCGGAGCCGTGAATGTAGAGGACGTTACCATCTCGCCCATAGGAGGTTGGGATCACGAAAGGCTGGCCGTCGACTACGAAGCCGACATGACAGAGGAATCCCTCGTCGAGAAGTTGGTTGACGGCATCGCGGTCATAAACTGCGCGATCCGGTTCACGCACGACTCGCGTACGTGCGGTTGGCATGGAATTGCTGGACATGGAGCGTACTTCCCAGGCAGGCGCCAAGAATAGTGAAGGGCAATTCTACCAGCACCTCGGGCGTCATTCCCCAATGCCCAATCCTTGCATCCTATGGCGTACGTAGGTAATGAGCACTTGCGCGGCCCTTAACGGTAAGATATGCCTTGAAAGGCAACTGCGATGAAGACGCGAGGACTCATGAGCAAACGATTGTTGGCGATTCTCACATTGATTGCCGCACTAGGTTTCGGAGCACCGTCGGTGTTGGCCGATAAAGACGACAAAGGCCACAAACACAAACACGGGAACAAACACGCCGATCGCGATGATGACAACGATCAAGGCTGGGAACACCGGGACGGTTACGAATATCGCAGCTATGACCGCGACGGGCGTCCTCCCGGATGGAGCCGCGGGCAGAAAACAGGCTGGAAGAATTGCGGGCTGCCTCCCGGCCAGGCCAAGAAATATGGTTGCCGGGCCTACACCTATCAGGGACGTCCCCACTACTACTATCAGGACGAAGCTGGGCGGATCATCATTCGACGGCCCATCATTGAGATTCACGGTGGAGTTGTAGTTCGCTGAGACTCGTCGAAGATAGTTGCGAGCCTGGTCATCAGGCGCAGCTAAAGCAGTGATGAACCCTGTTATGCCTGCGCCAACCGTTCCAGCGCTGCCATGTTCTTGATCAACAACGTGGCGCCCTTCAATTCCACTACGCGCTGCCGTTTCAGTTCGCCCAGGATGCGGGTCACGGTCTCGCGACTGGTTCCAATCAGTTGCGCTACTTCTTCATGAGTAAGGGCGAGGGTGAGCCGCATGGTGCCTTCGTTCATGTGTCCGTCTTCGGACCAGTGCAGCAACAGTCGTGCGAGTTTTTCTTTCACGGACTGCGATAGCCCAATCGAACGAATCACTTCATAGGCAGAGTGGCAATCGCTGCTCAGTTGCTCGGCGATATGCAGGCAGGCGTCGCCATGCTGCTTGATGAACAGAAGAAAATCGGCACGGCTGATAAACGCCAGTTGGCAGGGTTGCAGAGTTTCCACTGTCAGTTCCTGCGTGCCGCCGGTGACCACGGCGTGCAGTCCCAGGATTTCTCCGGGCTGGGCAATCTTCATGATGAAAGTCTTGCCGTCGCGGTTGGTGCTCATCAACTTCACGCGGCCCTGGCACAGGACAAAAACTCCGCGCGGTGTCTGGCCTTCCACGAGAATCACCGATTCCGCCGGGTGGGTGGTCGGATGGGCGATGCGGTCTAGACCTTCCAGCGTGGCTTGGGAGAGCACAGACGACGAATGCTGAGCGCGCAGTGCGCTGCTCACGCAATTGTCCGCAACGGTCAAACCGTAGGGGGTAATGGCATGCGCATGAACCGCCCGATGGAAGTCTGTCAGTGAAACCGGAGCCACCCCAGCCAATGTCGCCGCCATGAAGATTCCTCCCCTTTCGGTGGCCCATTCGCGCCACCTTACACCTATGTAACGGCAAACCGGAGGCCATCCTTCTAGAACCAGGGCGAATCTGATGTAACCCGAACTAAATAAAAGAGTTTCAGGCAGCAGGTAGGTATGTAGAAGCATTGCAATCAGCTTCAGAAACAGGTGAAATGGGTTATTTCACACAGTATTGCGTGATTTCCATCACAAATTAGAGTGACAGGTTGGCGGGATGGACGCCCTCTCTGCCTGCAACTTCGTATCGTCCCTTTTCACTTTCGCCGGCGCGATGGCGGACGCAGCTCCTCGAACACCGCAAACTGCAGTTTCTTTTCCACCGGATCGATTCGATCCAGCAGGACTCGTACCCGGTCGCCCATGCTGTACGTCCTGCGGCTGCGTTGTCCGATAATCTGGCGGGTATTTTCGTGAAAAGTGTAACGGTCGTCAGCCAGAGAATCCAGCGGGACGAGCCCCTCCACAAAAAGGTCAGTGAGTTCCACGAAGAAGCCGTACTTGGTGACGCTGATAATGAGGCCGTCGAAGTCCTCGCCAACGCGGGACTCCATGAACTTTACTTTCTTCCACTCCATCAGTTCCCGTTCCGCTTCATCGGCGCGACGCTCGGTGGTGCTCGATTCTTCCGCGATACTATGCAGTTCTTCGATCGCAATCGGCCCGCCGAGTGGCTCCAGTTCCGCTTGATGAGCAGCATGATCTCGCCGCTTTGACCACGGAGAAGGTTGCTGTGGCGCGGGCGCCCCCGCCCGCGAATTGTCGGGGGCTGAAGGCTCACGCTTTTTTGTATGATCCCCGCCACGACTAAATTCGTGCGTTCCCGTGGCAACACCAACCGGCACGTCTCCATCCATTTTTTCGGCAGACTCGCGCAGGACGTCTTTCAAAATACGGTGCACGATCAGGTCCGGATAGCGCCGGATCGGCGACGTGAAATGCGTATAGGTCGGAGCCGCCAAGGCGAAGTGTCCGTGATTCTCCTCCGAATACCGCGCCTGCTTCAGCGAGCGAAGCATGAGAAAGCTGAGAATGCGTTCCTCCGGCGTACCAGCGATTTTGGCGGACAGCTTCTGATACATGCGCGGCGTGATGTGGACTTCCTTTGGCACCTCAATTTCGCGCGCGCCCTTTCCGGTGCCATGGGCGGAACGGCGGTCGGTCTTCATCTGCACGCGATGAATCGGCAGAGCGCCTACGCCTAACGAGTATCCAAACGTGGACGCAATCACCTCAAAGTCATAGACCCGCTTGGCATCCGGCTTGTCGTGGATGCGGTAAAGCGATGCAATGCGTTTATTTTCGAGATAGTGCGCGACGCTTTCATTGGCAGAGAGCATGAATTCTTCGATGAGCCGGTGCGCGATGTTCCGCTCCGAACGCGTGATGCTCTTCATCAATCCATGTTCGTCGAATTCGATAACCGCTTCGGGCAGATCGAAGTCGATGGATCCGCGACGCTGCCGCTTCCGGTTCAGGATCATCGCGAGGTCACGCATCCGTTCGAAATTCTCGACCAGCGGCGCATAACGTTCTCGCGTAGCCGCATCACCTTCGATCACCGCATTCACTGCCGTGTACGTCATGCGTTCAACGGAGCGGATCACTCCTTCGTTGACCTCGTAACCCAGCACTTCGCCTTGATGATCCATTTCCATCGTGCAGGACAAGACCAGCCGGTCGACTTGCGGTCGCAGGCTGCAAATGTCAGTCGAGAGTTCGAGCGGCAACATCGGTACGGCACGGTCAGGAAAATAAACGCTGGTACCTCGCAGGCGGGCTTCTTGATCGAGCGGCGCATCGGGCGTGACGTACTGTGCGACGTCCGCGATGTGAACTTGCAGTTCATAGTTGCCGTTTTCGAGGAGGCGGACATGAACGGCGTCGTCAAAGTCGCGGGCAGTTTCGCCGTCGATCGTCACGATCGGCAGGTCGCGATAGTCGCGACGCCGCTTCAGCTCCGCTTCGGGAATCACCGGACTGATCGCCTGCGCCTCTTCAATCACTGCCGGAGGAAAACGGTGTGGCAGATGAAATTTTCGGATCATGATCTCGACATCGACGCCGAAATCATTTTCTTCTCCGAGGATCTCGATCACGCGTCCGCGCGGATTCTGCGTCGCCGAGGGCCACTCCGTAATCTCGACATCGACGATCACTCCCTCGAGATCCCGCCAGTCCGCATGCTGCGCGGCCTCTTTGCCCACCACACGATGTTGCGCTACTGGTTTCGCCTTCCCCTGTGCGCTTTTCCCCGTGTCCTCCGTGGCCCCCGTGGTTGCCGTTTGAGGTTTTTCCATCCGCGGTGGAATCACGATCTGCTGCCCAACTTTTCCATCCAGCGGGGTAACGTAGTTGCCGCGATTTCCGTAGTGAAACACTCCCACCAGCGTCGGATGCGCGCGCACCACGGAGCGAACGACACGCCCCTCGGCCCGTCCCTCGGGACGAAAAGCCGTGATCTCGACTAATACCCGGTCGCCGTGCATTGACGATCCGGCGGCATTCGGAGGAATGAACACATCGCCACTGAGACGAGATTTCAAACTGGGATCGAGCGTGGCCGCTTCCGGAATGACGAAACCAAAACCATCGCGATGCATGCTCAGACGTCCCACGAACATGTTGCGATTGGTGGTCGGAGAAGCCTTCGGCAGGGAGTAGCGGCCCGAATCGATCTCCAGAAGTGCGCCTCTCTTTACCAGAATGCGAAGCCGGTCGGCCAACTCCCGGCGTTCGTCACCCTTCACGCCGAGTTCGCGCAGCAATTGTTTGTACGTCGCCATCTTCTTAGACTGGCGATCGATGTGACGAAGAATGAAAGCGTCAGAGAGCATCAAGGTTCAGGTCTTAGGTGCTAGGTGTTAGGTGTCAGGTCGCGGGAATTGGAACTGTTGGTCAGATGTCGCGACATCGTTGCTTCAAGACTCAGGTACCAGTTCGGTTCTGTGCCTGACACCTGACACCTAAGACCTGGCACCTTCCTCACAAATATTTCTCACTCAGCACTTTCCGGTGATGCAATTCGTGCCCTGCGATGATGTAGGCCAGTGCGCGGACGCTGGCTGGAGAATTGTTGGCCACACCCTTACGGGCGCCGCCTTCGGCATCGACATGCCGGAACAGCGCCACCGTTGCCTGGCGAACGGTTAGAAATTCGTCCAACAGATCGGCCAGCGTCCGCTGGCTAAAGTTGCCGTCGCGGACATAGTCGTCCTGCTCGAACCCTGCCAACGGTGTCTTGTCCCCGCGGGCGATCCGCAGCGCGCGATAGGCCATGATCCGCTCGGTGTCGTTGAGGTGCCCAAGCATCTCTTTGACACTCCATTTGCCCGCAGCATAACGGAAGTGCGCTTTCGCGCTCAAAGACTTGAACAGAGCCACAGTTTCTGGCGCCTGCTGTTCCAACAAGCCAACGATGTCGCCAGAGGGCACTAGAGAAACGTATTTGTCGTAGTAAGGATTGAATTCACCGGGCAGGGGTCGGCCAAAAGAAGCGGTCAGAGTGCTCATAAAATCTCCCCAGAATCCGCACCAAGGTGGGATCCCTTGTGCGGCTCTCTTCATACTATCGCGATAGAACATTTACCGCCGAGCCGGGAAGGGGTTACACGCTTTCGATGACTTCTGCCCGCTTGAAACCGGGGTTGCAATGGGGGGAACCACGAAAAGACCTAGTAAATACTGGATTTCCACAGTCTGGCGCGGAAAGTCCGGAGTACAATCGCATTTGGCAGCCGAAGTGCGGCGACGTATCTGAAATTCCTCATTAAGGAAAGGAATCTGAGCACAATGTGGAAGCCTACCAATCAACCTGGAACGCCTGGCCGACCGGCGGAGCCGGAACGTCCGACGATGTCTACACCGACCGCGCCCGTAACCAGCGAACCCGCTGCGCCCGCGCGTCCGGTGACCACCACCACTTCTGACCAGGCGACGATCGGCAAGTCCCTTGTGATCAAAGGCGAAGTTACCGGGTCCGAATCACTTTATATTGATGGCCGGGTCGAAGGTTCGATCAACCTCTCCGGCAATCGCGTCACGGTCGGCCGCAATGGCGTGGTCGCAGCCAACATCAACGCGCGTGAAATCGTTGTCCTGGGCAAAGTCCGCGGCAATCTGACCGCCAGTGATCGCGTCGATATCCGCAGCGACGGTTCGCTCACCGGCGACGTCGTCGCAGCCAGAATCTCGATTGAAGACGGCGCCTTCTTCAAGGGCGGTATCGACATCCGCAAAGCGGGTGGCAAGCCGGAAGAAGTTAAGAAAGAGTCGTCTGTGTCGGCACCAGAGGCTGTGGCGGCGCGGGCGTAAGTTTCAAAGTCGACTGGTTATCAAAGGCATCCCCCGGTTGGGAGATGCCTTTTTCTTTTTGCAAAATGCATTCCTCTGTGACCTCCGTGACCTCTGTGGTTGGGACACAAAAGCTTGAACCACGGAGGACACGGAGGTCACAGAGGACTTCTGGATCTTCAGCTTTTTCTACGCAGGGCGGCTGGAAGTTGCGAGCGCAAAAGCCATAACCCTGCGGCCACGGCCCCGGCCCAGGTTAACGTGCCGAGCACGAGGGCGAGCAAATCGGCTCGGCGGCTGCCATCGAGTGCAATGATGCGCGTCACCTCATAGCTCAGCCCACCGGACGCGATTCCAATCAGCGCCGCCTTGCCTAGTTCCTTCCAGTTCATTCCCCCGAGCGATACCATCCCACGCAGATGCAGTAACAGGGCAATCGCCAGGGCGTTCGCTGCGATTCCAATATCGGACGCAATCGCGAGGCCGGTTACGGAGAGCGTCCGAAACAAAACTGAATACACCGGCAACGAGGCGAGAGTGATCAACGTGGTCGCCACCATCGGAGTCAGCGTGTTGCCGGAAGCATAGAACGCGCGAGCGTAGAGTGCCTGCGCGGACCACAACGCGAGCGAAAGCGAGAACCAGAAAAAGTAGATTGCGGTGGATTCGGAGTCTCCGAAAGTAAATCGGCCGCGGCGATAGACAAGATCGATCACCGGCACGGCGACCGACATCATCAAGCCTGTGATGAGCAACGAAGCCGCTGTGATGCGATAGACCGAAGCGTTGACAGTCTCGGCGAATTCATCGAATTTCTTGTCGCCAAACAGACGGGAAAAAAAAGGTAGCGAGGCCTGCCCGGCCGCCTGTCCGAGGATCGCAATGGGCACCGCGAACAGGCGCTTCGCATAATTCAGTCGCGCAATGTCGCCGATACCGCCGGAAGCAAAGTAGCGCAGAATCCAGTCGTCCGCCGTGACCAGTGAAACGCCGAGCATGAGCGGAATCGACAGGCGCACCCACTCCCGGAACGACGGGTTCTTGATGTCAAAGCTGGGACGATATCCCGTGCCGATTTTCGCTGCTCCAATTGCGTTGATCAGGAACGGTCCCACGATACTACCGATCACCGCACCATAGGCCAGCGAAGCAATTCCGAACTGGTGCCCGGCAACAACTCCTCCAGCAATAATCGCAACGTTATAGAGCAGCGGCCCGAACGCGGGGAACAGAAACAGCCGGTGCGAGAGCAGAACCGCGGAAACGACTCCACCAACATAAAAGAAGATCTGTGCCGGCAGCAGGATGCGGGTCAAGTGAATGCAGAGTTGCATTTGCTCGGCATTGAATTTGTGGAACATCCAGCCGCAGAACTGGGGCGTAAAAATCTCTGCGATGATCGTGCCGATGATCAGCATGGTGGTCATTACCGTGATGATGATCGAGAAAGTCTTTTGCGCGTCCTGCTCGCGCTTCTCGGCGAGGAAGCGTGTGTAGATGGAGATAAATGTTATGGACGCTGTGCCGCCAGCAACGATGTAGTTGAGCCAGTCCGGCAGAGTGAATGCGGCTACGTAAGCGTCTGTTTGCTGGCCCGCGCCGAAGGCATAGGCGATGTACGCTTCGCGGATGTAGCCGATCACGCGCGACAACGTGATCGTCGTCATCAGGAGCAGGGTCGCGGAAAACGCGCTGTGCTGGTGCGACGGCCGGAAGATTCGCGGAATCCACATCTATCGCAGGGTAACGCATCCGAGCGAGACCTGGGGGGCTATCGGTGGTGGCGAATCGGAAATGACAAGTGTGGCATTCCTCCGTGACCTCCGTGTCCTCTGTGGTTCAAGCTCTTGATCTCTACCACGGGGGGCACGGAGGTCACGGAGGAATGCAATTTTGACATCGGGTCTTCCCGATTCGATAATTCCTTGCGTGACTCGACCTGATCAGAATTTCCGTACTCCCGTTCTGCGTCGCTCCTTTCGCAAGCCGTATCCGGCGGCGGTACGCGGCGAAGGCGTCTACGTTTGGGACGCCGACGAGCATCGCTATCTCGATTTTTCTGGATCGGCCGCCGTAAATTTCATCGGACACGGCGTCCGCGAGATCGGCGATGCGATGCTGGAGCAGGCGCGCCAGCTTGAGTTTGTCCACACCAGCCAGTTCACGACACCGGTGGCAGAGGAATTTGCTGCCGAGATGCTGGAGTTTGCCGGCCCGCACTTCCGCGGCGGCGCGGTGTACTTCACCTGTGGCGGATCGGAATCGATCGAGACCGCGTTGAAGCTCGCGCGGCAATATCAGGTGGAAATCGGCCAGACAAGACGCTATCAGGTCCTGAGCCGCAATCAGAGCTATCACGGATCGACGCTGGGAGCGCTCGCGGTTTCCGGTAACAAGAAACGGCGAGAGATGTATCTGCCGATGGTGCGTGAGTTCGCCCACATCGGGATTCCTTACTGCTATCGCTGCGACTTCGACTGCGCGGACGGTTGCCGCAATTGCGGCCAGCAATACGCCGCTGAACTTGAAAACGCGATCGTCGCCGCGGACGGCCAGGCCGCCGCTTTTATTTTCGAGCCCATGAGCGGAGCGACACTCGGAGCCGTCACTCCGCCGCCCGGATACCTGCAGAGTGTCGCGGAAATTTGCCAACGTCACGGCGTCCTGCTGATTGCCGACGAAGTGATGACCGGCATGGGCCGCACGGGGCGCAACTTTGCGGTCGAGCACTGGCAGGTTGCGCCGGACATCATCGTCGCCGCGAAAGGCGTTTCTTCGGGATACGCGCCGCTCGGCGCAGTCATCGCCAGCAAAAAAGTTGTCGATGCGATTGCCGATGGACCCGGCGCCGGTGCCTTCCTGCACGGCTTTACTTACAACGCGCATCCGGTATCGGTGGCGGTGGGGCGGGCGGTGCTGCACCGGATGAAAACGCTGAATCTGGTGCGTGCGGCGGATTCGAGTCTTGAAGGCACCATAGCTTCGACACTCAAAGCTGCACTAGAAAGTCTGGGCGATCTCGACGCCGTTGGTGACGTCCGAGGCCTAGGCTTGTTGTGGGCCGTGGAAATCGTCCGCGACAAAAAAACTAAGCAACCGTTTTCGGCGGAGAAAAATTTCGCAGGACTCGTTGGCCAAGGCTGCCGCAAGCGCGGACTGCTGGTGTATCCGATGCAGGGATGCATCGACGGAATCTCCGGCGACCACCTGTTGATTGCGCCCCCGGCCGTGATTGCAGCCGAGCAGATTGGGTGGGCGGTAGATCAACTGCGGGCGGCGATCGGGGAGGCCATTTAGGTCTCATGTCGAACGCCGACCATCTGTGAACCTTCCTTAGATTCTGTCATCCCGAGCGAAGCGAGGGATCTGTATCTGCCGCGAACTGCAGATCCCTCGCTTCGCTCGGGATGACAGTTCTTAACTGAGAAATCCGGAATAAGAAATCCGGGCCTAAATAGCCTCTTTCGGCGAGTCGATATCCCACTGTAATTCATTCATAAAACAGCAGATAGCGCTTGACATCCGTTTTACCCTCTGTGCATTGTCATCCCGCTGCCCGAGCCTCATTCTGCCTCCATCTCGGAGGCACTCATGGCAACATCTCTCACCGATTTTGCGGAACAAGCCAATCCCCGGACACTCGCCGAAGCACGCCGCGCTGGATTCAAGCAGGCCACACGGGTTCATGGCAGTTTCCTGGCGACGGCCGAAAAACGCGCGCTGATATGGATCGCGGAACACATGCCGGCCTGGGTCAGTTCTGACCAACTGACACTGCTGGGATTCGCGGCGCAGATCGCAACCGGCGTCTGCTACGCCTTGGCCGCCCGGGACCGACGGATGTTGCTCGCGGCTATCGTCTGCCTCGCGGTGAACTGGTTCGGGGACAGTCTGGATGGCACGCTCGCCCGCGTTCGCCAGCAGCAGCGTCCGCGCTATGGCTTCTATGTGGATCACGTCATCGACTCGATCGGCTCGGTCGCGATGATGGGCGGGCTCGCTCTTTCGGGATACATGCATCCCGGCATCGCCACCGGATTGCTGGTTGCGTTTCTGCTGCTCTCGATCCAGTCCTACCTCGCCACCTACACGCTCGGTGAATTTCATCTTTCGTTCTGGCATTTTGGTCCGACGGAATTGCGCATCCTGCTCGCTGTCGGCAACCTCGCGCTGTTCCGGTGGGCGTGGGTGGTTCGCGGACACTATCGGCTGTTCGACGTGTCCGGCGCGATCGGCCTGGTGGGGATGGCGGCCATGTTGATCGTTGTCACGATCAAGAACACTGTCCGACTCTATCGGGAAGAGAGAATTGGATGAGTCCGCTGATGGGGCTCAAAAAAGCAAACATGTGGGGACGGGTCTCTGACCCATCCAAGCCGGGCAAGGCCCGGCAGGCTCTATCCCGCTGGCTGAAATTCAATCTCGTAGGCGGAATCGGGATCGCCGTGCAACTTCTGGCGCTGACCATCTACCGGTCTCTTCTGCATCTGGACTACCTGATGGCTACAGCCATGGCGGTTGAAACCGCGGTCCTACACAATTTCCTATGGCACGAGCGCTTTACCTGGACAGACCGTCCGGCGCTGCGATGGACGCACTCGCTCGCCCGGCTGGCCCGTTTCAATGCTACGAACGGAGCGGTTTCGATCATCGGCAACCTGCTACTGATGCGCTGGCTAGTCGGGCAGCTCAAATTCAATGCCATGGCCTCCAACGTTCTGGCGATCGGAGTCTGCGCGCTGGTGAATTTTCTGCTTAGCGACCGCCTCGTGTTTCAGAGGGAAGAAAGTGGCGCTCCCGACGGAGGCGTTACACTGGCGCGGTGAAGATCCTCTGGCACAGTTCAGGGTCCCTGCATCCCACCACCCGGGGCGGCCAGATACGCACGTTGGAAATGCTGCGGCGCTTGCGGACACGGCACGAGATTCACTACCTCGCCTTGCATGATGGATCGCCCGAAGCTTTGGCCCGCAGTTCTGAATATTGCTTCAAGGCGTGGCCCGTACCCTTTGTTCTCGCGCCGCGAGCTTCGGCGCGGTTCTGGATCCAAACCGCGGGTGCGCTGTTCTCGCATTTACCGGTGATGGTAGCGCGGAAGCGGTCGGCGGCGGCGCGGCAGTTGATCGAACAGGTATTGTCCGTCGAACATTTTGACGTCGTCGTTTGCGATTTTCTGACGCCGGTCGTCAATCTGCCATCCACCCAACCCTTCGTCCTGTTCGAGCACAACGTGGAGACCGTCATCTGGCGCCGCTATGCGGAGAGCGCCTCGGATCCGGTTCGGCGCGCTTTCTTTCGCAGCCAGGCAAAGCGCCTGCTTGCATTCGAGCGTGCCGCCTGCCGGCGAGCCACTCACGTGATCACCGTTTCCGAGGCGGATGCCGAACTGCTCCGCGAGTTAAGCGGGATCTCCCACGTATCGAGTATTCCCACCGGAGTCGACGTGGAGTATTTCTCCCGCAGCGGCCCGCCCGTCGACAGCACCAGCACTAAATTGGTCTTCGCCGGTTCCATGGACTGGATGCCGAACATCGACGGCATGGTGTGGTTCGTGCGCGAAGTATTGCCCTTAATCCGTCGCCGCTTCCCGCAGTGCACATTGACGATTGCAGGAAGGCGTCCAGCAGCGGCGATTCGCGCGCTCGCAGCCGAGCCCCTTGTTCAGGTCACGGGCACCGTGGAAGATATACGGCCGTATCTGTGGAATGCCGATGTTTCCATTGTGCCGCTCCGCATCGGAAGCGGTACGCGGCTGAAAGTCTACGAATCGATGGCAGCGGAGATTGCCGTCGTCTCAACCACGATCGGCGCCGAGGGATTGGCAGTCACTTCTCTTGAAGACATCCGACTCGCAGACACTCCGGAGGCGTTCGCCGGCGCCTGTGTGGAGTTGCTGGCGCATCCGGAATTGCGGGCCCGCCAGGCTGAAGCGGGTCTTCGCCTGGTACGCGAAAAGTTTTCGTGGGAGAAAGTGGCGGCTTGTTTTGAAGAGATTCTCGGCGGGCATGTCTCCGTCACAGGTGGATCGGCCCCGCCCCGTCACCGCGAGTAAGGTGAGTCAGCGGGAACTTCTGGTCGAAGGGCGCCAGCAGGCCCGCCAGATCGGGTGACGGAGTAAAGAACCGGTTGGTGGGCCCGGAAAGAAATCCAGCATGATCGAACGCCGCGCGCCAGCTGCGATGAGACTGGTTGCTGACGATCAAGTCCACATCAAGTCCTTCAAGAAAACCCGTTGCAGCGCAAATCACGCTGTGTTCCTGTCCCGGAACCGCCAGGCAATCCACGATGGTGCCCACCTTGAGATTTCCGAAGTGCCGGTGGTCACGCATGGTGGTGGCCAGCAGGACGGCCCAGCCGGAGACCCCGGCACTGGTACGCACAACCAGACGCTGGAAACGAGCGTCGCTGGTGGGATAGCGGGCGCGAAGAGAATCGCGGCTTCGATCCGCGAGCAAAGAGTAGGCGGTGCAGGCTCGATCCCAAAGCTCGTCGGCCCAATCCCCAAAATCGGCAGCCACAGTGGCGCCGGTTTCGCATGCCGGTGCCCGCGTCCGAAGGTGCTGGAGAGCCGCGATGGCCTGCCAACCGCCGGTGCCTGCGGCAACGTCCATCAGCAAGCGGCGGATGGGGCTCGTGCGCAACCAGGTCAGATTGCGCAGCACTTCCCGCGGGTGGATGCAACGGAAGTAGAACGGCGTTTCCGCAATCATCCAATTTTGTCCGGCGAGCAAGCGCGGAAGGGGACGGGTCTTGTCGCCCAACCCCAGGCAGTACAACATCGAGCATTTTTGCAGGGCATGGGACAACAGTGCGCGGCCGGTGCCCTTGTGCCTGGCGTCAATAAAGCCCTCGGAGAGCGGTAAACGGAAATTGGCGACGCGATGAGGTTGGCGGTTGGCGGCCCAGGTCTCGTAGGTTAGGAAATAGGCACCCCGAACATCGCAACCGTCGACCGCCAGTACGTGTTCGCGGGAAAACGCGTCCTCAGCGCCGGCAGCCGGCATTGCCGGGCAGGGCTCCGGAAACCGGAGTTCCTCTTCCAGCCCACCTGCGAGCATGCGCGCGTTGAACTCGCGCACGCTGCCGGTCCATTCTTCGGTGTAGGGAACGAACTCGAGCATTGGGGCATACCGTTCTCAAAAAGAATAAAGACCTTGTTTTGGCCCGGTGGAATACCGGCATCGCCCCAGTTAGTCGGATAGTGTAGTCCAGATACGCGGCGAAGCCCACCTCCAAGAAATACAGGTAATCTAAAGTTGATCTCTCAGTAACCTGGTTGGGGGTTCCGCTACCGTAGAATCCAAGCTATAATTAAGCCAGTAATCATGCGTACGAACGGCTCCATCTCGCGGATGTGCTGGATCGAAGGACGCGCTTGTCCTCGCCGGTATCTCTGCGTTCTACCCTCGAATGTTCGCGCCGGCCTCTTCGGCAGCGACTAGTTCGTCGCATCCTTCGCCAACGCCAGTGGCATTCAGCTATTCGCTCCTAGCCACTCGCCTCTAGCTTGCCAAGTCCAAACGATTCGATCGAACGATCTTCGCTTGCGACTCCCGACCACTGAGAACCAAGAACCGAGAACTAGATCCGGAGGATCCCATGACCACCAAGACTCTGACTGCCGGCCCCAAGCTGATGACAAAGATTCCGGGCCCCAACGCTGCTCGCATCGTGGCGGGCGATGACAAGATTATTTCGCCGTCTTACACGCGTTCGTATCCGCTGGTCGCCAAGCGCGGCCGCGGCATCGTGATTGAAGACGTGGACGGCAACGAGTTCTTCGACTTCTCCGCAGGCATTGCCGTGACTTCAACCGGCCATTGCCATCCGGAAGTGGTGGCGGCGATTCAGAAGCAGGCCGGCGAGCTGATTCACATGTCGGGCACCGACTTCTACTACGAGAGCATGGTGACGCTCGCCAATCGCCTTTCAAAGATCGCTCCCATGCCCGGCCCGCACCGGGTTTATTACGGCAATTCCGGAGCGGAAGCCGTCGAGTGCGCTCTGAAACTGGCTCGCTATCACACCAAGCGCCAGCAGGTGATCGCGTTCTTCGGCGCATTCCACGGACGCACCATGGGCGCGCTCTCGCTTACGGCATCGAAGCCGCAGCAGAAGCGCCGTTTCGCGCCGCTGGTTCCGGGCGTGACGCACGTGCGTTATCCCGATGTGTATCGCGGCTGCGCAGGCGGACCGCAGGACGCTGAGAAGTTTGCCCTCGGCTGCGCTCGCTTCATCGAAGACAAACTGTTCAAGACCACCGTCGCTCCCGAAGAAGTCGCGGCAATTTTCGTCGAGCCGGTTCAAGGCGAAGGCGGGTATGTCGTCGCGCCGACCATCTTCATGCAGGAACTGCGCCGCATCTGCGACAAGCACGGCATCCTGCTCGTCGTCGACGAAGTACAGTCCGGCATGGGACGCACCGGCAAGTGGTGGGCCGTCGAGCACACCGGAGTGCATCCTGACATCGTCTGCAGCGCCAAGGGTATTGCATCCGGCATGCCGCTGGGCGTGGTCATCAGCAAGGAAGAAGTGATGGACTGGATTCCCGGCTCGCACGCGTCGACGTTCGGCGGCAACCCGGTTTGTATCGCCGCTGCTCTCGCCACGCTCGACGTGATCGAGAAGGAAGGCCTGCTCAAGAACTCGCAGGAAGTGGGCGACTACATGCGCGCCCGGATGGCGGACTGGCCGAAGAAGCACAGGATCGTCGGCGACGTTCGCGGACGCGGCCTGATGGTCGGCGTCGAAATCGTAAAAGATCAGAAGACGCGCGAGTACGCTCCCGAGCAGCGTGACCGCATCGTGGAACTCGCTTTCGATCGCGGGATTCTGTTCCTGGGTTGTGGCCCGAGCACGGTTCGTATTTCGCCGCCGCTGGTCGTCACCAAGGAAGAGGCCGATGTAGCCATCGACGCTCTGGAAGAGTCGATCTCCATCGTCGAGAAAAACGCGTAAGCAGCCCGGCTAGCCTTTCGTAAACCATCGGCTAGCCAATCGGAGGTGTGCGATGTGGAACGGAAGAGTGGAATCGATCCACATCGCCTCCGCTCCCAAAGGGCCGGTACAGGCTCTGGATCATGCAGTTCTGATTCCGCGTGTCGGACTCGAAGGCGATCGGTATGCCCTTAAGCAAGGCACGTTCTTCAAACCCGAACCGGATTTCGAACTGACGTTGATCGAGGCGGAGGCGCTGGAAGCGCTGCGTCGCGAATACAACGTCGAACTTTCAGCAGGCGAGGCTCGCCGCAATATTGTCACGCGCGATGTGCCGTTGAATCATCTGGTGGGAAAAGAGTTTGTCATCGGCAACATTCGCATCCGCGGCATTCGTCTGTGCGAACCCTGCGACCATCTGCAACGGGTAACCGGCAAGCAAGTGATCAAAGGGCTGCGCCATCGCGGCGGATTGCGCGCGCAAATATTGACGCAAGGGGCGATCAGCGTCGGCGACGCAGTAACGCCTTCGCCGTAGAAGCGCGGCTTGCCGCGACAGATGAGCTGCATTCCCCAGCGGCTGAAGCCGTCAATTGGGATCTTTTGAACCACAGCGGTAAACCGCTGCGCCACCCAAAACCAGTTCAGCAACCGGAACACAGCAGCAATGGAACCGAAGTTAAGAACGGAATTGACCATGGGCGACACCACAATGCGCGAACTCGTATACGGCAGAGGCGCTCATGTGGATCCCATGGCGTGCGTCGAAGACATCGGCGCCGATCTTGCAACACGGACCGTGGCGGGGTATCCCCACTCGATCTGGCAGATCGTCGAGCACATGAATTACTGGATGGAATACGAGTTCCGCAGAATCGCCGGAGAGCGCCTGTCTTATCCCGATCATGCGATTGAAAGCTGGCCCACCCATCCTGATCCTGCCGGCGAATTGCAGTGGCAAGCGGTACGCGAGCGTTTCGGCAACTTGCTCGGAAGGCTAGCGTCGCTGGCTGAAACGGATGATGCATCGCTTGCGCAGGAAGTGCTTCCAGATAAACCTGACTCGCCGCCATCAACAACGGCCGCAATCCTGAAACAGATTGTGGCACACAACAGTTATCACGTCGGCCAGGTCGCCATGCTCCGGCGACAGTGCAACCAATGGCCTCCTCTTCGAGGCGGAGATAGCTGGTAAGCCGTAACCTCTGTTCCTCCGCCTCATCCAATAGCTAAACCCAGTTTCATCGATTTTGAGGATTTCCCTATGCCGCGTTTTACAAGTCGTACCCTCATCGCACTCGCTGTCGCCCTGACCTTGTGGGCGTCGGCCTTCGCAGGGATTCGCGCTGGTCTCCGCGCGTACTCGCCGGGACATCTCGCGATCCTGCGCTTTCTCGTGGCTTCTCTCGTGCTTGCGATCTACGCCGGCATCGCGCATTTTCGCCGTCCGAAGCTACGCGACATCCCAGGGTTGGTTCTCACCGGAGCAATCGGCATTACGTTCTACAACATCGCGCTGAACTACGGGGAGACGCGCGTCACGGCCGGCGCCGCCAGCTTGCTGATTGCGTCGGTCCCCATCTGGACTGCGCTGTTTGCGCGCTTCATGCTGCACGAAAAACTTACGTCCCTGGGATGGTGCGGCGTGTTGCTGAGCTTCGCAGGAGTCGCGCTCATTGCCAGCGGAGAGGGCGAAGGCATCCGCTTGTCTCCCCAGGCGTTGGTGATTCTTGCTGCGGCGCTGACCTCGTCCGTCTACATGATCATGCAGAAGCATTATCTGGGCCGATACAGTGCGCTGGAATTTACCGCTTACTCGATCTGGTTTGGGACACTCCTGATGCTGCCATTCGGCCGTGGCTTCTTCCATTCCCTTCGAGTAGCGCCGGCTGCAGCAACGTTGTCGGTGATCTATCTTGGAATTTTTCCCGGGGCTTTGGCGTACGTCGCGTGGGCCTATGTCATGTCACACGGCACTGCGGGACGCACCGCAACATTGCTTTACCTGATTCCAGTGATGGCGATCGGGATCGCGTGGGTGTGGCTGGGCGAAGTGCCACGCTGGATTTCGCTGGCCGGCGGCGCAATCGCACTCGCGGGAGTGGTCCTCGTCAACACCAAGGGAAAAATAGTGCATCACGAAATCGAGGAGAATATACCAACTGCAGCGTGACCGCTGTCACAACCGCGTGATCGCGCCACGCCTATAGTGAGAACTCTTATGTTCGCCGGGCGCATCACCCAGGTCACTCTTCGAGCGTTGGACTGGCTGGCAGCGCATACGCTCCCCCCCGAGGACATGCCTGCGCACCAGCGTACCGGCCGCCGTGGTGAAGAAGAGGCGTATTTCTACCTCCGCCGAAAGGGCTACGTAATCATCTCCCGGAATTTTCGCTCTCCGCATCATCGTGGCGAACTCGATCTGGTTGGATGGGACAAGGACGTGCTCTGCTTCATTGAAGTGAAGACTCGAACGACCCGCGACGTGAAGCCCGCCGAGGCTGCCGTGGACCACGATAAGCAAAAAGAGTTGCGAATGGTGGCGCGTGATTTCCTGCGCGCTATGCCACCCTCGTGCCAGTGGCGCTTTGACGTGCTGGCGATATACTACGAAGCGGGCCGGGAAGTGTCGTTCGAACTGTTTCAAAATGCCTTTTCCCCTTCCGTGTCGTACAATCGCTGACTGCGAACTTCGAAACTTCGGAAAGGCCCTACTGAAAGGATTTAGTACGTGCCTGAATTAAGAAAAGACCCCATCGTAGGACGATGGGTGATTATCTCCACGGATCGCGCCAAGCGCCCCACCGACTTTGCCCGTGAACCGCTCAAGAACAAGGCTGGCAGCTTTTGTCCGTTCGACTATGGCAACGAGAGCAAGACTCCGCCTGAGATTCTGGCGTACCGCCCCAGCCCGAACGGCTCGGCGTCCATGAAAGACAGCCCCGGCTGGACCGTACGCGTTGTGCCCAACAAATTTCCGGCACTCGGCATCGAAGGCGACCTCAACAAACAAGCCGAAGGCATGTTCGACAAGATGAATGGCATCGGCGCGCACGAGGTAATCATCGAAACGCCCGATCACAACGCGACCCTGGCCACCCTTCCCGCGCGGCGGATCGAAGATGTGCTCTGGGCTTTTCGCGATCGCATCCTCGATCTGAAGAAAGACCGGCGCTTCAAGTACATCCTGATCTTCAAGAATCATGGAGAAGCCGCGGGCGCTTCACTCGAGCACTCTCATTCCCAGCTGATTGCGTTGCCGATTCTGCCGATTTACGTCGTGGAAGAAATTCAGGGAGCCAAGCAATACTACATTTACAAAGAGCGCTGCGTGTTCTGCGACATCATCCGCCAGGAAATCGATAACGGCATTCGCGTGGTCGCGGAAAACGAAGACTTTCTAACCGTTGCTCCTTATGCGCCACGCTTCCCTTTCGAAACCTGGATCCTGCCGAAACGGCATGAGTCCGCGTTCGAAAACGCGTCGTCGCATATGTTCGAGAATCTTGCGAAAGCACTGAAGTTGCTGCTCATGAAGGCGGATCGAGTGCTCGACAACCCTCCTTACAACCTGGTGATTCATTCTTCCCCGGTGCAGGATCCCAATAACGAGCACTATCACTGGCATATCGAGTTCATGCCGAAGCTGACCAAGACTGCCGGCTTCGAATGGGGAACAGGGTTCTACATCAACCCAACCCCGCCGGAAGAAGCCGCCCGATTTCTACGCGAAGCCAGCGTGGAAGAGCCGGCGCCTCTCGCAACAAAATAGGACGTGAAACCCGGAAGTTTGTAGCATGGGACCCGGCGTGGGAAGCCGAGGCAAGGGTGTATTCTTGACGCTTCAAAACCCATGCGCTACTTCTTGTTTGTCGCCGTCCTCGTCACATTAACCTCAGCTCAAACGACGCCGGCGCCCCTGATCAACAATCCTTCCGGGCGCACGAATATCAGCCTGAACGGGGCATGGCACATCATCATCGACCCCCTGGAGTCAGGCCTCGAGGCGCAGTACTACAAGAATCGAAAGCCCAAAGACCGCAGCGACCTCGTCGAGTACGACTTCGATTCCTCCGAGACGCTCAATGTGCCCGGCGACTGGAACACACAAAAAGAGAAACTGCACTTTTATGAAGGTCCAGTCTGGTACGAGAAGTCATTTGCGTACAAGAAGCGTGCCCACACGCGCGCCTTCGTCTATTTCGGAGCAGTCAATTCTCTGGCGCGCGTCTATCTGAATGGTCAGAAGTTGGGCGAGCACGAGGGCGGTTTTACTCCTTTCAACTTCGAAATCACGAGCCTCCTGAAGGACGGCGACAATTTTCTGGTGGTAGAGGCCGACGATACTCGCCGCCCCGACGCAGTTCCATCGTTACGCACCGACTGGTGGAACTACGGCGGCATGACGCGCGACGTGTTGCTCGTAGAAACACCAGAAATATTCGTTCGCGACTACTGGATTCAGTCCGCCAAGAGATCAGCCAATGAAATTGCTGGTTGGGCTCAGCTTGATGGCGATCAGCGAGCCGGTCAGCAGGTGGTAGTGGAGATCCCCGAAGCAGGATGGAAGCACGCAGTAACTGCGGACGCCACCGGCCGCGCCGAATTCCATTTTCCAGCTTCGCTGCAACTGTGGTCTCCGGAGAATCCAAAGTTGTACGACGTTGCCGTCTCATCGGGCGGAGAAACCGTCCATGATCGCATCGGATTTCGCACCATCGAGACACGTGGGACGCAGATCCTGCTGAACGGCAAGCCCGTATTTCTGCGCGGAATTTCGATACACGAAGAGGCACCCCTTCGAGGCGGACGCGCGTATAGCGAAGAAGACGCACAGACTCTTTTCGGATGGGCCAAAGACCTGGGGTGCAACTTCGTCCGCCTGGCGCACTATCCACACAATGAAAATGAAATACGGATGGCAGACCGCATGGGACTGCTCGTCTGGTCGGAGATCCCCGTCTACTGGGACATCTCATGGAAGAATCCGGCCACACTAACGAATGCGCAACAGCAACTGCGGGAGTCCATTGCGCGGGATCACAATCGCGCTTCCGTCATATTCTGGTCCCTCTCAAACGAGACTCCAGTAAAGCCGGAACGAACCGAATTTCTACGGCGCCTCGCTGATCAAGCACGCGAACTCGATTCCACTCGCCTGATCACCTCGGCACTAAACCACGTGGACGATGATGGCCCCGACCGGCGTGTGCTCAACGACCCCGCCGGCAAATTTCTGGACGTCCTGGGATTGAATGAATATTTCGGCTGGTATTACGGCCGTCCTGAGGATGCCGACCGGCAGCAATGGTCCAGTAAATTCGACAAGCCGCTCATCGTCAGCGAGTTTGGTGGCGAAGCGCCTCAAGGACGACACGGCGACAGTGCAGCCCGATGGACGGAGGAATATCAATCGAACCTGTTCGTGCATCAGCTGACGATGGTCGACAAGATTCCTGGCCTGGCTGGACTGTCACCATGGCTGCTCGTAGATTTTCGTTCTCCGCGCAGGCCCTTGCCGGGAATTCAGGATTACTTCAATCGCAAAGGCTTGCTCTCGGATAAGGGACAGCGCAAGCAGGCCTTCTTCGTCTTGCAGAAGTACTATCGCGAGAAGGAAGAACACACGCGGACCGATACGACAAAAAAGTAGGCACGGCTTCTACGCCGTGCCTTCCAGGAGGATACTCCAACCAGCGACTGTGGTCCGCACTGCCCTCATCCTGAAGCACCACAGCCAGCAGGACTGGCCGTCCCCGGTAACTCCCAAATAAGGTAGCGCGACTAACCCTCGTGCCACAGCGCTCTATGATGAAGGTTAAAGCTCCCTCACTAGGTAGGATGTCATGGAAGAGTAAAAAGATTGTTACAAGAAAAAATAAGACGTACTACACATTGGTGCACATGCGATGCAAGATGTCTGCCGGCCTGCGTCGAGCATGGCCCGTGGTCATCTCAACCTTGGGTTCGATCTAGAACCTCGGCATGCCACGCCATCTGAATGGCCTCCAGCTTTCCTTCGTTGGACTTTTTGGGATCGTCCTTGAAGTCAGGAAGTTCGACGACGTATTTGTGCAGGTCGGTAAAGCGGACACTGAGCGGATCGATTTCCGGATGCGCTTCCGACAACAAGATTCCGATGTCTTCAGCATCTTCCCACGCGAGTTGCTTCGGCATGAACGAGAGCCTCCTGAGGACAGCAAACTGACGGGCCGTACTCGAATTCCGATCTCGGCGAGACGAGCTAGGTGCTAACGGCCAGATGCCATTGCTGCTTCTTAATGTGTTTCCGAAACGTAGTTGCGATTCCATGCGGGAATCTCTACGACGACTTTGCCCGGCTTGTTGATCACCGCCTGACACCCGAGGCGCGAATTCAGTTGCAGATCGGCCGCCATGTCGAGTTTGTCGGCTTCGTCGTCTTCCATGGCGGAGATCAGCTCCGCGCCTTCCTTCACCCAGATGTGGCACGTGGTGCAGGCACAATTTCCGCCGCAAGCGTGGTCGAGATGGATCCCGTTGTTCAGCGCCACATCGAGTAGCGACTCCGGCTTGCCATGATCTTTGTACGGCAGTTTGCCATGCTCGAAGGTGACCGTCTTGCCCTCGGGAAGAAATGTAACTTCCACCGTGTTTTCACCGGGAGAATCCACCGTCGCCGTTCCTGCGCCTTGCGTTTTTGTATCTGACATCGTTGCTCCTGAAATTATAGTAGCCAGAACGCTTTTTGAGACTGAGACCTGCCCTACTGAAACTCCGCTTTCGCCACCGGATGCCCCGCATTGCCGCCATCGCCGAGATCGGTCTCACCCATTGTTTTTCCTTTAAGGGCTGCAGACACTGCGGTGTCCATCATCAACTCCGCCAGATGCATCGTGGCCTGGTTGAGCGTATCGATGGACTTACGGATCGCCTGGTAATCATCGCCGGTTTGCACCGTTTCCAATTCCTTCTCCAGCATCGCGATGCGATCGCGTTCGTCGCTCGTCAGCACACGCCAGGCTTCGTTTTTCTTTCCTTTGGCGAGCGCCGTAAGAATCGTCTCGGCTTCGCGCCGAGCTTCGATCACCTGGCGCTGCCGGAAATCTTCCTCGGCGAAGTCGTAGGACTCGAGCAGCATTCCCTCGACCTGCTCGTCGGTCAGACCGTAGCTCGGCTGCACTGCGATCTGAGCTTCCTGGCCGCTGCGCTGCTCGCGTGCCGATACCTGCAGGATGCCGTTCGCGTCGATGAGGAACTTCACTTCGATTCGCGGCAGTCCCGCTGGCATCGGCGGAATGCCCTTCAGGTCAAAGCGCGCCAATGACCGGCAATCCCGCGCCAGTTCGCGTTCGCCTTGCAACACATGAATCGCGACGTTGGTCTGACCATCGACTTGGGTCGTGTAATGTTGTGTCGCGGACGCAGGCACGGTCGAATTGCGCAGGATGATCTTGTCCGTCACGCCGCCGGCTACTTCGATTCCAAGCGAAAGAGGTGTGACGTCGAGCAGCAACATCTCCTTCGTGATATCGGACCCGCCACCCAGAATGTGCGCCTGCACCGCCGCCCCCAATGCAACCACCTCATCAGGATTGAGATCCGTGTGCGGAACTCGCCCAAATAGGTTTTGAACGAGTTGCCGGACCTTCGGAATGCGCGTGGATCCGCCGACCAACACGACTTCGTCAATCTGTTCGGGTCTAAGTCCCGCATCTTTCAACGCCTGCTTGCTGGGCGCAACTGTGCGTTCAATGACAGGCTGGATCAGCTGTTCGAATCCTTCGCGCGTGATTTCGCGCTGGTAGCGCTGTCCGCCGGGCAATTCCACATCAAGCTTCGCGGAGGCCTCCGACGAAAGAGCAACCTTCGCCTCAATCACGGCTTTGCGGATGCGCGCGACCGCCTCGCCATTTCTCCGCACATTCAGCTTCAAATCGCCCTGTATGTCGTCGAGCGCAATCGAGATCAGCAGATTGTCGATGTCGTCGCCGCCAAGGTGCGTGTCGCCATTCGTGGATATGACTTCAAAGATCCCATCGTGCAACTTGAGAATCGAAATGTCGAACGTGCCGCCGCCCAGGTCGTACACGGCCACGATGCCGTTCTTCTTTTTGTCGAGACCATACGCGAGTGAGGCCGCCGTCGGCTCGTTCACAAGGCGCAGAACATCCAGTCCTGCAATGCGTCCAGCATCTTTTGTCGCTTGCCGTTGCGCATCGTTGAAATATGCCGGGACAGTGATGACTGCCTTCGTGACCGGTGCCGCAAAAAAGCGCTCCGCGTTCCGCTTCAGTTGCCGCAACACATGCGCGGAAATTTCCGGCGGGTTGTAAGACCGCTCTCCTACTTTGATGCGCAGGACTTCACCGGGCTGAATGTCGTCGGCCAGGTGAAACGGAAAGAATTTCAGCTCTTCTTGAATGTCTTCCACGCCGCGTCCCATCAGCCGTTTGACCGAGTAGACTGACCGTTCCGGCGTCTCGATCAAATACTTGCGCGCCGCATTGCCGACAACAATCTGATTTTTCTCGTCGAGCGCAACCACCGACGGCACAAGATTCAGTCCATCTTCTCCCGGAATGACGACAGGCGAATCTCCGCGCATATACGCCACCAGAGAATTCGTGGTCCCGAGATCGATGCCGACGATGTAGTCCATTTGGTAATTTCGCAATCGGGTAATTTGGTAATTGTTGTCGATAGTCTGGGTTTTTAAATTGCAAAATACCCGACTACCAAATTACAAAATCTTTAGCCTTCCAGAGCTTCATTTACGTCCCGTACCAGGTTCCGCACGTAGTTTCTGCGATTCAGTACGTCCACCATGTGGTCGCGGATTTTCAGGCGCTCTGCTTCTGTACAGCCGTCTACTGCTTTGTCCCACTGCGTCCAATCAGCTTGAAGTTCGGCCAGCAAGGCACCGTTCTTTTCTTCCAGATGAAGTTTCGCTTTCCCGATTTCTTCGAGCAACGCGGGATCATTCTCACCCATCTTCTTCTGCATCTTGAATTCTTCAAGCTGCAGGTTCAGCTCAAACACTTCTTCCAGAAGATCGGGCGGCACAACTTGCTTTTTTACTTCTCCACTCGCACGAGCCTTCTCTGTGGCCTGTTTGGACTGCTCTTCAAGCTCTACTCCTTCCAAGCGCAACAGATATTCCGTGCGCTTGATCGGATCTTTGAGCGTGCGATACGCGTCGTTGAGCAGCGAACTTTGCTCCAGGCTCCAGGACCGCTCCTGGCTATCGGCCTGCGCTGACATATCCGGATGGAGTCTCCGGCTGAGGGCGTAAAACTCTTTTTCAAGCAGCGCGGTGTCCAGTTCCAATTTGCGCGGAAAACCGAAGAACATGAAGTAGTCCGCGGGTGCGGGCGGCTGCACTTTGCCGCAGGCACTACAAAAATGAACGGCCCGCATGGTTCCGCAGGACCAGCAACTCGAGGTCTCGTCCCCCGGCATGATCAACGACGATTTGGATTCTGGATTTGCCATGCAAAAATCTTGGGCGGATATGTGTGGGGACAGGTCGTCGACCTGTCCTGCACAGGTCAGAGACCTGTGCCCACAGAACCTGTGCCCACAAGAGCTATGCGGAGAACGACGTGCCGCAGCCGCAGGACTTCGTCGAGTTCGGATTTACGAACACAAAGCCCTGCTGCATGAGCGTCTCCTGATAATCAAGAACCATCCCGTGCAGATAGATAAACGACTTCGGGTCCACGAACACACGCACATCGCCAAATGTGAACACGCGATCCCGCTCACGAGGCTGCGTATCGAAACGAACGCTGTAACTCAGTCCCGAGCATCCACCGCCCTGCACGCCGAGGCGAAGGCCTCCCTGCTCGGGCGAGATGCCTTCCTTCTCCATCGCCGCACGCACCTTGGCGATCGCCTTGTCAGTGATCTGGATCCCTTTGACAGGAGCCGCGGGCGCTGCGGATTGTGTCGTTTGTTCCATAGGGAGCTACGGGCTTCGAGCCGCTAGCTACGAGCAACCTGAACGCCGAGCGGTTTGGCATTGATCGCTCGAAGCTCGCCGCTCGTGGCCTGCAGCGGTCTTACTGCGCTGTCTGAACCGCTACCGGCTTCGTCGCGTCCTGCTTCTTCTTCCAGTCACCAATCGCCGCGCGGATGGCGTCTTCTGCCAGTACCGAGCAGTGAATCTTGACCGGAGGCAACGCGAGTTCCTTCACGATCTCCGTATTCTTGATCGCGAGAGCTTCGTCGATGGTCTTGCCTTTCACCCACTCGGTGGCGAGCGAGGACGAGGCAATGGCCGATCCGCAGCCAAAGGTCTTGAACTTCGCGTCTTCAATCACGTTCGTTTCCGGATTGACCTTGATCTGCAGCTTCATGACGTCGCCACACTCGGGCGCGCCAACCAGACCGGTGCCCACGTCGGCGCTGGCCTTGTCCATGGAACCAACGTTGCGTGGATGGTTGTAGTGGTCAATCACTTTATCGCTATACGCCATGTGTTCTCCTCACTCTTTCAAAATCTAAAACTTAGGCTGCGAGCTTCGAGCCGCGAGCTTCGAGCAATCAAAATCAAGTTACAAGAAACCCTGCTCGCTCGCAGCTCGGGGCCCGAAGCAGTGCTAGTGCGCTTCTCCAACCCACTTCACGGACTTCAGATCGATGCCTTCTTTCGCCATCTCGTAAAGCGGCGAAAGTTCACGCAGACGTTCAACGGTCTCGATCACGCGATCCGCTACGTAGTCGACTTCGGCCTCGGTATTAAAACGTCCGATGCCGAAACGGATCGAGCTATGCGCCAGATCGTCGCCCGTGCCCAGAGCCTTCAATACATAGGATGGCTCCAGCGTCGCCGAGGTGCAGGCCGAACCGCTCGATACCGCAATATCATTGATGCCCATCAGCAGCGACTCGCCTTCCACGTAAGCGAAGCTGATATTCAAGTTGCCCGGCAGCCGCTGCTCCATCGAGCCGTTGATATAGGTCTCGTCGAGACGGCCCATGATTTTGTCGCGCAGCCGATTCCGCAGGCCGGCGATCTTGCAGGACTCCTGTGGCATTTCTTCCATCGCAATCGCGCAGGCCTTGCCGAGACCAGCGATGCCGGGAACATTCAGCGTTCCAGATCGCATGCCGCGTTCGTGGCCTCCGCCATCGATCATCGGCACCAGCTGCACGCGCGGGTTCTTGCGGCGCACATACAGAGCGCCCACGCCCTTCGGCCCATACAGCTTGTGTCCAGTGATGGACGCGACGTCGATGTTCATCTTGTTGACATCGACCGGAACTTTGCCAATCGCCTGCACCGCGTCAGTGTGGAAAATGACGCCGCGCTCGCGACAAAGCGTTCCGATTTCCGCCAGCGGCTGAATCACGCCGATTTCATTGTTCGCAGCCATGATCGTAACCAGGATCGTCTTGTCGTCCATGGCGCGTTTCAGGTCGTCGAGATCAACCAGGCCACTCTTCTGCACCGGCAAATATGTGACGCGGAAGCCATACTTCTCGAGATGCTTACAGGTATCAAGCACCGCCTTGTGCTCGGTGACCGCGGTGATGATGTGGTTGCCCTTCTCGCGATACATCTCGGCAACGCCCTTGATGGCGAGGTTATCGCTCTCGGTTGCGCCTGACGTAAAGATGATTTCTTTCGCGGTCGCTCCAATCAACTTCGCGATGCGCTCACGCGATAATTCAACCGCTTCTTCTGCCGCCCATCCAAAAGGATGATTGCGGCTCGCGGCGTTGCCAAATTTCTCCATGAAGTAAGGCAGCATTTCTTCCAGAACTCGCGGATCAAGCTGCGTGGTCGCGTGATTGTCCATGTAGATCGGCAGTTTAATGCCGTCTGCTGCCGCGCGCTGTTCGTTGGTCTGGGTGGCTGGGGGCGCCGTCTTCACATCCGTGCTCATGATTGCTGTTCTCCTCAAATCTCTTGCCGGCGAGTCGCCGGCTAAATGATCGTTACGAGTTCCGCCGGTTTTGAAATCTCAATCATTTCCGGCTCTTCTCGCATGTGCGATATTTTGATCTTCTTCAACACCTGCTCGATGCTTTCATTTACTTTGCGCAACGGTTCGCGAATCGTGCAGCGGTCCGTCTGATCGCATTCGCCCCGCACCGTGATGCAGGAAGTAATAAAGAGCGGGCCATCGATCGCCTGGATGACCTCAAACGCCGAAATCGTATTCGGATCGCGGGCCAGGGTATATCCACCGTTAATCCCGTGTTGCGATCGCAGCAAGCCGGCCTTCGCCAGCCGTTGCAGAATCTTCGCCAGTGCTTCCTGCGGGATGCCGTAGGCTTCGGCCACGTCCTTGGCGCTGCATGAACCCTTCGGGGCACGCTCGGCGAAGTGCTTCATCGCCATCAGGCCGTAGTCCGCTTTTTTGGTCAGTTTCAGCATTGCTTGTAATGCCGACCGATAAGGTCGTATAGATTGCCGACTGTTTTGGTCGCATATACATATTACTGCCGTTGGGAGCCCGAACGCAAGCCCACGCAGGCAACGGCTGAATTTTGCAATGGACGGCAAGTTTAGTGCTCTGAACAGGTTAGCGAGGGCTTCGCGGCGAGTAATCGGAATGCCGGTCTGAGGGTACTTGACATCCTGAACCAGCGTTCTAAAATACGGCAAATTTCCCGGTTATTGGAATCAGCCGCTCTTTCAGAATCAGAGCGGACCCGGAATCTATGACGACAAGCCCGCCGCCGCAACCCCCTGCCAAGACCACTCCGCAGCCGTGTAAGCATCCCCGGGTGCAGATCGTTTCCCGCGTCGAAGACACCGAATATGTGGAATGCAAAGAGTGCGGGGACGTCTTCGAGTCCAGCGAGTTCAAAGATATGGCGCTGGAAGAGGGTAAAGCGCCCGAGGAAGAAGGCTGAGATAGGCTCGAGATAGAGATGGGGATTGCCCGATCTCACTTGATCGCAATCAGAAGGTTCTCCGCTCGATCAACCCAGAATTTCCTGCCCGGTGGGATAACTGTGGTCGCGCTGTATTCCGTGACCACGGCTGGACCTCTTAACGATTGATCTGGAATCAAGTCGCCGCGTTCGTATACCGGAGTGATGACGGCCTTTCCCTGGAAAATGACTTTTGCTCGCTCGAGCGGCTTTGCCCTTCCCGAGGGTCTGCCGACAGCCTTGTCCCTGGTGATGTCTAATCCTTGCGCCTTGACTCTTGCCCGCAACCGCACGGTCACCAACTCGATTTCCTTCGCTGCATGGTGATATCCGTAGCGTCGTTGATGTTCCTGATGAAAGTGGGCTGTCGCATCTCCGGTAGCAGGAACGTTGAGTTCATAACCTTGTCCCCGGTAACGCAGATCGAGACTGCGTTCGAAGATCGGACGTCCGACCCATCTTTCCGCAAGAAACTCTTTTCGCGCCAGGACCTCAAGCTTTCGAAATTCTCGTTCCAATTCTGGGCGCGGTTTTCTCGTGGAAAGATTCCACAGTAAAGTTCGCGAAAAATCTTTGACTGCGTCGCTGACCAGAATTCCAAATGCCGAGAGTGCTCCCGGGCGAGCCGGCACGATGACCGTTGGGATGCCCAACGACTGGGCGAGTTCGCAGGCGTGCAAGCCACCCGCTCCTCCAAACGCGACCAGGGCAAAGTCGCGGGGATCGTAGCCGCGCTCGATCGACACGACGCGCAGGGCCCGCTCCATGTTGGCGTTCACAACTTGCAACACCCCTGCAGCAAACTGCAGGAGCGTCAAACGCGAGTTCTCCTTCTTCAACCATTCGGACGTGAGACTGCGAGCACGTTCCGCCTGCAGAGCGAATTCACCACCTAGAAAGCGATCCGCGCGCAGTCTTCCCAAAATCAGGTTGGCATCGGTGACCGTGGGCTGCGTGCCGCGGCCATAACAGATTGGTCCGGGATCGGCGCCCGCCGATTCTGGCCCAACACGCAATGCGCCGCCAGCGTCGAAGCGAGCCAGCGAACCACCACCCGCGCCGACCGTGTGGATGTCGAGCATGGGCACGCCGACGGGAAATCCCGCCACTTCACCGGCAATGCTGGGACGCGCCTCGCCTTCAACCAGAGCGACGTCGGTGGAAGTTCCTCCCATGTCGAAGGACAATATGCGTGGGAACCCGCTGCGCGCCGCCATCGCGGCCGCGCCCACCAACCCTCCGGCAGGACCAGACAGTACGGTTCGAACTGGCTCGCGAGCAGCGGCATCCAGCGACGTGATCCCGCCGCTGGATTGCATGACGAAGATGCGCGGTGTCGCAGCCAGTGATCGCTCGCTGAGATTTTTGGCCCGCTCGCCAATTTTCTGCAGATAGCTTTGCATCAGCGGTTGCAAATAAGCATTCACCACCACCGTGCTGGTGCGCTCGTACTCGCGAAACTCGGGGAGAATCTTGTGAGAGGCGGAAAGCGGCTTGCCTAGTTTCGCCAGAGCCGCTGCCACCGCTATTTCGTCATTCGGATTCGCGAACGAGAATAAGAGCGAGATGGCGATCGCATCCGCATTCGCACTGGCGACCATTTCCCTCAGGCGTTCCAGTCCCTCGACCGAAGGAGTTTCCAGGACCTGTCCGTCCGCGCTGATTCTTTCTTTGATTCCGAAGCGCAGTTCTCGTGGCACAAGCGGAGGTACGCGCTCGAAGAAGAAGTCATACAACTGCGAACGCGCCTGACGTCCGATTTCGATGACATCTTCAAATCCGGAAGTCGTGATCAGAGCTACCCGCGCGCCCTTTCGTTGCAGAAGCGCGTTGGTGCCAACCGTCGTGCCATGGAGAAGCGTGAAATTTTCCGTGACGCCGATTTTCTGTAGTGCCTCGGCAATCGCCCGCGAAGGATCGTCAGGCGTCGAAAACACCTTCAGCGTTTTGAGCACACTGCCTGCCGCCCACACGCAGTCCGTGAAGGTCCCACCCGTATCAATCGCAATGCGGATTTCGCGACGCGTTGCTCGTGCCATGAACAGGGGAAGAGTACCAGAAGCAGCCCTCAGCAATCAGTACTCCGCCTTCCGATGCGGCCTTCGGCATTGAATGCGTGGGCCGCGCTGACTGCAACGTGTTCGTCACTGCAGCGGCGGCACGCTGTTGTCGCAAGTAGCAATCGCGCTCACTTGCGCTCGCACAACGCCGTCCGCATACGAGCAGAATGAACGGACACCAGTCTGATTCGGGACGGTCGGCGCGCCAATGATCTGATAGGTCCCGGCAGGGTTGCCAGACGCGCCGCTCAGCGTGAATGTGTATCCGTTCTTTGTTCCAGACGCGACCTGGCTGTCAATCAAACACGCGCTGGCTGAGGACGGGGGAGTACATGCGTTTCCGCCTAACGCAACCAGAGTGCCAGCATAGCCGATCGCCGGATACGCGGAGTTATACGAAATCTGAGCACTGTTGATGGCCCGGACGGTATTCGCCGCCGACGCCTCATCGGCCGAGCGGTGCGCGCCGACGATACTTGGGATCGCAATCGAAGCGATGATCAGGATGATCGCTACCACGATCAACAGTTCGATCAGAGAAAAACCATTCTGTCTATTTCGCATGGAGAATCCTTTCCGTTGTCCGAGGCCTGGGAGCCGCGAAGACTTGGCTAGAAATGGAACGGCGTCCGCCGCTCGATCTTGCATGCCAAATTTCAGGCGCAGCGACAACTGGGACCGCCGTGGGGTTGGCATTCAAGCTCCCGCATCGCAAAACTAACCAGTTAAGAGATGGAACTGCCGTATTCTGAGGAAGAAGCGGTGTGTTGTGGCGAGGTTCGTTTGACAGCGAACGCATGGAAATCGTGGCTGCTCCCCGGAGGCCTGTTGCTGGCCCTGTCGGTGGCGCTCGTCAACAGTTCTTTGCTGCAACTGGTCGCGCCCTCTCTCGGGTTCTATTACCTCGCCGTCTTCACTGCTGGACTGCTGCTCGCCTGGCGATTCAATTCCAGCCGCGTGCTTTTTTCATTGCTCGTCATATTGTTGGCGCACCGCGCCGTAGAGTTCTTTTCCGCTGGACGCCTTCATAGCGGGTCCGGTCGCACCGCGATCATATTGGTCGCCCTCCTGGTTCCTCTCAACTACATCGCACTCGCACTGATGCGCGAGCGTGGATTCACCGTTGCCGGCATGGCTCCGCGCTTTGGGATTCTGTTTCTCGAATCGGTGGTGGTTGCAGTCGCCTGCAGGCCGGAAAACAGCAGCGGGAGTTCGGCTGCCGCGAGCGGCCTGCCTCTGTGGACACTCATCAGCTTCGCGGCGGGCGCGACCGTCCTGGTTTTGCGGTTTTTCCAGACCCGCAAGCCCATGGAACCCGGGTTCCTTTGGTCGCTGGTCGCGGTATTTCTCTGGCTTGATCTCTCGCCGGTCGGAAAGATCGCCGATGTGTACGTGGCGACCGCGGGACTCATTCTGGCAGCGTCCATGGTTGAGACCTCGTACGTGCTAGCCTATTTTGATGAACTCACCGGCATTCGCGGACGGCGCGCCTTCAACGAGTCCTTGCTATCGCTCGATCAGCAATACGCGATCGCAATCGTCGACATCGACCACTTCAAGAATTTCAACGATACCTATGGCCACGACACCGGTGACCAGGTGCTCCGCATGGTCGCCTCGCGACTCGCGAGTGTGGGGGGCGGGGGACAAGCCTTTCGCTGCGGAGGCGAGGAGTTTGCCATCCTGTTCCGCAATGCCTCGGCGAAAGAAGCGTTCGAAGAACTCGAGCGACTAAGACACACAATTCAGAATTCCACTTTTCGATTTCGCGGCCATGAGAGGCGGACGGAACCGCGCGCCGCAGAGCCCGAGCGCCGCAAACCGGGCAGAAAGAAAGCGCTTGCTGTGACGCCGCCGCAGCGTCCGGCGGGTGAGCTATCCGTGACCGTGAGCATCGGAGTGGCCGAACCCAGCACGCGCTATCGCCAGCCGGAACAGGTGATCCATGCCGCCGATCAGGCTCTTTATCGCGCGAAACACAATGGACGCAACCGGGTAGAACTGGCGTCGAACGTTGCACTCCGTGTGACTCGTGGCAAGGGAGCCAAAGCGTCCCGGGTGTGAGGCGTTATCGCAAAGAAGGTTCCACTTCTTCAATCTGACTTCTGACCTCTGCAATGTTTCTCTACCATTCCTTGATGTGAATGAAAAACAGAACTGCAGTCGCAACAAAAGGTACGAGCAAGCCGGCGCGCAAACTCCCCGCAGATTGCGACACCATTCCCACCAGCCACGGCAGAGCGGCCGGTCCGATGGCTGCAAGAGAGAACATCAGCGAACCCACGCTGCGCGCCTCGACGCCATAGCGATGAGAGAGTCGTGCCACCGTGATCGGATACAGCGTGGCATAGGAAAGGCCCGTGAGCACCGCGCTCACTTTTACTTCCATCAAGGTCGAGGAGCGCAGCAATATCCCGATGCCGATCGTCGCCACCGCGTACCCGCATTGCAGAACCCGCCGCTCGGAAAAATGCCGCAGCAGCCATCCTCCCACTCCTCGGCCAGCCGTGAGCGCGGCATAGAAGAAAGCGGGGATCATGGCTGCGATGGCTGTAGCGCCCATTCCCGTCTGTGAAACATAGGACCCGATCCAGCCGCCCACGCATGTTTCCGCGCCGGGATAGAGAAAAAACACGACTGCAAACAGCCACGTGACCGGATTTCTCGCGATCGCGCTCCAGCGCAGCGAAGACTCTCCCGTGGGATGCGCCGGCGGAAATGGAAGATTCCGTACCGCAAAGGCGAGCACCAGGAGCGAGACCGCCACTCCGCCAAGAAACAGCGGCACATGCTGCGTCTTCGAAGCCCACGCCACCAGCAGCGAACCGAGTACGGCACCCACGCCCCAGAAAAAGTTGAGCAGGCTCACCGCTGCCGCGCGAGAACCGGTCGTGACTTCCGCGGCCATCAGGTTGGTAGTCGGGATAATCAATCCCAACCCCAGCCCGTACACCGCCACCGACACCATTCCCAGCGACATTGTTCCTAGAAAAAGCGTACTCGTACCGGCCGCCATCAGCAGTAAGCCGGATAGAAACACAGTTCGGAAGCCCACCCGTGCAAGCATGTATCCAGACAGGAGAACGCCCGCGAGTTGGGAAAGAAACTGTATGGGAAAGAAATTTCCGACCTGTGCGTCCGTCAGCACCCACCGCTTGCTGAGAATGGGGAGCATCGGGCTGAGCAGCGTGGTCAGGATTCCGGTAGGAAGAAAAGCAATTTGCCCGGCGAGAACCAACTGGCGACGACGAGATGCGTCGGCTCTGTCCGCCGGGGTCATCGAGGCATTGCTGGAGCCGGGAGGTGTGTCCACAATGGTGAGTTTCGTGAAGTCCGCTTGGAAATCGAGCTCTCGCCCGGAGTTGTTTCTCCAGGCGAGAGCGCGATTCGATCAGAGTTACGGAATGCTGAGTTGACTGCCTTCCGAAACGCGAGCCTGCTGCTGAGAGCCGCCGCCATTCGAATAGCTCACCGATAGCGTCTTGCGCGCGCCGGGCGCCGGATCGGTACCCATCGAATCGTTATTCACGGTGATCTGCAGACGGCCGTCTCGAACCAGCGAGCGGAGACGTCCGGTAACATCCTGCGTGCGATTGCCCGCACCATAGGTGGCGCGGACAATGTTCAACTGGCCATAGCGGCCACGATCATCGCGGTTGTAGTCACGGTTGTTGTCGCGATCGCCATCGCGGTCACGATCCACGACGCGACGGCCGTCGCGCCAGTCATCGTTGCCGAGATTCCCCCAGCCGCCATTCCAGCCGCCGCCACCACCACCCCAGTTGCCGCCGCCCCAGCTGCTAAAGAGGGCGCCATCAACGACGCTGCCTTCGCGGTATTCGAACGTGCGATTGCCGCCGTTCGGCCCGCGAGCATAGATGCGCAGAGTCTTGACATGACCACGATCCGGATCGACTCCGAACGTGGAATTCCCCATCCGGAAACTTACATCGCGGCGAGCCAGTTCCTTCAACCGCTCGGTGACGTCTACGTTGCGACGCGCCGTGCCGTAACGCGCTTGCATGATCTGGTATTGCCCCTCATCTCCGTCTCCCCAGCCACCGTTCCAGCCGCCGCCACCACCCCAGTTGCCGCCGCCCCAACCTGTGAATTGCGAGCCGTCAACATAGCTGCCTTCGCGGTATTCGAAGACGCGATATTGACCGCCCGGGCCACGCGTGTAAATCCGCAACGTCTTGACACGGCCCTCGTCAGGATCGACTCCAAACGTCGAGTTCCCCATGCGGAAGGTTTGGTCTCGACGCGCGAGTTCCTTCAGCCGCTCGGTCACATCGACGTTCCTCTGCTGCGTGCCGTAACGGGCTTGCAGGATCTGGTATTGACCGCTGTCGCCGCTCCCGTTGCCGCCGCCGTTTCCATCGCCCCAGCCGCCATTCCAGCCGCCGCCACCCCAGTCGCCACGGCCCCAGCCGGTGAACTGTGATCCATCGACGACGCTGCCTTCGCGGTATTCGAACATCCGGTTCTGTCCGTTGCGCGCACGAGTGTAAATGCGCAGCGTCTTGACGCGGCCTTCATCGGGATCAACCCCAAACGTGGAGTTGCCCATCCGAAAAGTTACATCGCGGCGCGCCAGTTCCTTCAGCCGTTCTGTGACGTCCACATTTCTTTGTGCCGTACCGTAGCGGGCTTGCAGGATCTGATATTGCCCGTCATCCCCGTTGCCATTGCCCGTGCTGTTGCCATCGCCCCAGCCGCCATTCCATCCGCCGCCGCCCCAATCGCCGCGGCCCCAGCCGGTGAACTGCGAGCCATCGACGACACTGCCCTCGCGGTACTCGAACATGCGATTCGCACCGCCGGGACCGCGCGTGTAAATGCGCAGAGTCTTCACGCGGCCAGGATCAGGATCTTCTCCAAACGTGGAGTTGCCCATGCGGAAAGTGCGATCCTGAGTCGCCAACTGTTTCAGGCGCTGGGTTACATCCACATTTCTCTCTGAGGTACCGTAGCGCGCCTGCAGAATCTGGTATTGCCCTTCGTCACCATTACTACTATTGCCATACTGCCAAGCCGCTGCCGAAGCCACAATCAGCAACACGAAACCGATCGCTGCCATTCCTTTACGCAAGATCTCACGCGAATGCATAATCAGGCCTCCTAAAAACTTTAGATGCAAGAATGCAAAGGATTATATAGACGGCGGGACGAAACGCGAATTCAGGTGCAGGCTGGTGAAGAGGAATTTATCAACCTCCAGCTCAGTGTTACACTAAATTCCACCCGTCGCGGAGAGGTGGCAGAGTGGCCGAATGCGGCGGTTTGCTAACGCGAAAAGTCTGACACCCATTTTCCTTTCCCTGTAATGACTTAGGTCCGCTCCGAACCCATCAAAAGGTACTCATGCTTAGGCCCGCGATAGGCCCGCGTTTCTGACACTCGGATTGTCCAGAGAGGTGTGTGCTCGTGCGGGTCGCACACTGTAGTTGGTGTAATCGCCTGTTTTCAACAGTCGAGGCTCTGTCGCATAATAACGGTCGGAGAATGAGAGAAGATCGTTGACCGAATCACACCCAACTCGGCTGCTTACCACGCGCCTCAGAATCATGCTGGCAATGGGTTGGACGGTCTCCCTGCTCGGGCTGGCAATCCGAGGCATCATCCGGCGCAGTCATGCAGGCTGGCTGGTACCTCAGAGTATTCTCTTCCACGGCTGGGTGCTTGTAGTTTTCAACATCGCCATCTACGGCGAGATATGCTGGATCGCATTCTGGTGCATTCGTCGCACGATAGGGCGGGAGCGTCTGTTTATGGTGGGGATGTTTGCGAACATTCTGCTGTGGCCTGCAAGAACGTTATTACCTCAGTGGGCTTTTGCAATCAGGCATATCGGTGCATTCGGATTGGCCGTCGCAACGCTCGCAGCATTGACGTTACTATTGGACTCCTCGAATCACGCCGACTCGAACCGTGCAAACGCTGCGGTGTAGTTTTCAACTGTTGAAATATCGCGATTACACTCATTGACCCTCGGTCACTGACGCCCGGATTGTCCAGTTTCCTCACTCGCAGTGGAATGGTTGTAGACACGAACGGCTCCGAGGCTGGTTGGCCATTCGGAGCCGTGCTGGGAAGACGAACTCTAGTGGATGGTCGTGGATGGAGGAGCCGCGAGCCGTCGCTGAATCTCAGCCGCTCTGGACTCCCGCGCTTTATGGTAGTCATCGCAGTACTTCTTCAGTTCGACAATTTGTTCTCTCATCTCAGCCATTGTCCGGCGCTGGAACTCGATCAGCGTATCGCGCCTCGCAATCGTCTCCTGATAACCGGCAATCAAGTCCTGATACGTGGCGAGCGCCTCCACGTGAGCGTTCAACGTTGCGCTGTACGCCTTATGTAGTTGACGGCGAGTCTTAAGCCATTTCATTCGAGCCTCCGAGAAAGTAAAAGCCGGGAGAGGCAAGCGCGACTCCCCCGGCTTCGTGTACCGAGAACGTTGCTCGGAGCGTCCGGCGCTTTGCTGGAACGAGTACACCGAAGACTCGTGACGGATTGACCCATTGCTGGGTCGGGACCGTCACCCACCACAACGCCGTCGCTCTGCCAGAGCGCCGTGTTGTCACATATCAAAAAGCCGGGGACTCTCCCAAGACCCCGGCTATCCGGCTGTTTTGCGAAGAACTGGAGGTAAAACGCACAACAGCGGGGAGACTCTAGCCCAGCGCTTTTTCCTCAGCGCTCAGGCGTTTCAATTTTGAATGATCGAATTCCGCGATAGCTTTTATGGCGGAGTCCCGGATAGCAGCCTGACGTTCGACGGCGACTTGTAGCGCCGTAATCTCCTCCCGGAGCCGTTCCTTGTTCTGTTCGAGTTCCGCGATTCGATGCCGCAAGGCGGGACGGGTGATGACGAGTTTCTGAGCCTCGTCTAACGCGGACTTCGTGTTGCGCAGCGTACCCTCTACGATAGCGAGTTCCTGCGAGTACCGTTCGGCGCGGGAGTCGTGGAAGTCCCGTCGCTCTACGAGCGAGCGCAGTTGCGTCCGAAGTTCTTCCGCCGTTGTGTGATCTTGAGTGTTGGCCGGGACGAGTTCGCGGACGGTGGCTGCGATCTTATCGACGTTTAGTGACTCTACGGGTAGCGTGATGTTCTGTTGATACATCGTTGATCTCCTTGAGTTCTTGAATGAGTCGAACGTTACATCTGGCGGCGAATCGACGGATTGTGTCGTGAATGAAGTCGAGCGAGTAGCCGGTCGCCGTCACAACCTGAGCGGGAGTGAAGTGATAGTCGCGAATGAAGCAAATCACGTCGTGCTGTTTGACGGACTTCCTGCGACCCTCGAAGTAAGGCGCGAAGGTCTTGTAATACGCTTCGAGCCGGTTCTCCCACCCACGTACAGACGGCGCTAACATTGTTTATGCTCCGAAGACGTTCGCCCAATCAACGTCGTCAGCAGTCTTGGGCGTTTCCGATTGAACCGCAGCAGCAATACGAGCGGCTTCCGGAGAGAGTCCGTAAGCCTGCCACGCGTCGATAAGTTCCTTATCCGCGTCCGGCTTGACGCCGGTTCCTTCCGCGAGACGGTTGAACTCTGCGAGCGGCGAGGACTCTTCCAGCCGCTTGATATCTGCCGGAGTCAAGACCTTCCCTTCGGCATCGCAGAGAACGCCGGGTTGACCTTTTTTCTCGAACAACTTGATCATTGTTCCTCCTCTGGTCGCCTACTTAAAGCATAGCTAGGAATTCATCTGTAGCTATGACAGCTTCAAAACTGAATCACACACGGTTCGTGCCAGTTACGGGGAAAATCCGAAGTTGTAAAGCAATCACCTTAAGAAAATCTCGCCGTTAGTAAGTCCACCGGAATCCGCGCCTCGCCGTCGCGCCATCTTGACCGCCCAACACTTCACCGCAATCGCCATTCCCTCCGGCGAGTTGAGGTCAACGTCGTTTTGCGTGAGGTCATCCAGCATCAATTCGAGTTCCGTGCGCATCTCTTCTTCCCGGCGACGCTCCCTCGCCTCCTCGCGCTTCGACGCGATCTTGGCCTGCATCAGACCGAGCCGCACTTCGTGAAGTATCTTGTCGTTTTCTCCGCTCATTCAAAGTCTCCTTCGTCAGCCCGGTCTAGTTCGGGTGATAGACATATCCCGAAGGCTGGTTGATTTTCAAGAAATTCAGCGATGATATCTTCGTTGGTGTATGGTCGCGTGCTGCCCGGCGTGAGCAAGAACTCGGTTGACTTGAAGTCGCCGGAAGATACGAACACCTTACAACCGTGCACGAAGGCGTCTACCACGTCGTCGTGAACACCCAGCGGGAACTCCGCGCACTCGTTTACGAACGAATCGCGCCAGATGGCTTGTTGTGGGAGCAGCACTACTCCGCTCCGGGTAAAGACCGTGACGCCTTCAGCGCGAACGATCTTGGACTTTCCTCCGGGCTTCGCCACGACGAGCGGGATCAGTGGGTGGGCCGATTGAAAGAGCTGAATAGCTTGAGTCCCGGCTGCCGCGTCTTCGATCACCAGCGCGGGAACCGTGTGATACCGAGCGGCCACGGCGCGATACCTCTCCAAGATGATTCCGGGCAGCTGTGAGAAGTCCACTTTGCTTTTCCAGACATCAAGGACGAGTATGCGACCGTCGTTCATTCTCCCCAGAACAACGTTGGCGGAATAATCGTTGCCGTTCCCGGTCTTGCTTGCGCAGTCCCAAGCGGTTACGACAAGACTAAGCTGGTCCTCCTCGATGCCTTTGTACGTGCCCCAAGATTCGACAGGAAAGAGAATGTCAGTGCCCATCGACGGGCGACAGGCGTACAACGCGCTCCAGATACCTTCGCCCAGATCAGCGCGGCGCTGGTCCAGAATGTCGCGAGGGAAGCGCGACGGCCAAAGCGCGTCGTACTTCGCTAGGAACTTCTGCTCACCGGTCCGCGTGTCCAGCACGTAAGCCTCCTCGCCGGAATCGTTCGTCGCCGGGAGAACGAGGACGGTCCACTGCGAAGCCTTCTTGTTCTCCTTCGCCCGCGTCAGAATCCTGCCGGCCAGATCGTCCGCGTGCCAGCGGGTCGTGATCATCACTATGCGGCCATTCTTGGGCAACCTGCTTTCAACCGAAGATGTAAAGTTCTGCCAGATGTTTTCTCGAATCGTAGGCGATAGCGCATCCATCCTGTTTCGGAGAACGTCATCAATCACGCATAGGTCCGCCGTATGGCCTGTGATACCTCCGGCGATACCCGAAGCAACGCAGCTATAGCGACCGTCCTGACCGGGCACGACGAACATCCAACGCGCCTCGGTCGCCTTTCCGACCGGATAGTTGAACGTCTCCTGCCACCAGTCGCTTTGAACAATCGTTTTACAGTTCGCGGAGGCGCGCACGGCTAGATCGTCCGAATAGGAGCAGACCAGCACGTGACTGAGCGGATCACGCGCAAAGTGATACGCCGGGTATCGCTCCGCCACGGTCGTGGACTTTCCGTGCTGAGGAGGCGTAAAGATGGCGAGATTCTGAATCTCCCGGCGTTCTACCTTTTCAAGATACGAGCCGATCAACTTCAAGTGCCACGGCTGTTCGAACGTCGCCGGACTCGTTGCCGTAAAGAATTTCCGAAACGTGATCATTCAACCTCCGTTGGCGGAAAACAATCCGCCGTCAACTCAAGTGGCTTGACGAGGGACCGGATGTACGCGAGAACCTTGAGACGATCTTCCGGCGCTACGTCCGCCATCGCCTTCGCAATCTCGATATACGCGGGAGTCAATCCCACGTTCGCCACGACGGACTTCTGCGGAGCGTCCAGACCGAGGAGGCGATTAATCCGGTCCCGGATAGCCAGCAGGCTGTCCACGGTTTCCTTACTGTTCATATCGTCCGCGTCAGCAACGAACTTCTGGAGCGTTTTCAACTCCCCGTATGCCGTCTGCCGTTCGCGCTCGAACGCCTTGGGAGCCTCGCGGCTGATTGCGAGTAGATCGGCTCCGAGGCGCGTCTTGCTCGCGCCCACGGCGAAGCCTTCCTGCTTGAGGATGGCGGACGCGGCGCGTATTGACTTTCCTTCTCGTATACACAGCGTCGTTAGACGCTTCTTCTTGGCCGCCATTCGAGCCTTCGTAGCTGCACGGTCCTGTGGTCTCATCTCGCCTCCTGATCTGTCTGTATCCACTCGCCGTCCGGCTTCTTCAACTCCTTCAGCCGATAGATACGCTGATACCGCTCCCGAATCGCGGCTGGTGTGTACGCGGCGTTACCCTTTAACACCCAGAACGTGTGATTCTCACCTTCAAACTTGACCTGTTCGATTCGCTTCCTCTTTTTGGGTCTGCCCCAAGGGTCCAGATCGTCACCGTCCGGCTGATCGAGATTCATCTTCTCTGGTATGGCTTTTCGGATTCCAGCGGACTTCAGAGCGGCGCGGAGTTCCGACACGGTCAGGTTTTTATTGTTGAGCGCCTTCCGCGCCTTACGTAGTAGGTCCGTGGTGGTAGCCAACTCGAACTCCCCACCCAGCGTCGCAGTCGGATCAGCCTTGAGTTGGGCACACCAAAGTTCGGTTGTTGAAGCGGTCGCCTCGATCATGTCGCACTTGGCTGCGGTTAGCGGAGCTGCTGCGAAGGGATTGAAGCCGGAGTAGTCCAGATGTTCGAAGTGCCACCGCAACGCTGCCGGTCCTTCCTCTGAGTCCGACCACGTATAAAACTCCTCCCAGAACGCAGGATCATTCTTGTAACCTTCGCCTTCCATTTCGAACACGTGAATCCGGCGCTCGCCGCTGGGAAGCCGCATGGCGTTCGGATAGTTCGACTGGAAGATGTAGTTGGCGCAAGTTCCAATCGAGTACGAAGGCTGATTCTTGCGATTGATCGTCACGGAGTCGTGAGTGATCAGCGTCTTCATCTTGTTCAGAAGATTCGAGCGCGTAATCAAGCACTCCTGTACGACGATCAGTTGTTTGCGGTCAGCCCACGGATTGAACTGGGAGCCCAGTTCGTCTTGCGTGAGGTTCTCCACGGCGTTCTCTTTGCCGTAGACGCGAGCCAGCGCGTAAGTCTCGCTCGTCTTCCCGGTGCCGTAGGCTGCGGACATGACGAGCCGCGCCGTGTTCAGCTTCGTGCCCGGATGCTTGATGGGGTAGCCGTTCCATTGTTCGGCGAATTTCCGCTCCGGCGTGCCCGCGCCATAGATAGAGTCCATCAAGCGGACCCACGGCTTGATGTCACCCTTTTTCGACTTCGCTCCCCAGCCGGGATAGAGATTGAAGGCGTTCGCGGTGGTCTGCGGCTCGTACACCAACTCCTTATATTCGCGACGGTGCGGCGACTCCAGCCAATGGTCAATGGTGCGATAGGTCTTGTCACCCACGGCGAACGTGCGGTGAGCGAAGGAAGTCCGGAACGTGGCGCTGGACATGACTTCGCGGGTAACGATATTGAACATGACGCCTCGGTCGTTGATGGCGACCTCTTTGTTCAACTCAACGATGGCTTGATCTCTTGCGCGCTCGAAGTTAGTCACTTTTGGCCACCTTCGATTGAACGCGCTTGGCTTCGCTCAGCAGGTAATTGCGAACTTCCAGCAACACTCTCGCGTTACATTCGCCAATCGAGGCGTTGAACCGGCTCAAGTAGAGAGACGACAGTCCGTCCGGGTCCGTGAACTCGAAGGTGACGCTGCGAGAGTCCGCGCTGAGGTATGCGCGTTGGTACTGGAGAAGGTTCAGAGCAATCAGGTAGCTGGCGAAGTTGAGCTGTGCCGTCGCGTACTTCGGGACGGAGGCGTCAATCTTGGGTGGTGAGATACGACGGGAGTCTGAGCGGAAACGAGCAATAACGTCTGGCATCTGGGTCCTTTACAAACAATTTGGGATAGCGCCGCTTGGTGGCTCTGGAACGAGCCGAGCGCCGGGGAACTTTCCGGCTTAGGCGTTATAGACCCCGAAGGAGCCCAGTGAACGGTTAATTATCTCCGGAAACCATGTTACAAAGCTACGATTATTTTCGCTGAATAAACCAGCGCTTCGTGGTGATCGGCGACTAGTGCGTGGTGCAAGGTGGGGAGGTAGATCGTCCGAAATACGAGGCTCCCAAAGGCTCCCAAAATGGACTTCTTATATTCTTATTTAGAAAGTTAAAAATACCCCGGTATGCGTACATTAGGAAAACTTGGGAGCCTTTTTCTCTAAATATAGAAGATTCTGGAGGTTAGCTAAGTCTCCCCAAATGGAAACGCTGGGAAACCGAGTAGCCCCAAGGAGCCGGGACGAATGGCGGGGACTGCATTGACAACGATCAGTATATGCAGCAACGATTCCCGCTTTTCCGCGCCCGGACGCTCTCACTCGGCACGCCGGAGCCATTCACCAGTCACCAGATGTATTGACCGCCGTCAATAATTGCGAGGCGTCGCCGATCACCAGTCACCGAGTCAATCGGTCCGCGCTTTAGGCCCGCGTTCTGCTCGCTAACAAAGTAAACCTGCATTCAGCGGCGGTTCAGGGAACCGTTTTAGGCGAGCCCGGTCGGGTTCTTCCATCGCTGATACTGCTTAATTGGACCGTCGTCTGGAGGGAGAATGTTATGGAAGCCAGCATGGAGATTCCGCGCCATCTTCAATACTAGCCCAGCAATTCGATGGGCTGACTCTTGCGTCTCGCGGAGTGCTTGCTTAGGACGAACTGAGGTGTCGCCGCTATCGGCTATGTACTTTTCGTCAGCTTCGCCGCCTCGGTGCTCATATACGTGCCTCCTCTGAAACATCAGCTTGGCAAACGCTAGATCGGCAGCGTCGATCCCGTCGAGTATGTCAATATCAAATATCTCTTTAATGTCCGCTGCGACGTTTTCTAAATTGTGGAACCGTCGTTCTGTCAGTCTGTTCCTGCGACCCGGCGTCAGTGGAACAAGATTCACGAGTTGCGCTGCATATTGACCAACAAACGAGTCGAACGCTGCGACGACTTCTTTGACGCACGTCTCAAAGGCTCCGGTGCCGGAATTGATCCGCTCACGTAGCGCGGGAATGATCTTGTCGCCTAGTTCTTGTAGATCGTTCCTCGTACCGCAACGCGAACAGTATCCAAATTTGCCGAGAATGTCGTTGAAAGCGCCGCAAGCATTGCAGTCGAATTTGTTTTGTTGGCTCTCCTCGGTGTAGTAGAAAGGCGGCTTCTCTCCGTCCTTCCCAGCGGCATCCGCAACCGCGTCCATGTCAATTACATAGTCTCCGTCCACGTCAGCTTCCAGAACTTCCCGCATCTTTGCGCAGTATTGCTCAACGTATGACCTCTGCGCTTTTGTCAAAAAGTTGTGTACTTCTTGACGGACACCGCAATACGGACAGAAGTGAGTTCCCGCTCGATCTCTCCAGTAGCCTTGGCAGAGGGGGCATTCGTGACCGTATCTCCCCTCGCTGTCCGAGCCAATGAAGACTTGAAAACACCCTCGAACGGGAGGCGGATTAGGGACAGATCCAATTCCTCCGAGATCCATTTGTCCAACCGCGACTCCTTGGGGAAGAGCGTACACGGCAAAGATGCCTGCTGCCACAGGCCGTTCGTGATGCCAACTTAACTGGTAGCCTCGTCGATTCTTGTCGTCCGTTCCTATACGGATAGTGAGGCGACCGCCGCTATGGGCAATCTCTTTGAATTCGTCAGTCACTCAATTGACCAGAACATATTGGCGCGTACCCACGTCAGGAATTGTGAAGGTCATCAGTAAGTGTTGTTAAGTGACCGCCACAGTCTTTCGGCATTTGTTCGCCGCTGTGTTATCATAACAAGCTGAGGAGTGTTTGTATATGCGTAATAGGAATGAGGATGAAGAAGGTACTTGGCCGCGCGATTTTTACACTGGACCGGGCGGAGGCTTGTATACAGGTCCGGGCGGTGGAATGTACACCGGTCCCGGTGGTGGAGCGTACTCAGGTCCGGGCGGTGGAATGTATAGCGGACCCGGAGGCGGTATGTACACGGGTCCGGGCGGAGGTCTTTACACTGGGCCCGGTGGAGGACTCTACACTGGGCCTGGAGGCGGTATGTACACAGGACCAGGTGGAGGACTGTATACGGGACCGGGCGGTGGGCTCTACACGGGACCGGGAGGCGGTCGCTATACAGGTCCGAGCAGCACTCCCTATCGCAGCAATCAACCTCCCAGAGAAGCTTTGCTCAACTATCTGGCGGAACGAGGAATGACCAATCTTCTGGCGCTTTGTAGACAACTGGGTTTTTAGGCGGCTCTAAGTCACCACCGTCCTTTGCTTCGACCTTGACAATCTTTGTCATTGACGTGAGTAAGTTCGTGTGACAATCTGTAACTGGTCACTGAGCTTCCTACGGGAGCCTATACCGCTCAAGCCAGAACGCAGTTCTCCAGAGTCTGGCGCTGCTCGTCCCGATTCAACTGGTCATAGCGGACTACCTGCTACGCCAAAAACCCCAAAAAACTAGGCCGTATTGCGCCCGCTCGCGCTCCGAATCCATCGTCGCGACGGCGCTCTAAAGGAGGATTCAATTGCCAATCTGTCCCTTTTGTGAAGAACGTCCGTCTGACATGCCTAACTTTTCTTGTAACGAATGCGCTGTGGATGAGGAGTTAGATCGTCTCCTCTATAGAGCCGCTAGCCGCGCTCGTTCGTTCAACATCACTGATGAACGAATCGTTGAGCTGTTCGAAGCCGCCGTGGATGTTGTATACGCTTTCCCGCCTTTTCCAGAACGGGTAGCGGACGCGGACCGGATTCGCAAGCAACAGTTCGCCAACTAACCCCACCAAGCGCCTCGACTTCGCGCTGGGGCGCTTCTATTCCTTCAAGGACGAGGAGGCAACATGGAAGATCGTGCGTGGAACTACGCGTGGCGTCTCTTGGCGAAGTACGGCCTAGACGTGGCCGGTTGGGTTGTTGCGATTCAGCCGATACCGAGCGAACCGGGTACAAAAATTTTGGGCCAGTGTGAATACGATGTGCAGGCCATTCTTCTCGATGAGGAGCTTATTGAGCGGGCACCTTGGTCGTTAATCCGTGACGTGATACGCCACGAGATTGCGCACGCTCTCGGCTCACCCGGTCACGGCCCGCATTGGCAGCGTAGAGCGCGGAAGATAGGAGTGCGCAAAGAAAATATCGCTCGGTATAGACGATTTTGACCTCTCAACGATCCGCGCTATGATCTCCCGGCTGTTTACTAAGGAGTACACATGGGTCAGAACGGAACTCTCACAAAGGATCACGGCGCGTGGTACCTCCGCTACTACGAAGGGAAAAAGCGCAAGAAGATTTGGCTGGGTCGTCTAGAGGACTTCCCTACCCTGCGGCTGATTCGCCCAAGGGCTGAGGAAGAACGCGCCCGCCTGCGGCTCGCCGTCGATGCAGACCGTTTGGGCATGACGCTCGCGAACTACATTGAGCATCACTACCTTCCCGAAGTGGAGCCGCGCCTTCGCCCATCCACCTATGCCGGGTATAAGGGGCTGTTCGAGCGATACCTAAAAGAACGCGCTGGAATCCGGCTGTGGGTGATCCGTCCGTATCACATTCAGCAGTTGCTCAACGAGATTGCAGCAGATCGCAAACGAACACTCCGGCGCACCACGTACTCGCACCTCAAAGCCTTCCTCAGCGTGATCTTCAACCACGCTCGCAATTACGGCTTCTATACGGAGGCGAACCCAGTGACCGGGGTATTCCTTCCCGCCCGCGCTCTGGCTTCGCGGGAAACCGGCGTCTACACACTGGAGGAGATTGAGCAAATCCTTCCTCTCCTCACCCTGGAACACCGGGCAGCGGTCGCTATCGCCGGGTACGCTGGGCTCAGGCTCGCGGAGATTCAAGGGCTGACGTGGGACTGTTACGCGGACGACGCGCTTACGGTCGAAGAGACGGAGTGGCGCGGTTATCGTTCTCCGCCGAAGTCCAAGGCATCCGGCAGCTTCGTTCCGGTCATTCCCGCGCTCCGCGATATACTGAATGAGTATCGCCGCTCCGCTCCCGTCTCTGGGCGTCTGTTCTCCGAGTCTCTAGAGAATGCCGGACGCGGGCCTATCAAGGCCGCAATGAAGACGGTCGGTTTGACGTGGCGCGGGTGGCATTCGTTCCGGCGCGGACTCGCCTCGAATTTGTTTGAGTTGGAAGTGAGTGATAAAGTGGTACAGCGAATCCTCCGGCACAGCCGGGTTTCGATTACGAGGGATAGATACGTGAAGGTGCGTGACCCGAAAGTCGAAGCCGCAATGCAAACGCTGGAGCGGGCCGTGAATAGGCCCGCGAATGCAGGCCGCGAGGAGTCGAGCAGTTCCGCGTAAGTCCCACGTTTTAAAAAGGTCGGAGAGGTGGCAGAGTGGCCGAATGCGGCGGTTTGCTAAACCGTTGTACGGGCTAACACCTGTACCGAGGGTTCGAATCCCTCCCTCTCCGCCATAGTTTCAAGGATTTACGCGAACTGCAATCCGCACCTGCAATCCGTTAGTTGGAACTTTGTGGTGCGAGTGCCAAGCCAACTACCTTGGAGTGAGCCTGAGACATCTCATCCGTGACCACATCTCCGTAAAGATTCATGGTCGTGCGAATGTCGCTATGTCGCATCAGCTTCTGCTGCACGGCGATTGATGTTCCCACGGCATCGAGCCACGAACGATAGCTGTGGCGCAGGGTGTGAGTTGGCAGTTTACCGATCCCGGCTTTGTCGCCTGCCTTGTGAAAGACCCTTAAAATCCAAGGGTAGGACCAGGGCAAGCGTCCAAGCTGAACCGGAGATGCAAAGAGCCAATCTCCCTCGGCGCAGAACTGTGAAAGTTGTTTCCACGCTTTCAGCCTTGCCAATAGTTCGGGATCAATGCTCATCTGTTTCTGCGAGTAGACTGTTTTCACGTCATCGACATGTTGCCGGACAATTGCCCGTTCAATTCGCAACTTGCCGTTCAACCAGTCCACGTCACTCCACCTCAGAGCCAGACATTCGCTAATTCGCAAACCGAAACACACCGAAAGCAGCGCAACTGTGCGGAAGGGTTCCTCAAGATGCTTCACAAACTTTCGGAACTCATCCACAGTGAGATTACGCGGTTGGCGTGTACGCTTGGTCGCCCCTTTGACTACGACAAGATCAATGGGATTTCGCGAAATTTCCAGTGCTCCGCTCCACATGGCAAACTCCATGAGCAGGTGCAACATGCCCCGCACATGAGACTTGCTTTTGGGCGACAAATCCAACTCTCGCAACCACAGTTCGACTGCTCGTGGTTGTATAGCGCGAATCGACTCGTCACCCCATTTAGGCAAGATGTGATTACGCAACCAGGAACGATACATCCGCGCCGTGGAATGGCGCGAAGGCAATCGATCCTGCTCGTAACGCTCTGCCAGTGCTCTCACCGTGGTTCCTTCCACTTTGCTTGAGCTAGCCAGTGGCTCGAAAGCCTCAGCCTGGATGGACTGAGCGGAGTGCCAAGCAGCACCCTTGGTTGGAAACTCTTTCAGGGTGCCAATCTGCTTGGACCGCCTTTGGCCGTCCTCCCACCATAAGTAATTCCACGTTTTGCGTCTTTTGTCGAAAACTACACTTCCCGTTTTGTGCCGTGCTGCCCTTTTCATTGCTCCGTCCTTTCCGCAGGGCGCACGGATGGCGTCTGGCAGAGTAGCACGGGAGATCCCAGAAGGGCAGCGTCCAAGTCTCGCTGACGGAAGCGCCACACGTGGCGTTTTATGCCGGACAGTGCAAACGCTTTCACTCTGCCTTGCCGGACCCAGAGCAAGAGTGTGCGAACCTTGACTTTGAGATATAGAGCGGCCTCGGCAGCCGTGAACCATTCGGTAGTCAAACCTGCATCGACTTGTGACGGCGTTGTGGTCATGAGTTCGGCGGCAACGTGGGATTCAGTGGTGACTGCGGCTTCTCTGGCATTCTGCCCAACTCATATCCGGCATAGACCAGCAGCGTAGCAATCGCGATGAAGCCCAGCACTCCAAGCATTGTGATCTTCATTTTTTCTCTTTTTCCCAACCAGCAACGCCCTTGCATCCGCGTTCCGGGCAGCGATATCCCTCAAACTTGCCGTCCACCCAGCTGGTTTTAAGCTGGTCGGGGACAATCCAAAAGTCCTTCTTGCAGTCCGGGCACTTTCGAAGATACCGAGCCTGCAAATCGTTCAGCCTCTTCCAGATGTTGCGCTGTTCTGCATCTGCGACCAGGTGGTTGAAGGTCTGCATTCCAGCCTTGCTGCGAATAAACAATTGGACGCCGCAAGGATCACAGATAACGTACGGCTTCTTTTTCTTGGTCTGGCGCACGTCGAGGCCCTTGGCGCAGAGGGGACAAGGAAACAGCGCCGGTTGTGGAGTCAAGGTGAGAGGCAAGTGAGCACTCCAGTTGTTAACACAATCTAACAACAGTATTGATTGTGCAATACGCTCACCGGCCTGTCAACACCACAACGAATACTCTTGCAATTGTTAATATCGTGCTATGATGGATGAGCTATGGAAACCTTCGGAAGCTACATGCGCCGATTGCGGAAATCGAGGGGTTTGACCTTAAAACAGGTCGAAACCCAGGCCAAAGTCTCGAATGCCTATATTTCTCAGATCGAGCGGGGACTGCGCAGACCGCCGCACCCTGACATTTTGAAACGGCTGGCGAAGTCCTACGATGTGGAGCATCGTGAGCTTTTGATTGCAGCCGGGTACCTGGAAGAGGATTCGGCGGAAACCGCCAAGAGAAGGCAGATCGAGGAAGCATACGAACACGTCAGGACTGACCCCACCTTTAAACAGGGTACTCGGCTAAAGGGAACGCACGTCAGTCTGGAAACGAAGCGCTTTATTGTGGAAATGTACGAGAAGTTAACGCGACGAAGCCTGCTGAAAGGGGCCTGAAATCGTGCAATTACTCACAGATGGAAGTGAGAAAAAACCACTCTTGGGTTTTTGTCTGACCGTAATTTCCGAACATGGCGAGAACTGGCCACCCGCAGAAGAAGTCTTGGCACGACAGTTTGTAAACTGGCTGGGCTTAAGTTCCTTTCTCACAAAAGACGCCATGAAGGAATTGTGCCGCTCCAAAGGCGTGAATCTATCCTTTGTATCCCTTCCAAAAGATGTTCGCGGCGTTAATTGCACATTTCAAGATAAGAGGGAAATTGTCATAAGCGAAACTGCGATGGCTCCATTTTCTGACCTGCACACTCTCTTACATGAATTTCGGGAGATGATCGAACACGAGTTTGGTGAACTTGGACAGCCAACTATCGGTCCGAAGGACTTGGAAGAGCACGCCGAGCATTTTGCGATGTCCTGCCGAATGAAAGCAGCTGAACGTGAATTACCCGCTTTTATTAAAATGGCCAGAAGTGTGGAAAGGAAATGGCCTCGCTATATTGCTTATTCCCTTATAGCTGTTTTCGGTGTCGCTTATTTTTTTGATTGTATTTTTCTGCCTCAGATGGAAAACATCGCCGCCGAAATCGACCGCCAACGTTACGTACGTACGTAACGTTAGTATCCGCGTATCCTTCACGCGGGAAATCGACTGTCCTTTAACCAAAGACTGCTAGACCGATGGCGGTGTCTGAACACTATCGGCTGTTGGTGAATGGTGTGTAAAGAACTGACCGTGTCTGGTTTCGTACTTGACACTTCCCTGATGTAGCGCGTAGTTTGGCGAGTCTACCCAACAAACAAATCCCGCCCTGAGGGGGCGCGGGAGGCGTGACTTGCTGAGGGTAGAGAACTTCCGAATGCCGTCACAGCTAGTGGCGGAATGGAACAAGATGACAAAGCCACCGGCTGGAATTTGCTCCCTCGCGCTTTCTGAAGGTCATCTTGACCGCCCGATTGTTCTGGGCACCCTCGCTGGCAAGTCCTCTGATAAGACCCATCAGGTCACCATGCCTCAAGCGAGCACGCTGATGGAAAGGAACCAGACATGACGAATTTAGCTATTACAGATTCGAGGAAAACCAATTATATGGCGGTATCTGCCATCGCCGTGATCGTTGTCATCATCGGACTGGCCATACCAGCGCTTGCCGCAACTCCTCAGCGTGACAATGCGGCTATCAAGACTTTGCAGAGTGCCGTCGCTGCTTCTGGCGGCGCTGATGCTTTGGCGGCTATTCAGGACTGCGTTGTGACCGGGTCAATACTAAACAGCGATGGCACGAATAGATCATTTACCTGGACGACCGCAGCGAGCGAATTTCGAATAGAGGTAGCCACGGCGGATGGAGGGACCAATGTTTTCCTTAGTGGGCATGGCTCACCCGCCTGGATTTTTAAGAGAAAGACCTCCTCTCTAAATCCCTACATGGCGAGGGCGAATCTCCCTTTTTACCTGCCGCCGTATGTGCTGCTACAAGAACTGAACAATCCTGTATATACGCTTAAATACATTGGCGTTGTCTCCCTGAATGGCGCAAAGGTTGTTCAGGTTCATATCAGCGACGATTCGGACCCGATGGGAACGCTCGTGACGCCGCAGGAATGGTATTTCGATCCGGTCTCGTTTCTGCCGGTGCGAGTCCAGGTTCGTGAGCCAGCCAATGAGAACGCAGCCAGTTACGAAACTGCAACCTATGACATGTCGCAATTCGTTGTAGTCAACAGTGTGATGATCCCACAGACGATTTCCTACTTTAACGACTCGTCAAGTGAGGTTATTAGCATCGGTGCGGTCACTTTCAATTCAGGTGTCTCCCCGAATACTTTCGATCCGCAGGGAGGATCGCGATGACTTGGCGAACCGCCTTCTATCTCGGGATAATTTTTGTTAGTGTCCTTATTTTAAATGTCAAATCAGTAGCACAAGACCCCGACGACATTCAACTGGGAATCAAAGCCTATGGAAGCTATCGTGGCGGTGAGATTGATTCCGTGAGCATGACAAACGGGAATCTGATTGTAGACGTTCCGCTGGGTTCTTACCCGCAGCGCGGGAACCTAAAGCTAGGATTTAAGCTCATCTATAACAGAAGGCCATTTAAGCAAAAAAACATTTGCAACATGAACGGCTGTACCATGTTCATGGTCCCGGACACATCATTTCCTTTCTTCAATGGTGCAGGGGGGCTAATGCCACTCCCCGAGCGAGCGTTTGCAATTAAGTCCGCACCAGTTAACGACAATTTCGGAAATCTTAAGTTCACGAGCTACTCCGTGGCCACCCCCGATGGGGCCAGCCATCAACTGGCAGCACTAACCTCAACGAACTATGAAACCGTGGATGGAACCGCGATACAAGCCTACATTCCCACGAGCGGAAGCCCGGTCGTCACAGATGCGGACGGGAACAGAGTATCGGAAGACGCCAACGGAAATCAGCTCAGTGTGACGGATACGGTCGGTAGGTCCATAGCCAGTCCGCCATCCTCGTCATTAGGATCCAGTGGGCCAGGCAATTGTCCAAGCGGCCCGCTCCCGGTCAATTTATCTGCTCAATGGGTGATACCCGGGCCAAATGGTGGATCGCAGACGTTTTGGTTCTGTTGGGCGCAGGTCACTGAGATTTTCTCCTACAACATAACCCAAGGAACACAGCAGACTCGGAATGCGAACTACCTCCAGAGTGTAGTACTGCCGAACGGCACTGCCTGGATATTTCAATATAGCAACGACGGAAATGCTGATCTTACTCAGATTACATTTCCTACTGGAGGCACGATCTCTTATGCGTGGCGCGACGGAGCCGGTTGTTCAACTTCGCTAATCGACCCCCGTGCAGTAGCTTCGCGGACAGTAAACGCCAACGATGGAACCGGAAACCATACTTGGACGTATTCCGCTAGTTCCAATCCCACTGTCACCGACCCCCTTGGGAATAACACTGTTTATACGAATACCCTTTTGTCCAATTGTTCCCTCTACACGACAAAAGTCCAGTACTACCAAGGCGCTGTCCTAGCCGCGAACCTGCTCAAGACTGTTTCAACAACATACGCCAGTACCCTTGGTCCATTTGGTGGCCCGGGAGGACCTGCAATCTACATGAACATATTGCCAACCCAAACGACTACTACCTGGGCAAATGGCAAGACCAGCCAAGTAACCATGAGCTACGATTCTGGGTTCACCTTTCCAAACCCCACAGGGAGCGGGGCAGGCTACACCGGGCTCTACGGCAAAGTCATAACGCAAAAAGAATACGACTACGGCACTAGCTCTGGCGTGCCGGGGCCTCTGCTACGCCAAACGAACACCAGCTACGTCTGGCAAAGCCCCAATCCGCACTTTTCCAACTATCTCAGCAACAACATGCTGAATCTGGTTTACTCAAGCCAGATCACGGACGGGACGAGTCAAAAGGCGTTCACCCAATACGGGTACGACGAAACGGCCACGATTGCCTCGGGAATGAGTGCCGCTCAGAATCTCGATACCGCACCTTGGACAGGTCTCTATCGTGGAAATCGGACCTCCGTGAATCGCTGGCGGAATCTGCCGTCGGTGCAAACCCTGACCAGTACCACGACGTACTACGACACTGGAATGCCGTCTGTCGCCAAAGACCCTTTGCTCAATCCAACGACCTACCAATATTCGAGCACGTTCCAAGGCGCGTATGCGACTCAGATCAAAAACGCGTTAAACCAGAGCAGCTATCCCAACTACGACTACAACACGGGGTTGTTAATCTCGACCACCGACCCGAACGGTCAAATCACCACGAACAGCTACGACGTAGTTTCTCGTCTGACGAACGTCAGCCGCCCGGCGGGCGGCGGGCAAACGTCGTTCTGCTACACCGACCTTGGCGGTTCCACGTGTAGTCAAGGCAGCGCACCGTATCAAGTCGTGATTACAAAGGCGATCACGAGCACGGTCAACGAGACCGCTACTGCCATCGTGGACGGCATGGGAAGGCTGGCGCATACCCAGCTAAATTCCGATCCCGAGGGCGTCGTCTATGCCGACGATACCTACGATGCAGCGGGAAACAAGTCCACTACCACGAATCCGTATCGCACGACATCCGACACGACATACGGAATTACCACCAACGCCTATGATGCCCTGCACCGCGGGACGCAGGTCACCCAGGCAGATGGCTCGCTTCTTAAGACGGCGTATTGTGGAAATTCGACCCTGGTTACCGATGAAGCAGGCCACTGGCGACGTAGCATCGTTGACGGATTAGGCCGTTTGATTGAAGTGGACGAGCCCAATTCGACGACGGCAACCGTTAACGCTAACGGCTGTCCTGGAACCAGTGAACCAATCTGGGTCACGACATACGGTTACGACACGCTGGGCAACCTCATAGGCGTCCTTCAAGCCGGTTCCCGCGCACGCAGCTTTTCGTATGATTCACTATCGCGCATCCTCACTGCCGACAATCCAGAATCCGGCCATCTGGCGTATACCTACGACGCCGACGGGGATGTGACCACCAAGACAACCCCGTTGCAGAACCAGACCAATCCGGCTACCACCACAGCGATTAGCTATTGCTATGACTCGCTGAATCGGCTGACGGCCAAGGGATATGGAGTGCAGGCATGTACCGCAGGCACTATGTCCACTCCCGTCGCGACCTACACCTATGACGGGAGCGGCTGTCTGGGGCAGGCCTCGTGCTACAACATTGGGCATCGCACCGGGATGACGGACCCGGCGGGTTCGGAGTCTTGGGCATACGATCAAGTGGGACGAACCGTTGTCCAGTCACGTACGACCGCCACGAAAACCAAGACTACGAATTACACCTACAATCTCGATAGCTCAGTAGCCACTCTGACCTATCCCAGCGGGCGCATCATCACGTACACGCCCGATACTGCCGGACGCCTGAGCAACGCCAAGGACAACACTACGAGCGTCTACTACGCAACGGGCACCTGTGCCAACGGCATCCTAGGGAATGGGGCCTGCTACGCGCCGCAAGGGGCAACGGCGCTCCTCCAGAACGGGACATCGCTGGTGTCTACTCATATCTACAACAAGCGGCTCCAGCCCTGCTGGATGTATTCAACCACTGGAACAGCCCTGGCTACCAGTCGTCTATGCACAGATACGGCGACCACCGCCAACATGCTGGACCTGAAATACAACTTCAACCTTGGAACGGACAACGGGAATCCTGTCAGCATCGCGAACAATCGCGTTTCAGGCCGCGGCCAGACGTTCGCCTACGATCAGTTGAATCGCGTCTCGACCGCTCAAACCACGGGGAGTCACGCCAGCGATCCCACCCTTTGCTGGGGGCAGGCATTCGGCTACGATTCCACTGGCAACTGGAGCAACCTACTCTCGATTGCCGGGTCGTCGTCGGCCTACACTGGATGCACGCAGGGGAGTCTCAGCGTCAGCGTGACCACGAAGAACCAGATTTCCACCGACACCTACGACGCTGCCGGGAACCTGATGACCATACCGGGCACGGGCGGGGCTACCTATGTATTCAACACCGAAAACCAGATGACCTCGACCTCGAATTCGAGTACCCAGTACATCTATGATGGCGACGGCAATCGAGTGGAAAAGTCTGGCAGCAAGATTTACTGGTATGCAGGCAGCGAAGTTTTGGACGAAACCGATCTGACGGGAAGCGTCACAAATGGCAGTTTCAATGAATACGTGTTCTTTGGCGGAAATCGCATCGCCCGGCGTGATTCGTCGAACAATGTGTTTTACTATCTGGCGGACCAACTGGGCACCTCACGAGCGATCGTTCAGGGAGGGCAGACGGTGTTCTGCTACGACGCTGATTTCGAACCTTTTGGCGGGGAACACGCCTACACAAATACCTGTGCCCAGAACTACAAGTTCACGGGTAAAGAACGGGATTCCGAATCTGGCCTAGACTACCTCGGTGCGCGGTACTACGGGTCAGGTATGGCTCGGTTCAATTCTGCCGATCCGAAGAGCATCACGAAACAAAGAGTCCGTGATCCTCAGCAGTGGAACATGTACTCGTACACCAGGAACAATCCCCTCGCATTTGTCGACCCGGACGGGCGTGAGGTTCGTACACCCCTACAGGGACAGCAGTACGATCAGCTCGTAAAGATGATCGCTAAAGAATATATGAAGGAGTCGTTCCGAAAGGACTTCAACAAACTGTCTGACAGCAAGACCGTTCACGAAATAGGCAATAAGGACCTTCGATCGAAGGATAGCCAGGTCCCCGGAACACCAATTTGGCACACTGTGCTCGGCACGAATGATCCTAAGATCGAAACCAACAAGGACGGGAAGGCTGATCTGAAGAAGAACACAATCAGCTTTGACCTAACGCGATTGGGTGGAGACTATAAGGATGACCAATCGGCCGTTACCCGCCATGAGATCCACCACGGAGTTCAAATAGAAGACTCGCCGGAAGACGCCAAGCAATATCAACACGGGGACAAAGCGGTTCAGGACAGAATGGAGAATGATGCCGCCAGCGTCGAGAACTCCGGCAAAGAACCCAACTCGATGACAGAGGAAGACGCTGAAAAAGAAGTACAGGAAAAATTGATTCAAGACAACCCAAGCCCAAAATAGGACTGTGCGATGAAACGGACAATGCTGTTGGTGATGATCAGCCAGATCGGCTCTCTTATGTTGCCCATGAGCCATTTGTACGGACAAACAAAAGAGTCGGGTGTACTACCTGTACCTCAACCCAAATCGTGGTCAATTAATACAAGAACGTGCCCCTTGAAGCTGACGACCTATGGAAATGGTTTCGACTTGAGAAATACTTCCGAAAGACGAATTGCTGGATACCGACTCGCGTGTGCGCTCCGTGCGAAGGGCGCGTTTAGCATCCGACACCTGTTTCCTGCAGTGGCGATTCAAATTGATTCTGGGAGCACAATTACATCGGGTACTCTTGACAGCATAGTGGACGAAAAACTGGAGTGCGTGCAGAAGAGGAGAGCGAGTTTGGTTGTAACGCAGGTTGAGTTCGAGGATGGTTCAACTTGGGCTCTGCCGTAAACCTTAAAGTGAGAGACGGTGCACTCTGTTGTTCGCGATTTCGGGACTATAGAGGCGGGGATAGCTACTTGTGAAACACCACATTCGCATTGGGCGGCCGAAAGTCCAATTCAAAGTTCGAGAAAATCAAGTCGCTCTTCCCGCCGTGATTAAGGTCGGCAGAGGTCATTGACGCGGTATCTGCCCCAGAAGCAAAGAAAGACCGGCTGAACTGGCCGTTGGCATTGTTGAACAGAATCACTGCCTGTTGGGCGAACATCAGACCCGCCGCAATATCGATGCGGCCATCGCCATTGAAGTCTCCCACCGCCACTCCGCCTACAAATCCTCCTGTGTCGAGTTCGGTGGCCACGTAAAAAGTGCCGTCACCTTGGCTGTAAAAGATACCCACGCTTTGTCCGCCGTCAGAGATCGCGACATCGTCTTTGCCGTCTCCGTTGAAGTCTGCGACAGCAGCGACTGCTCCGTTGACCAGTGGTAGCGCTTCGCTGGTCACAAGATTGAATGTCCGATTGCCTGCATTGAGCAAGGTCGCTCCGCCGATAGCAATATCCAGCCTGCCGTCGCCGTTGAAATCGCCAATGAGATAGGGTCCAGAAGAAATGTTTTGCGTGGCAACCGGCGTGAACTGGTACGCTCCGTTGCCGAAGAAGATTTGACCAGAGCCAACAATGTCAGGGTGCCCATCACCGTCCATGTCAGCAATCATGATTGGGCCGCTGATCGGTGGCAGGGTAATCGGGGACGACGAAAAATTGAAACTCCCATTGTTTGGCCAGATAATCATTCCGCTGTCTGAAAATCCGATCAGATCAACCACGCCTCTTCCCGTCAGGTCCGCCACCATGAAACCACGCGGGTCTGTGCTGGCTGCCAACTGGAATGCATTGTGGCCTTGGTTCTGAAAGACATTCCCGAAGATAGTGTCGGGAAATCCGCCAAAGAAGATTTCGGGCAGGCCGTCGCCATTGATGTCGCCTGCATACGGAGGTGAAGCCAGTGGCGGAGCCAAGGCAAGTGCCGAGGGAAACTTGCGGTCAGTTCGCCCGAGCGCCACCGACACGAAGTTGAAACGATCCGGGACAATCAAGTCAGGCAGGCCATCGCCGTTGATGTCTGCTGTGACAGAAGGACCTCCTTGTGGCCCGACGACTTGCTGGGGCGTGAAGTTTCCGCGTCCGTCGCCGAACAAGTAGAGAATATGCGACGGCTCGGTCTCGCCGTCTGTGCCAGCCAAGTCGGGGAAACCATCATGGTCGAAGTCTCCGACCACAAGCTGATAGACCTTATATCCAGGCGGGGAGATCGTTACGCTGCCAAGCTGCTGAAACGACCCGTCTCCCTTGCCTGCGAAAGAATAGAGCTGGAGAACGGTGTTTTGAACTGCCTGCACCACCAAGTCTGGAATTCCATCCAGATTGAAGTCGCCGACAGTAGCCAGGCCGCCGACCCCGTTGAGCCCAGGCGTCACGCTGTCGGAGAAGTGGCCCGATCCCAGATTCATCAAGGTGTGAACAACAATCGGACCTGTCGGCGAAGTCTGTGTCGAATAAACAATGTCGGGCTTCCCGTCGCGATTGAGGTCGCCAAGAGTGAAGTAGCTGAACGTATTGATCGTGGCCAGCGATACTCCGGAAGAGAAGTTCCCTCCACCCGTATTTCGCAGCCATTGCAGGTCGCTAGTTGCTCCTGAGCCGTCCGCACCCGTGACGACGAGGTCCAGGAGTCCATCCCCGTCCAGGTCCGACAGATACTCGGTGATGAGGACACCGAGATAAGGCACCTCCGACGAGGCGAGTGGTTGGAAATTGCCGTGTCCATCGCCGCGCAGAACTGTTACCAGGCTGTTGTTCCCAACTTGGGTGACCGAAACCAGGTCAGCGATGCCGTCTCCGTCAATATCGCCGATCAAAAGCGCGTATGGAGTCTGTATCGAGAGGACGGCAGCAGGAGCGAGGGAGCCATCCGAGCGGCCCTTCAAGATCGCAATCCCACCAGAACCGTTCGGGACATCGTTGGGCATGAGCACATCAGCGAAGCCGTCACCTTCAATGTCAGCGACCGCGATCCAGAGCGGACTGCTCTCCGGGCCTACCAGAAAACCAGGGATCGCATTCATAACAAACGGACCCTGCTGGGGCGCATAAACCGCAAGACGAATGGCGTTGGAAGTACCAGTGCTCTGCTGTACCGTGATTTGATGGTTAGCGGCGGTAGTGTCAAAGTCCGAACTAATTTCGGCTTCCAGCGTATGCGCGTCGAATAGGAAGGTTGGTACTGGCTGCCCGTCAATCGCGACCAGAGCATCACCTTTGAAATTCGCCCCGGTAACAAGCAAAGTGCCAAGCGGCACATTCACCATCAGGCTAGAAGGTGCCAGACGGTTGATTGTCGGGCTACTACCGCCGCCACCTCCCCCACCGCCTCCACCTGACCCGCCAGAGCCCCCGCCGCAAGCGCACAGTGCAAATATTGCGACCGCGAGGCTAACGCACATCAACTGACGAACAACAATCATTCGCAGCAATTACACAGCAGAGTAATAACATTGTCCAGAAAGGAGTCGTGCTGGAGTGCTGTTCGGAAATCTGCGATCCGTTCGCAATCCGTTTGTCGGTCTACCGCTGCTTTTCATGTACTTCGGCGCCATCCGTGTCCCTGTATGTTGTTGAATCGTTGTTGTCATGCGGATTCGAATCCCTCCCTCTCCGCCAGTCTGTCGATCCCAACCACTTATCTACCTGTCGCACACCCTTCGCCGTAGATGGCCCTACAGAAAAAGCGCGATTTGGTGTCCCAATGGTGTCCGATGGGATCGGAACATCCCCGGCTATGCGTTTTTCGTCCATCTCCAAGCGTCGTGCGGCACTGAGAATTGGCGGACTTGAACAGAAGAAGAACCGGCCAGGGTTGTTAGTGAAATCGCGTTTTTTCGCCAGTTGAGAAATGCTATCGAGCCTGTGTGTATCCAGGGCCCCTCAAGGCGCGTCCTGGGCGGTCCCCGGTGATCTTGCCATCAAGCACAACCGGCTCTCCATTTACAAAAACATATTTCATCCCTGTCGCGTAATGGAGAGGGTCTTGGTAGGTGGACACTTCTTGGACCGCACCAAGGTCGAAGACAGCAATGTCGGCCATCATGCCAGGCCGCAGAATTCCCCGATCCATGATTCCGACTCGGCTTGCGGCAAACGAGGTCATTTTGCGAATGGCCTCCTCCAGGCTCATCGTGTGCTCAGTGCGGACATACTGTGCCAGCACACGGGGAAACGTGGCGAAGGCACGAGGATGTGCCTTCACCCTGCTCAATGGCCCATCCTCCGCCTGGGCAGCGGAATCAGAACCATAGGTCGAGAGCGGGTTTGAAACGGCGGCGCGCACGTCATCCTCCGACATAGTTGCCATCACTACCTCGCTAAGGCCTTCATCGGCGATCGCAAAATCGATAGCAGCGTCCGTGGGATCCTTGCCCATCTTTTGTCCAATCTCGGCAAAGTTCATGGCTTCGTACTTGTGCAGCTCCGGGTGCATCGCCTGAATGAGCTGGATGCCCTGACCTCCGCCGGAACCAAGCCAGTAGTTCTCCCAATCAGCGGCGGGCTCATTCATTTCCTTCCTAACGCGGGCGCGCTGGACGGGGTCCTTCAGGCGTTCCAGCATCTTGGGGGTACCGTCGCTCAATACCCAGGGTGGAAAACATGTGTTGAGGCCGTTCTCGCCCCGCGTGTACGACTCCACGCTCGCGGCGACGTCAACTCCTCGCGCCCGCGCTGCCTCGATTCTTTTGAGAACCTCCGGCATTTTTCCCCAGTTCTCAGGGAACATGGTTTTCAGGTGCCAGATCGTGGTCGAGATGTTGGCGCGTTGCGAGATAGTGAAAACTTCGTCCAGCGACGGGAATATGCGGTCTCCTTCCGAACGCTGGTGCGTGAAATAAACACCGCCGTAGCCACGCGCGACCTTGGCGAGTTCAACAATCTCGTCCGTGGAGGCGTAGTTATCGGGCAAGTACTGCAAAGCCGAACTCAGGCCCAGCGCTCCCTGCTGCATAGACTGCGCGACCAACTGACGCATTTGCGCCAGTTCCGCGGGCGTGGCCGGACGGTTATCGTTGCCAATTACGTAGGAGCGCAAACCTCCAGCACCCACAAACATGCCCAGATTAATGGCGGGCTTGGCGCGCTCCAGACGACGCAAAAATTCGTCGAACGTGTGCCAATCGAGGGCGACGTGATACTGCTCCGCCTGGGCTTTGAGATCCAGAGCATCGACTACACGATCATTGAGGGGTGCGTCAGAAGTGCCTTCCCCCGTAATTTCAGTAGTCACGCCCTGCGTAATCTTGCTGGCCGCGCGGTTGTCGACGAGGAGATTGAATTCCGATTGGCCGAGAGTGTCGATAAAACCCGGTGACACTACCAGACCACTTGCGTCGATGCGTTTCTTGGCTGGGGCATCGTGAAGATCGCCGATGGCAGCGATGCGGTCGCCAATGATACCGACGTCCCCGGCGAACCACGCAGCACCAGTGCCATCGACGATGTGGGCCCGCTCGATGACGAAATCGTAGTTGGTAGTTTGTGCACAACCGGACACGGTGGCAAATAGCACCGCGACGAGTAGCAGGGATGAAAATACTCGATGTCTTACTATCATGGCGGCCCCGGAGGCTGGAGTTCAGGCATTATAGCGACATAGCGCAGAAGACACCTCTCCTTGCCGTCTGCCAGGTGAGTCGCATCGTGCCGCTCCCGGACCCGCACCGTCACTGCGTCTTGGCCAGAGTCTTGACCAGTTCATACAGGAAAGTCTGGCCTTCATAAAACGACTGCACGCCCATTCGTTCATCTCGCCCGTGAAAACGGATATCGTCCCGGTCGATGAAGAAGCCCTGGACACCGTAGGTTGGAATGCCGGCTTCGCGAAGCGATCTGCCATCGGTCGCTCCCATCACCATGGTGGGCACAACGGGCACGCCTGGCCACTGCGATTCGGTTGCGCGTTTCACCGCACTGAGGACATCGGGCCGCATCGCGGAGGCTGGCCCTCTACCGGCGTCTCCGTTAATTGTGATTGCAACCTGGTCATCGGCTACGACCTTTCGCAAAGTGCTGAGTACATAGTCCGCCGAATCCTCGGGAAGGACACGGCAATTGACATTGGCGGCCGCCAGTTGCGGCAGGGCATTTTTGGCGTGGCCTCCTTCCAGTTCGGTGGCCACGCAAGTCGTCCGCAGAGTCGCGTTCCACCGTGGAGCGGCAGCGGCAACTCTCTCCATCGCATCCGGCGAACCATCTGCAATTCTGACAAGGTCGGCGGTGATCGGGCCGGTTTCAAGCTTCGCCATCTGCGCGAAATACGCGGCCGTCACTTCATTCGTTTTCAGTGGAAATCCAAAATGCGCAAGCCGGTCGAGTGCGGCGGCCAGATGGTAGATCGCATTGTCCGCAACCGGAAGCGAACTGTGCCCGCCCTTGTTGCGCACTTCGAAGCGAAAATTGATCACGTACTTCTCGCTCACCTGCAGGTAGTTCGCGATCTTCTTGTTTCCCGACGATTCTCCCCACCCGCCTTCATTGAGCGACAACTCCGCGTCAATCAGGTCACGATGGTTCTTGAGCAGCCAATCCACGCCGTTGAAGGGACCGCCTCCTTCTTCGTCAGCGGTCAGCGCGACGATGATGTCGCGATCCGGCTTGAATCCTTCGCGCTTGTAACGGATGAGATTCGCAATCCAGACTGCCGCCTGAGCCTTGTCGTCGCCGGTGCCGCGACCGTAGAAGAAACCGTCCTTCTCGATGAATTGAAAAGGATCCATGCTCCAGTCTTCGCGCTTCGCTTCCACCACATCCTCGTGAGCGAGAAGAAGGATTGGGCGCGCCTTCCCGGTGCCGCGGTAGCGCACGACCAGGTTCGCCTTCTTGGGATTTGGTCCGCCCACAAAGATGTCGGAGTCGGAAAATCCAGCCGCTCGCAGACGAGCCGCCGCAGCTTCGGCAACCGGTGTCGTCGAGCCGGTCGTAAATCCGGATTGGATCTCCACGAATTCCTTGTAGATATCGTGGGCAAGTTGTTTATCAGCGGGTGGCGCCATGGTCTGAGCGCTCGACGCGAGCGCGCTCAGCAGCAGAAAAACCGGAAGCAGGGATCGAACCATGCGGCATTCTTCCATGACAGGGGTTTTGCCGCAACCCTCACAATCCGAGGCTAGATAGGGGCATCGTAGGCATCCGGTTGCTGACAAACCAGTTGACAGCGCTGGTCGGGCAGCGTAGTTTCGTGAACGTTTACGGTTTTTACGTGATTTTGTCGATCTCCTCCAATCCGCCCGCAGCGGGCCTATTCCTCAGGTCTTCGATTCGCAGCGTGATCGGTCCGTCACTGCCATGAGCCGAAAAGTCAAACTGATTGATATCGCCGAGGCTCTCGGCGTATCCACGGGCACTGTTCATCGCGCCTTGCACAATCATGCCGGCGTCAATGCCATGACCAAGGCCCGGGTACAGCAGATGGCCAAGAATCTTGGCTATCGTCCCAACCTCGCCGCACGCTACCTCTCTTCACAGCGTAATCTCCGCGTCTCGGTCAACACGTTGCAGGGAACAACCTCGTTTTGGGACGAAGTACGGGAAGGCATCAATGAAGAAGCTCGTACGCTCGTCATGGAAAACGTGGAAATCGAGTTCCGCACTTACCCCAGTCTGGGAGAAGGCGAAGAAGAAGCATTCGACGCCGCGTTGAAAGCTGGAGTCGATGGCATCATCACGTTCCCGAGCAGGCCCCAGGGCCTGCACTCCTGGATGCGGCGGGCATCGCGGAACAGTATCCCTGTCGTCTGCGTGGCGACGGACGCTCCGCATACCGGTCGACTTGCCGTGGTATCGATTGACACAATGGCCAGCGGATCCCTGGCGGCCGACCTCATGGGAAGCCTGCTGCGGGGCGCAGGTAAGGTTGCGGTCACCATGAGCGCTCTCGCGATCACCGAGCATGCCGAGAAATACAAAGCGTTCGAGAGCACGCTGCAAAAGCTCTATCCGGAGATGATGCTGCAGGAACCGATCGAAGACCACGATGTGGAGAACGAGGCGTATGAAAAATGCCGGAAGCTCTTTGATAAGCATCCGGATCTGGCCGGAGTATACGTGACAACGGAAGCTTCGATCCCCGTCCTGAATGCGGCTCGCGACGCGAACATGCTGGACCGGCTGACCATCATCACTACCGATCTTTTTCCAGCCCTGGTTTCCGAGATCCGATCGAGGGCCGTGGCGGCGACGATTTATCAGAGGCCCCGGACGCAGGGACGGATCGCATTCCGCGTTCTCCATGAGTTTCTGGTGGAAGGGGAATGCCCTTCCTTCCAGGTGACGCTCGCGCCGCATCTCGTGATGCGAGGAAATCTGGACTTCTTTCTGCAACGGCAATCGCTGGAGTCAAACGTGGAAAAAGGTGCCAAACACCGGGCGGCACCGCCCGAACTCGCTGAGTTCTTCGGCTAGCTCCAAATTTTCCGGGATCAACTGGGGGCGTTATTTACTTCCTAGGAATCGACGTCGGTACAGGCGGAACGCGCGCGCTGATCATTGACGAGCGTGGAAAGGTAATCGCATCCGGAAACGCGGAGCACATACCCTTTCAATCTCCGCAGATCGGGTGGGCGGAGCAGGACCCGCGCGATTGGTGGAAGGCCTGCGGGCACGCCGTCACTCAGGCTCTTGCGAAACTCGGCGCGGGTGGAGGAGCAATCGGCTGCGTCGGCTTCTCCGGGCAGATGCACGGCGCCGTTCTGCTCGACGCACAAGACGAGGTCGTACGGCCTGCTCTTATCTGGTGCGATCAGCGCACCGAAAAGCAGGTGCAAGAGTTATCGGATCTTTTCGGGACCGAACGACTGATCCAGCTCACCTGTAACCCTCCACTCACGAATTTCACGCTCACCAAGCTGCTTTGGGTTCGCGAAAACGAGCCGCACAACTGGCAGCGAGTTCGACATGTGATGTTGCCGAAGGACTACGTTCGCTTCCGCTTGACTGGGGAACGCGCAATCGATATGGCCGACGCTTCCGGCACGCTGATGCTCGACGTTGCCCGGCGCGCCTGGTCGGCAGAAGTGCTGAGCAAGACCGGGATCGATCGCGAGTTGCTGCCTGCGCTCGGAGAATCGCCAGACGTCTGCGGAAAAATCTCCGCGGAGGGAGCGGCGGCCACGGGCCTGAAGGCGGGCACTCCCGTAGTCGCGGGAGCAGGTGATCAAGCTGCAGGCGCGGTGGGCATGGGCATCGTCCGTCCCGGAACGGTAAGCGCGACGATTGGCACGTCCGGTGTCGTCTTTGCGGCCACGGACGGTCCGGCACTCGACCCGCAAGGACGTCTTCATACTTTCTGCCATGCCATCCCGCAGCGCTGGCACGTGATGGGAGTGACGCAAGCGGCAGGCTTATCTCTGCGTTGGTTTCGGGACCGCTTCGGAGCCGGAGCCGATGATGGACGCGATCCGTACGAGCATTTATCGGAAGAGGCGGCCACTGCCCCCGTTGGTTCGGACGGCGCGTTATGGGCGCCTTATCTGATGGGCGAGCGCACGCCGCACTGCGATCCGAATGCTCGCGGCGCGTTGCTCGGTCTCGCTGCGACCCACACTCGAGCGCATATCGTCCGTGCGATTCTCGAGGGCGTCGCCTTCAGTCTCCGCGATAGCTTCACGATTTTTGCGGAGATGAAAGTTCCTGTGAACCGCATTCGATTGGGCGGCGGCGGCGCACGATCCCCGCTATGGCGGCAGATTCAAGCCGATGTCTACGGCCACGCGGTCGAGATTGTCGAGGCTGAAGAGGGCGCTGCCTACGGAGCGGCAATCCTGGCCGGAGTCGGCGCGCGATCCTGGAAATCAGTGGATGAAGCCTGTGACGCGGTCGTCAGAACGGCGCTGGAGATCGAGCCGAACCTGCGGGATGTGACGACTCTCAATCAAGGATACAGCGCCTATCGACGGATTTATCCGGCGTTGCGACAGATTGCGGGCTAGCGTTAGCGCCAGCAGCCGAGCCCACCCGAACGGCAATATTCGTCATTAGCCGAGACCAATTCACCTCCGCCCCGTCTATACGACACACCGGGAGGTGGCTATGCGCAAGCTTCTGACAGGCTGGGTGCTCGGAGTCGTCACGGTTCCGGCAGTCATTTTTGGAACCGCCTGGCTTGGATTCTTGCCCACCCAGGCTGAGACGGCTCCACCGGCGTGGGAGAAGGCATTTGCGCAGATGGCGTTGAACAACTATGTGGCGCGACATGCTCCACGCACGCAGAATCCACTCCCCTTAACTGACGAAAACCTGCTGGCTGGAATGAAAATTTTCAGAGACGGCTGTGCCGGCTGTCATGGCGATCCGAACGGCACCAGCGACTACGGTGCTAGTTTTTATCCTAACGTTCCACAATTTGCGAAAACTCCGCCGCGCCTTCCCGACTACCAGCTGTTCTGGATCATTCGCAACGGAGTACGCTATTCCGGCATGTCGGCATTTGACCAGCAGTGGCAAAATGACGCGGCCGTATCGGACAACAACATCTGGAAAGTGGCCACGTTTCTGAGCCGTCTTGAATCTCTGCCACCGGCGGTCGATGCAGAGTGGCACAAAAAACAAAACTGAACGACAGGGTTAGTCGCGGCGCTGAGGACCGGCAGCTAGCAGCCGGCTCCGTCTCTCCCGTGCCAGTAGGTCGCCCAGCCGAGATAACGAGTCGCTGCTTCGTGCATGGCGTCTGCGACGGTCGAGAAGTTTGCGGCGACGTGATGTTCAAAGCCGTTTTCGCAAATGTAGTGCAGGAGTTTCTGCATCTGCTCGATCTTCACGACACCAGCCCCGCCGAACGTGTTCAGGTCGTCGTCCGTGAAGGCTCCCGCCCCGATGTAACCGCGAACCGTGCCGGCCGTGTCGTCGGTGGAGAAGCGGGCATACGTCATCGCTCCCGCTTTCACGCGGCCCACGCAGGTTCCGAACGTATTCTCTTTGCCCAGCGTGCCGGCGATGATTTCCTGGAAGTCCATGCGCACGTCGCGGAAGAAATGCTTGGGCAGATTGCTGCAATGGAAGCAGACCGCTTTGTCGGGATCGTCGCCGTAGTTGTTGTTCCAGTCGAGCAGCGCACTTGGTGTTCCCGAAGCAAGTTGCAGGGCGTGCATGCTCACGACGCCGCAGACGTCCACCTCGCAGGCGCTGGAGAGAAGGTTGTCGCTCATCATGCTCATCATCGTGCACGGCACGACACCGAGATTTTCTTCAATCGATGTCCAGCACTGCACCGCGCTGACCTGAACGTCGGTAGCTTTCATCCACTGTTCGACGACCGCCGACAGTTTGGCCATCTTCACCAGCGCAGGCTCTGGAATGCTGGTGGTCGGGACGTACTTCTTGATCGCCTGCAGCTTCTGAACTGCAGCATCGTCGTTATCTTTCATGCGGCTGATCCGGCCGAGTACTTCCGAAAGATCCAGCGTTTCGACCGAGATGCCGTTCGATTCCAAAATCTTTTCGCTGTAGCGGACCGTATTAAAAGCAGTCGGGCGCGCGCCAATACTGCCCACCCGAAGGTTCTTTAGTCCATTCACGATGCGGCAGACGCCAGCAAACCTGTCCAGGTCCGCGCGAAATTCTGGGGAAGTGGGGCTCACCGTATGGTTCGCCGTCAAGGTGTACGGGATGCCGTATTGGCGAAGGTTATTGCAGACCGAAATCTTGCCACAGAAACTGTCGCGCCGGTAGGCGATGGTCATCTTGCCGGAATTATCCGGCGTCGCTTGCACCAGCACCGGAACATTCAGATGAGCAAGGCGCAATGTATCCGCGACAGCGCGTTCATCGCCAAAGTTGGGCAGGCTGACGATGACGCCGTCGATCTGTTCATTCTTCGACCGAAATAATGCGGCGCAGCGCTTGGCCTCGTCGTGCGTTTCAACCGCACCATGTTTGCTCTGTTCGGGACTAAGCGCGACGACATCAAATCCTGCCTGATCAAGAACCTGCAGCATCTCCTCCCGTCCGGATTTTGCCAGGTGATCGGGAAAGAAACCGCGCGTTCCAACAATCAGTCCAACTGTCATTCTTTTTTTGGAGTTCGACATAAGAGTGCTCTCTCGAAAAAGTGCTCTGCAGAAAACCGTGTGAAGAAATTCTGTAAAGAAATCATCTGTAGAGACGAGGCTTGCCTCGTCTCCTTCGCCGATGAACCGGGTTAGGCCGCCCGTCCCGGCCGGGAAAAATAGCAATACACCGCGCCCAAGATCGCCAGCAATGCGCCCCACCACACGCTCGCGTGCAAATTGAACAACACGACCGCGTTCTCTGGGGGATGCGCAATCTGGTAGAGGCCGGCTCCAAAAATCAACAGACCATTTCCCAGCAGCGAAACGCCGATGAAAAACCAGATCGAAATCATGACCCCTCCCTACCAGAAAATGATGTTTAAGATAAAGAAAACCACTGTCACTACTGCCGCCCAGAACAGCGGCTTCTGATACATAGGCACATTCTCAATCGATGGGATTTCCGTTTCCCCATAAACCAGTCCGGCCAGGGCCGAGTGCGGCATCGGCTTGGTGGCCAAGCTGACCGTCACGGTCACGATCACGCACACCACGAACGACCAGAGCGCCTGGTACATATCCTGCGCCAGCGCCTTGGCATTGGGTGAGAGCGCCACATAGCGCAGCGCGGAAGGATCGATTTTTACCCACGCCCACATCGAGATCGAAGATAGCGTTCCGCAGAGTAATCCCCAGAATCCGCCGGGCCCCGTCGCCCGCTTCCAGAGCATGCCGAGTACGACCGTGCCGAACAAAGGCGCGATGAAGAAACTGAACAACGCCTGCACGTAATCCATGATGCTCGCCGACCGCATCACCAGATACGCCGTGCCCACGCTGATCAGCACCCCGACCACCGTCGTCCAGCGTCCCATGTTGACGTAGTGATGGTCCGTGCCCTTGCTGTTGAACAGTGGCTTGTAGATGTCGTAAGTCCAAACCGTCGTAAACGCGCTGACGTTCCCGGCCATGCCCGACATGAAGCCGGCGATCAGAGCAGTCACTCCCAGCCCGAGTAAACCCGGCCCACAATAACGGGCCAGCATCAGCGGGAGCACGTCGTTGTAACTATGACCTCCGGTGACCGTAGCCACCGATTCCGGAACCAACTTCTCGGGCAGCAACCCGAGACCGAGTAGGCCGGGGAGGATCACGATGAACGGCACCATCATCTTGAATCCGGCGCCGATAATGGGAGCCAATTCCGCGCTGCGCATGTCTTTCGCAGCCAAGATGCGCTGCACCACCAGAAAGTCAGTGGTCCAGTAGCCCATCGAAATAATCGCGCCCAGTCCGAAGACGATGCCCGTCCAGTGAATGCCCATTGGGTTGGCGGTGAACGATCCCAGGCCTGACCAGAGATGTACATATTGCTCGGATGCCCGTTGTGCGATCAGAACTTTCAGATGCCCCCAGCCACCCGCCTCATAGAGTCCGAGAATCGGAATCAGTAGCGCTCCGGCCCAGATCAGAAAGAACTGCAGGACTTCATTGAAAATGGCAGAACGCAACCCACCCAACGTGACATACACCGCAACGGTGAGCGACGACACCCAGATGCTGAAGTTGATGTCCCACCCCAGGACGATCTGCATCACCTTGGCCATGGCGAACATGTTGACGCCGCTCATGAGCACGGTCATGAAGGCAAACGAGACCGCAGACAGTGCGCGGGCGGGTTCTCCGAAACGCAGCTTCAGATAACCGGGTACCGAGTGGGTCTTGGAAATGTAGTAGAACGGCATCATCACCAGCGCCAGAAACAGCATCGCCGGAATGGCCCCGATCCAATACCAGTGTGTCGCCAGAATGCCGTACTGGTAGGCCGATCCCGCCCAGCCCATCAGTTCCAGCGCTCCCAAATTCGCCGACAGAAAACTCAAGCCTGCCACCCAGGCTGTCATCTCGCGGCCCGCCATGAAGAAGTCTTCGCCGGTGTTGGCCCGTCCTTTCAGGTACCAGCCAATCGCAAGCACCAGCGCGAAGTAGAAGACGATGATGATCGAATCGACGGTCGACAAATGGACCAGTCGTTGCGGGAGAAGAAGAGCGATAGCCATCATGCGTGTGAGGTCAGCGAGTGGAGTGCATGTCCTTCCATGAAGTCGTCATCTGAAAGATAGCCGCACCGTAAACGTTGACGGTCCCGCCGATTGAGTGTTTATTCTCTATTGCAGGGCTTGTCAAGTTCTATTGTCGCGTCCGGGCCAATATTTCATGGTGATGACGCAGGCCAGTCGGGGTTTTCCGGCTCCGGCTGAGACGACTTTCGAGGCTCAGGACGCCGTTAGCGTTTACGTGCCTCGAGCGTTTGACAGAACACAAGGTGGATGCCAGAGTTTCCTCGCAATGACATGACGGCAATTCCCAATATTTCCGTGAGGTCCTCATAAATATGTGGCTCAAAACGCAATCCAAGCGTGCGTCCCTGACCGTCGCGATCCTGTTGGGATTGGTTTCGGCAGCGATGGCCCAGTGGACTCCCATGAATCCCGTCACCGGAAGCCAGCAACAGGCGGACGGTGTCGTTTTCACGATGAAGACGGGTTTCTTGAAAATTCTTGTCTGCTCGGACTCGGCCGTTCATGTTCTCTATTCCCGTACAGCTTCTTTCCCAGAGCGATTCGACCCCGTCATCATGAAGAAAGACTGGCCCGCTGTTAAGTGGACGATGCAGTCGAATCCCGAAGATTTCACTCTCACCACCGCACGCCTCAAAGTGGTCGTCGCCCGCAAGAACGGCGCCATTACCTACCGCGACCTCAACGACAAGCAGTTGGTAAAGGAAGAGTCCCGGAAATTGACTCCGGTCCGCGTCAATGGCGAAGACACCTATCGCGCGGAGTCCTTCCTCAACATCTACGGATCCAGGGAAGGCCTCTACGGGCTTGGACAGCATCAGTCCGGTGTCTGGAACTATCGTGGTGAGTCGGTCGACATTTCGCAGGACAACACCAGCATCGCCGTACCGTTCCTCGTTTCCAGCAACGGCTACGGGATCTTCTGGAACAACGCTTCCCGCAGCCGCTTCAACAACCGCTTTGCCAACTACCTGTACATCAGTTCCGAAGTTGCGGACGTCGTTGACTACTATTTTTTTTATGGCCCTGAACTCGACGCGGTCATTGCGGGCTACCGCGACCTTACCGGACAAGCTCCACTGTTCGGCAAATGGGCCTATGGCTTCTGGCAGTGCAAGAACCGTTACAAGTCTCAGGAAGAAATTCTTGGAGTGGCCCGTAAATACCGCGAGTTGCACATCCCCGTCGACAACATTGTTCAGGATTGGTTCTGGTGGAACCGCAAGGGCGAGTTCGTCTTCAACAAGAACTATCCCGACCCCAAGGGCATGGTCGACGAACTGCACCACGACAATTTTCACCTGATGATTTCGATCTGGCCATTCTTTGAGCCGGGCTCTGCCAATTACGACTTCATGGACAAGCAGGGTTGGTTCGTCGACAAGTTCAAGTATGCGAAGCCGCCTTATCACACTGACGCCATGGCTGCGTACGACGCAACCAGCCCCGGGGCACGCAAGTTTTATTGGGACCAGGTGAATCAGGGCCTGTTCAGCCTCGGTGTCGATGCGTGGTGGATGGATACGACCGAGCCCGAGACCGAAGGTCAGGAAGAAAATATTCAACTCGGCCACAAACTGGCCGCCGGGAGCGGCGACCGCTACGTGAACCTCTTTCCGATGCTCACCACGGGCGCCGTCTACGATGGCCAGCGCAGCGCCTCTGACAAGAAGCGTGTATACATCTTGTCCCGTTCCGCATTTGCCGGATCGCAGCGCAGTGCGGTGACGGCGTGGTCCGGAGACATCAACTCCGACTGGTTCAGTTATCGGAGGCAAATTCCGGCGGGCCTCAACTTTGCGCTCTCAGGGATTCCATATTGGACGACCGACATTGGAGGCTTCGTTTTCGGAGACCCCGACGATCCAGCCTACCGGGAACTATTTGTTCGCTGGTTTCAGTACGGAACGTTCAACCCGATTCTACGAGTTCACGGCACGCGCAAAACTGACCAGAACGAGTTGTGGTCCTACGGACCAGACGCCCAGAAGATTCTGGTTAGCTTCGACCGCCTCCGCTATCGGTTACTTCCTTACATCTATTCCCTGGCGTGGCAGACAACCCACCGGAGTTACACACCCATGCGGCCGCTGGTGATGGACTTCCGCACAGATGTGCGCGCCCAGAACACCTGGGACCAATTCATGTACGGTCCCGCGTTCCTCGTCAATCCAGTAACGGAGCCATCGGCCACAGGTCGCCCGGTCTATCTGCCGGCCGCAACGTGGTACGACTTCTGGAGCGGAGTGACCGCAGAAGGTGGAAAACAAATTACGGCCGATGCACCGCTCGACCGTCTTCCGTTATTCGTTCGGGCAGGCTCAATCGTGCCGCTCGGACCCGACGTCGAGTGGTCCACGCAAGTCGCAGCGGATCCAATCGAACTGCGCGTCTACCGTGGAGCGGACGGCGACTTTACTCTCTACGAAGACGAAAACGACAATTACAACTACGAGAAAGGCGCATACGCGACGATCCCGCTGCATTGGGACGAAGGGAAACAGACGCTGACGATCGGCGAGCGCCAGGGTCAGTTTCCCGGCATGCTGACGAATCACACATTCCGTGTCGTTTTCGTGACCGAAGCTCACGGAGCAGGTATCGCGCCCTTCGCGACACCAGACCGCATCGTTAGTTACACGGGAAAGACACTCACAATAACTCGTTAGATTCGAGAGATTCCTATGTCCTTATCCAGACTATTCGCACGTATATCTTCGACGATCGTATTGTCATGCCTTATCTCTGCGTCTGCTCAAAACTCAAGCAGCACTCCCAACCAAGGCGTCCCGAGCCAGATCCCGGGCAAGAACGCGATTTTGATCGGCGTCGCGTGGTATCCCGAGCAGTGGCCCGAATCCCGCTGGGAAGAAGATCTGCGATTGATGGAAGCTGCGAATTTGAAAGTCGTTCGCATCGCGGAGTTCGCCTGGAGCCGCATGGAGCCTTCCGAAGGCCACTACGATCTGGACTGGCTGGAACGCGCCGTCAGCTTGGCGGCCAAACATCATATTGTTTCAGTCCTGGGGACACCTACGGCAACGCCGCCCGCATGGCTCACACAGAAATATCCTGACACGCTGCGCGTCGAGACCGACGGCCAGCGCGTGGCCCACGGCAATCGCGCGCACGCGTCAGCGACATCTTCGCGCTACCGTGATTTCTGCCGCCGCATCGCCGAACAGATGGCGCTTCGCTTCGGTCATAACCCCAACGTTGTCGGATGGCAGATCGACAATGAATACGGTTACGCGCTGATGTCCTACGACGATGTCACGCGACACCAGTTTCAAGATTGGCTGCACAGCAAATACAAAACTCTCGACAACCTGAACACCCGCTGGACAACTTCCTATTGGAGCCAGACCTACGACAACTGGACTGAGATACCAATCCCGATCGGAGGTCACAACCCTGGCCTGATGCTCGAATGGAAACGTTTTGTCACAGCCAGCTGGAATTCCTATCAACAAATTCAGGTTGACGTGATCCGGCAGCACGCGGATCCACGCCAGTTCATCACCGGAAACCTGATGGGCTTCTTTGATGGGTTCGATCACTATCCCATCACCGAAGCGCTAAGCTTCGCTTCTTGGGACGACTACGTTGGCACCGGGCATGTCGATGCGACCTACAACGGGCTCGCGCACGACCTGACGCGAGGGTTCAAGCGGAAGAATTTCTGGGTAATGGAAACGCAGCCCGGAGCGGTGAACTGGTCGTCTCTGAACAATTTTCTGGATCGCGGCGAAGCCCGCGCTATGGCATGGCAAGCCATCGGCCATGGCGCCGACGACGTCAACTATTGGCAGTGGCGCAGTGCTCTCAACGGGCAGGAGGAGATTCACGGCGTCCTCGTCGGTCCAGATGGAACGCCCGTGCCTTTTTATGATGAGGTGAGCCAGACGGCTCATGAATTTGCTCAAGTCGAAGGTGCCTTCCGCGATACAGTTCCAGTCTCCGAAGTCGCGCTGCTGTACTCCTATGACAGCCACTGGGCAGTCCAGTTTCAGAAGCACACCGACAAATACGACGACATCGGCCTCCTGAAGAATTACTACCGGGCCTTGCGCCAGATCTCCCAATCCGTGGACGTCATCAGCGCCTATGCTCCGCTTGACAGCTACAAGTTGGTTGTCGCTCCCAGCCTGAACGTACTTCCCAAAGATCTCGCAGACCATCTATTGGACTATGTGCGACAGGGCGGCCACCTGGTGCTCGGACCTCGCTCCGGCATGAAAGATGAGTTCAATGGCCTGTTGCCTCAACGACAACCCGGATTCCTGGTGGATGCATTGGGAGGCAGGGTGGAACAGTACTACGCGCTCGAAAAAGACTTCCCGGTATCCGGCTCGTGGGGCAGTGGCATCGCCAGCATCTGGGCTGAACAGCTGAAGAACATGACGCCGGACTCTGAAGTGCTTCTGAAATATGGCAAGAGCAACGGCTGGCTCGATGATCAACCAGCAGCAATCAGCCGCAAGTTTGGCAAGGGGCGCATCACCTACATCGGCGCCGTTCTCGACGACAAGCTCACTTCGTCCGCGGCCGAATGGATGGCACAGCAGAGCCATGTCACCGCAGCGTTCGGCCCGGTGCCGGACGGTGTGGAAGTGAGCCGGAGGGTGGGCGGTGGGAAGAAAGTATTCATCCTCATCAACTATGCGCATGAACAGCGCGAAGTAAAACTGCCGCATCCCATGAAGGCGTTATTGGCAAACCGGCAGGCGGACAAGATTGAATTGCCTCCCTACGGCGTCGAGGTTCTGTCGGACTCGCAGTAGGCTGAAAGGGACATGAATAATTTCGCAATCGCAGCGTACCGCTGGCGCACCTATTTGCCTTGTGTCGCGGCGTGGTGTCTGACGGCGCTACTGGCCGGCGGTGAATGCCGAGCACAGGCCACTCCGTTGGATCCTGTTGCCACCGACCGCATCTGGCAAGAAGCGAACCGCAAATACGACGATGCGCGCGCAGGCTTCCTCAAGAAGGTGGACGAGCAGGCGGCGAACGGACCCTTCCGCCCGGACTGGGAATCACTGCAGGGGTATCGTGCGCCCGATTGGTATCAGGACGCGAAGTTCGGAATCTTTATCCATTGGGGACTGTATTCGGTCCCAGCGTTTGCGAACGAGTGGTACTCGCGCAACATGTATGTCGAAGGCACGCCCGAGTTCAAGCATCACGTGGCGACTTACGGTCCGCAAAAACAGTTTGGCTACAAAGATTTCATCCCGATGTTCAGGGCCGAGCACTTTGATCCGGCCGAGTGGGCGCGGCTCTTTCGCGCCGCGGGTGCGAAGTACGTCGTCCCGGTGGCAGAACATCATGATGGATTTCCGATGTACGACTCGAGCCTCACCGACTGGTGCGCCGGGAAGATGGGCCCGAAGCGAGATGTGGTGGGAGACCTGGCAAAAGCGCTTCGAGCCGAAGGGCTGCATTTGGGATTGTCGTCGCATCGCGCCGAGCATGACTGGTTCTTTGATGGCGGCCGCAAGTTCGATTCCGACGTCAACGACCCTCGCTATGCGGCGTTTTACGGCCCCGCGCATCCTCGCCAGATGCGGAATGGCGACGAGAATCTGCTGGAAGATTGGACGTACGTTTCGCCGGAATTCAAGGATGATTGGCTCGCGCGCACGGCGGAAATAACAGAGAAATATCATCCCGACCTTTTGTACTTCGACTGGTGGATCGGCCAGCCTTCATTTCGCGACTATGTGAGCCGCTTTGCTGCCTACTACTACAACCAGGCAGCAAAGCGTGGCGGCACAGCTGTCATTAACTACAAGCAAAACGCTTTTCAGGAAGGCACTGCGACCTTCGACGTGGAGCGTGGACAGTTATCCGAGATTCGGCCTCTGCACTGGCAGACGGATACATCCATCAGCAACGCGTCCTGGGGATATGTGCCGAACGACACTTACAAATCCCCTGAGTTCATCATTCACCAGCTTGTCGATGTCGTCAGCAAGAATGGGAATCTTCTCTTGAACATCACTCCGCGCCCTGATGGCACGATCCCCGAAGAAGAAAAGACTATCCTGCTCTCGGTGGGCGACTGGCTCAAGGTCAACGGCGAAGCCATTTACGGAACGCGGCCCTGGAAACATTTCGGTGAGGGGCCAACGGTAGTGGTCGGTGGTGCGTTTCACGATACTGCGAGCAAGCCCTACACTCCGGCGGACTTTCGCTTCACTACGCACGGCTCTACTCTTTATGCGATCGAATTCGGATGGCCCGCGGACGGCCGGGTGATCATTCGTTCGCTGACTAGCGAAGCTCTCGGCAGTCAGAAAGTGCGCAGTGTCAGTTTGCTTGGCTCGGACGCGAAGATTCCGTGGCAACAGGAGTCGGACGGTCTGCATTTGCAGCTACCGGATCGCGCGCCGGGCAACTATGCTTACTCGTTCCGAATTTTGTTTGACTAGCAAGCCGCGAAAGAACATGACGAAGAGGCGCATTCCAACATGCTCGTGAACCGCAGACGTATTCTGGTTGAATTCGGAGATTGCGACCCCGCTCATATCGTTTTCTTCGCGAACTACTTTCGCTGGTTTGACGACTGCACGACCGCGCTTTTTCTGGCGGCCGGGCTCCCGATCCGTGAACTTTTCCCATCTCATAAAGTCCTCGGCATTCCCGTCGTGGAGGCAACCGCGCAGTTTCTCGCTCCCGCCACCCATGGAGACGAATTGCTCGTCGAATCGAGCGTTGCAGAAATCCGCAAGAGCAGTTTCGTGATCACACACAAATTTTTCCACGGCAAGGTGCTGTTACTCGAAGGACGTGAGACGAGAGTTTGGGCTGCGGCTCATCCGACGGAACCCAACCGCATGAAAGCCTTGCCTCTGCCGAAGGAAGTCATCGAAAGCCTTTCTGATAAGCACAAGAAGGCTGGGAAGAAATCCGCGCGAAACCGCCGCTAGCTAGATCTTATCCATGGGCAAGCCGACGTAGTTTTCCGCTAGTGTTTTTGCAGCCGCGCGCGAGCTGGTCACGTAATCGAGTTCCGCCAGCTGGCGCCGGCGGTCAAAAGGATTTTCGTCCGAGAAACGATGCAGCATGGACGTCATCCACCACGAGAAGCGCTGCACTTTCCACACACGCCGCAAGCAGATTTCCGAATATCGATGCAGGAGTTCCTTGCTGCCCGTGGTGTAGAACTGCTTCAGCCCGCGCGCCAGAACTTGTACGTCGGCCACGGCGAGATTGAGTCCCTTGGCGCCGGTGGGCGGCACGATATGCGCCGAGTCTCCGGCAAGAAATATGCGGCCGTACTGCATCGGCTCAACCACGTAGCTGCGCATCCCGGTCACACCTTTTTGGATAACGGGCCCCTCGGTGAGCGTCCACCCATCCGAAGCGAGTCGAATCTGCAGCTCTGTCCAGATGCGCTCATCGCTCCACTGTTCGATGTCTTCTTCAGGATCGCACTGCAGGTACAAGCGTCCAATCTGGGGTGTACGCATGCTGTGAAGAGCAAACCCGCGATCGTGGTAGGCGTAAATCAGTTCCGTGGTCGATGGAGGAGCTGCGGCAAGGATGCCAAGCCATCCGAACGGATACACGCGCTCATATTCCGTCAACACTCCACGCGGAATGCTCGGCCGGCAAATTCCGTGAAAGCCATCGCATCCGGCAATGAAGTCGCAGACGATTTCGTGCACAGCCCCATCTTTTCGATAGCGAATCCTGGGAGATGAGGCGGCCGTTCCACCCGCCGGATCAGCGAAGTCATGCACGCTGACTTCTTCGACGTCAAAATGGATCTGCCCGCCATCTGCTAGCCGCGCACGGATCAGGTCTTTGACTACCTCATGCTGCGCGTAGATCGTGATCCCCTTGCCGCCCGTGAGTTCCTGAAAATCGATGCGATGGCCCCGGCCCTGAAAACGCAACTCAACACCATAGTGAATCAACCCTTCGGCCTTCATCCGTTCGCCGACGCCCATCTCGGTGAGCAGGTCGACGGTCCCTTGCTCCAGTACCCCCGCGCGGACTCGCTCCTCCACATGCTGCCGGCTGCGATTTTCAACGATGACGGAGTCGATTCCCTGCAGATGCAAGAGGTGCGACAACACCAGTCCTGCCGGCCCTGCACCTACGATGCCGACCTGCGTGCGAGTCACTTCGCTTTCCTCTTCAGCTGCTTGTTTGCAGGTTGATCCATCTCACCGAAAACTTCTGCGGCGATATGAAACGCCGAGTTCGCGGCGGGAACTCCGCAGTACACAGCGCTCTGCAGCAGGACTTCCTTGATCTCGTCGCGGGTGACGCCATTGTTAAATGCAGCCCGGATGTGCAGGCGCAATTCATCCTTCTGATTCACGGCGATGAGCATCGCGATGGTCAGCAGACTGCGCGTGCGGCGTGGCAGTCCGGGACGAGTCCAGACTTCTCCCCAGGCATTGCGCGTGATGTAATCCTGAAATTCGCGATTGAATTCGGTCGCGGACGCGGTCGCGCGATCGACATATTCATCGCCCAGAACTGCCCGCCGAACCTTCATTCCCTCCCGATGTCGCTGCGCTTCATCCATTGTGCATTCCCTTCCTGGACAGAAAATCGGCTACCGCATTGGTGAACGCGCCCGCCTGCTCGACGTTCGAAAGATGCGCAGCGTTGAGTTCCGCCAGCACGGATCCGGGGATACGCTCGGTCAGATATTGAGCGTCCGCCATGGAAGTGACCGGATCCTTCGAGCCGCCGCTCACCAGCGTTGGGACTCTGATCGAGCTCACTGCGTCGCGCAGATCGATGTCGCGAATGGCGGCACAACATGCCGCATATCCCGCGGGTGGCGAGGCCTCGAGCATCGCTTGTGCCCGCGCAATTTGATCCGGCGATGTCGCGCGAAACTCGGGAGTGAACCAGCGCTGAATCACCGCCGCAGCGACTTCTTTCATCCCATCTTTGCGGACGGTTGCAATGCGAGCGTTCCACATCTCCGCGGTACCGATTTTCGCCGCCGTGTTACTGACAATCAACTTGTGCAATCGGTCAGGCGCATGCACCCCCAGCCACAGGCCGATTATGCCGCCCATCGACAGGCCGCAGAAATGAATGCGCTCCAGTTGCAAATGGTCGAGTAGTGCGAGGACGTCGCTCCCAAGCTGTTCGATCGTGTAGTCACCCGCCGTGACCGAGGTCTGGCCATGTCCACGCGTGTCGTAGCGCAGGATGCGAAAACTTCTCGCAAGCTCTGCCATCTGCGGGTCCCACATCGAGAAGTTCGTGCCGAGAGAATTGGAGAGCACGAGTACCGGTCCGTTCTCGCCGGTGAGATCGTATCGAGTCTGTATATCTCCGATTTGGGCAAACGGCATGACGTCTCTCTATTTACTAAAACTCGTATCGGCGATCACGCGATCGACAAATTGCTCGGCAGAGCCCAGATAGGATTCGGGCGCAAATAGGCGGTCCAAGTCTGATGCCGTCAAATTCTCCGTAACGGATTTCGACTGTGCCAGAACCTCGCGCAGATGCTTCCCCGATTCGCGCGCCTGATTGCTGGCCGTTTCGACCAAAGAATGCGCGGCGGATTTGCCCATGTGGCGCCCGAGTGCCGTCGCAACACCTTCGGCATAAATCAGGCCATGCGTTGCATCGAGGTTTCTTCGCATTCGATCCGCATCGATCGCAAGGCGGGGAACAATCGACGCCATCTGGTGAAGTGCGCCACCAGCTAATCGAAATATCTGTGGGAGCGTTTCCCACTCTGCATGCCAGTTCCCGAGGCCGCGTTCATCCTCTTGCACCATTGCGCTCAACATGGTGCTGACTAATGCCGGCACTCGTGTCGCTGCCGACAGCACGATTCCTGCGCCTACTGGATTTCGTTTGTGCGGCAGGGTCGAAGAACCGCCGCGCCCTTCCGCGGAGGGTTCGGAAATTTCGGCAATCTCAGTCTGCATGTGCAGAGAAATGTCGCGAGCGATCTTGCCCAGGGTTCCGACGCACAGCCCCAACGTGGTTGCTCCTTCCGCAACCCGGTCGCGATGCGCATGCCAGGGCGTGACCGGCAAGTCCAGGTGAAGTTCATTCGCCAACGCCTGTGCAACTTGCAATCCTTTGTCCTGCAATGCAGCCAGATTTCCAACTGCACCTCCAAATTGCAGGACCAGCGCGCGCTTTCGCGTTTCGGCGAGACGTTCGCGGTGGCGATTCAACGCGTCCAGCCAACCTGCGACCTTCGCTCCGAAAGTTGTAGGAAGCGCGTGCTGCATGAGAGTGCGGCCAGCGATCGGCGTCGAACGATGTTTCTGTGCCAACTGAACCAGGCTGCTGCGCAGTGAATTCAGATCGGCATCGAGTAGTTCGAAGGCCTGTCGCATCTGCAGAACCAGCCCAGTGTCATTAGCATCCTGGCTGGTCGCGCCCCAGTGGACGAACCGGGCGGCATCCGCATCATCTTTCGCCACCAGCGCGGTAAGCTGCTTGACCAATGGAATGGCAGGGTTCAGAGAAAGTGCCGTCGCGTTCGCCAACGCATCCAAGTCGAGCAAACTCGCCTTGCATTTTGCCGTGATGGCCTGCGCCGCAGCGACAGGCATCATGCCGCAGCGAGCTTCGGCCATGGCAAGTGCGGCTTCGAAATCGAGCATGCGCTGCAGGCGGACGCCGTCAGAGAAGACGTCGTCCATCGCAGCCGAACCGAAGAGTGGATCGAGCAAGGTCATCGGGGCGAGATCACAATCCCACGTCGAAGAATACCGTTTCGTGGGCTCCTTGCAAAACGACATTCCATTCGAGAACGCCAGCGCCGCCAGCTGTGGCATGCGCGACCAGTGTCATGCGGCGCGTGGGATCCACCAGATGCAAGATCGGATCCACCGCAGTTCGCGCATCGGGAAAGTACATCCGTGTCACTAGTCGCTTCAGCAGTCCACGCATAAAGATCGAGATCACCAGATGCGGAGCCTGTTCCACCCCATTCGGTCCGGGCACGGAGCCGGGCTTGATGGTAGCGAACCGAAATACGCCGTCTTGATCCGTTGGCACGCGCCCAAAGCCCGTGAAGCCGTTTTCCAAGGGCTTGTCCTGTGCGTCTTCGCGATGCGCGTATTTACCATGACTGTTCGCCTGCCAGATCTCCAACACAGCATCGGGAACGGGAAGGCCATCTCCGTCCAGCACTCGGCCTTGAACGGTCACACGCTCGCCGGGAACAGCAGCGGCAGCCAGATTGTTCTGGTCGAGCCATTGCATGCCGATCTTGAAATAGGGGCCGACTGTCTGCGATGTTGTCGTTTGAAGACGCAATTATTTCTCCATCGGGGTGGCATCGCGTCCCCGCAACACAATATCGAACCGGTATCCGAGCGCTTGCAGTGGCATGGTCGTCTCCCAGTCAAAGGTCGAGATCAGGCGGTTGCGTGCAGCTTCATCGGCAGTGCAATTGAAAATGGGATCAAACGGCAGCAGGGGATCTCCCGGAAAAAACATTTGCGTAACCAGCCGCGTGGCGAACGCCGGGCCAAAGAGCGAAAAATGTATATGGGCTGGACGCCACGCATTGTGATGGTTGCGCCACGGATACTCTCCCGGACGAATCGTGACGAAGCGGTACCGGCCTTCGGAATCGGTAACGACTTGCCCACATCCGGTGAAGTTTGGATCAAGCGGAGCGTCATGCTGATCCGCTTCATGCAGATAGCGTCCGGCGGAGTTCGCCTGCCAGATTTCTACCAGCGTGTTCGACTGCGAACGGCCGTCCTCATCCAACACTCGCCCACTGATAACGATCCTTTCCCCGAGTGGTTCTCCATGATGTTGGCGGGTCAGATCGTGGGCTGCCGGCGAAACTAATCCCGCATCAAATGACGGCCCCGTGATCTCTGAGAGCGTGTAAGGAATCTTGACCTGCGGCTGCGTTGGCGACCGCTTGATCGACGACACGTATGCCGGATGGAGATGATCGGGCTGGGTTCCAGGATCAGGCGGCCGGTAACCGGCGACAAATTTCATGACGATGGACGTGAGGAAGCAAAGCGAATGTATGCAAGCAGCCGCGGAGTGTCAAGCAGTCGCTTGTGCCTACTTCTGCTGCAATGACTCCACATATTTCGTGATTGCTTCCAAGCGTACCTCGCCCAAATCCTGATCTGATTCCACTTCGTGAAAGATCGGACCCCAGATCGGCATTTCACGATCACCATGCGCAACTGGCCCGGCATCTTTCCCTTCGATCAATTTCTTCACACGTTCCGCGGGGAATGCGCCTTTGTTGCGTTGTGAAATACGCGTCAGATCGGGCGCTCCATGCTTCAAAGCCACCGCCGCTGGCCCGTGGCCGCGCGCGTCCGCTCCGTGACAAGAAGCGCAGTACTGACGAAAAATTTCCGCGCCTTCAAACGGATTGTGGGCCGAGGACGAGGCCGGTTTCACCTGCCCCTGGCGCGCCTGGAGCAGTGTGGCGGATATCGCTAACAAAACCAGAAACAACGCTAGGGTCTTCCCGCGTTCGCTGGATGTCATGAGTCTTCCTTATCCTGCCAGCCATTGTCGCTGAGCGCAGGGCGAAGACGCAATGCCGGCTACCGCGAAAGCAAGCTGTCCATGCCCTGAAAATGCTACATTGGAAGGTCATGTCGGCCCCCAATTCCCTCTTTGTACGAACTGCGAAAGCGCAAACCACCGAGCGCACGCCGGTCTGGTTCATGCGCCAGGCGGGGCGTTACATGCCCGAGTACCGGGCGATCCGCAAGAACTACTCCCTGATTGAGATCTGCAAGAAACCAGAGATCGCTGCCCAGGTGACCATCGAAGCCGCAGAGATCCTGCAAGTCGACGCAGCGATTATTTTTGCGGACCTGCTCCTGCCACTCGAGGTCATGGGCCTGCCGTTTCACTTCTCTGCCGGCGAAGGACCGAAGATCGAAAAGCCGATTCGCACGCCGCAGGATATTGCCGCTCTGCGCACTGATCAGGCCTCCGATCTCGGATACGTTTCGGAAGCCGTCAAATTAGTCTGCAAACACTTTGGCAACAATCTGCCCGTCATCGGATTTTGCGGAGCACCTTTTACGCTCGCCAGCTACATGATCGAAGGGGGCGGCTCGCGGAACTACGTGTTCACCAAAAAGTTGATGTATTCCGCGCCGGACGCGTGGTCTGAACTGATGGGCAAACTGGTTTCGGTAACCGCTGAGTATTCCGCGGAGCAAGTACGCGCGGGTGCGGACACGATTCAGATATTCGACAGCTGGGTTGGATGCTTGAGCGTCGAAGATTATCGCCGCTACGCTCTACCGCACGTCACCGACCTGGTGAAGCGGCTCCAAAAGACTGGCGTGCCTATCATTTACTTCGGCACGGATAGCGCGACTCTTCTCCCGTCGATGAAAGAGAGCGGCGCGGAGGTGATCGGCGTGGATTGGCGTACTCCGATCGACGCGGGATGGCAGAGCCTGGGCTATCGCGGCGCAGTGCAGGGCAATCTCGATCCTGTCCTTTTGTTTGCGGATTGGAAATTCCTCAAATCGCGCGCAGAGGAAATTCTCCACGCGGCCGCCGGACGGCCCGGACATATCTTCAACCTGGGTCACGGAATTCTGCCGGAAACTCCGGTCGAGAATGTGAAGTCGCTGTGCGATTTCGTACGTGATCATTCTGCGGAGTTCAAGAAATGAAACACGCCGACTGCGCACTCGGTCGCGGCGACCGATGCTACTGCGCAAATCGCGTCAGTTCATTCCCAGGCCCAGCGTCGAGGACTGCTGTCCTGTTGCTGGCGCACGGTACTCCCGAAAATCCCGGCCAGATCCCTGAATACTTACGCTACGTCACCGGCGGACGCCCTCTGCCGGCTCAGGTGATCGAAGAAATTCGCCACCGTTATTCCTTGATCGGATTTTCACCGCTCGCCTGCTGGACTCTACTGCAGGCGGATCAACTATCGCACGCTCTGCAGATGCCCGTGTTTGCAGGCATGAGAAATTGGCAGCCCTTCATTGCCGACACAGTGAAAGCCATTGCGGATGAGGGTTTCGAGCGCGTCATCGCGGTCTGTCTCGCGCCGCAGAATTCGCGCACCAGCGTGGGACTCTATCGCAGCGCCGTGCTGGGCGAACGTAAACTGCCCTTCACATTGGATTTTGTCGAAGAGTGGCACGATCAACCTCTGCTCGCAAAGGCGTTCGCGGAAAAACTGCGGACCGGTCACGAGAAAGCAAGTGCCGAGTACGGCGGCAGGCTGCCGATCATCTTCACCGCGCACAGCGTGCCCCAGCGCACGATTACCGATGGCGATCTCTATGAGGCGCAGTCGAAAGAGACGGCCGCGTTCGTCGCGAAAGAAGCGGGCTTGTCTGCCGGTGACTGGACTTTTGCTTTTCAGAGTCAAGGCATGTCGGGCGGCGCCTGGATTGGCCCGACGGTCGAAGAAACGATTCTTGGTCTGAAGGCGAAAGGTCATCGCGGCGTTTTCGTTCATCCCATCGGTTTTCTTTGCGATCACGTCGAAGTACTCTACGATATCGACATCTTCTTCAAAGCTTTTGCGGAGAAAGAAGGCATGCGCCTTTGGCGCGCCGAATCGCTGAATGGATCGCCAACCCTGACCGCAGCCCTGGCCGAGTTGGTAAGAAGCAGAAGAACGGCTGTTAGCCTTTAGCTCGCAGCTTTTGGCTCGTGGCTCGTAGCTCGAAGCGCTTCACCCACGCGGCACGAAGCTAGGTGCTAACTGCCAAGTACGGACTGTCAAATGCCCAAACGTATTGCCATCATCGGCGGCGGAATCTCCGGGCTAGCGGCCGCGTACGCGCTTGAGGAGAGGCGCATGCGGGGAGTGTCGGTGGAATACGTTCTCTTCGAGGCCGGCCGGCGGCTGGGCGGCGTGCTTGTCACCGACCGCGTCCAGGATTGCTTGGTGGAAGCGGGAGCGGATTCGTTTCTCACCGAAAAGCCCTGGGCGATTGAACTCTGCAAGAAACTCGATCTCGGCGATCAACTTATCGGCTCCAACGATTCCGAGCGCAAGACGTACATCATTGTAAAAAACAAATTAGTCGTGATGCCCGACGGCTTGATGTTCATGGTCCCGACGAAGATCATGCCGACCGTGCTGTCTCCGCTATTTTCGCTGCGCACTAAGATCCGCATGGCGGCAGAGTGGTTTCATCCGCCGCGTACTGCATCCGAAGACGAAACCGTAGCCGAATTGGTAGCGCGCCACTATGGCCCTGAAATGGTCGATCGCCTTGCCGACCCGCTGCTTTCGGGCGTGTACGGTGGCGAAGCATCACAATTAAGTGTTCGAGCCGTACTCGCGCGCTTCGCTGACATGGAAGCAAAACATGGCAGCCTGGGACGGGCCATGCTCGCCGCGCGAAAAAAAATGGCCAGCGGTCCCTCCCGTCCGGCTCCTCCACTTTTCACTTCGCTAAAGCTTGGGATGCAGCAAATGGTGGACGCTCTTGTCGCCCGCCTTGATCCGGGCGCACTGCGTCTCTGTACGAAAGTTGAAAGTGTGATGGCCGAAAATAGCGGCTTCACCGTCTCCGCCGGCTACCATAGCGATCACTTCGATGCCGTCATCGTCGCCACTCCGGCGCCCGCGGCCGCGAACTTGCTGCGCTTTACTCAGGAAAAACTGGCGTCCGAACTGGCCGGAATCCGCTACAGTTCGTCCGTGACGGTCACACTCGGATACGACGAGAAAGTTCGAGCGGCACTGCCACCCGGATTCGGTTTTCTGGTTCCGCGCAGTGAAGGCCGGCGCATGCTCGCGGCAACGTTCGTCCACAACAAATTCCCTCACCGCGCACCCGAAAATCGCGCCATTGTCCGCTGCTTTCTGGGCGGAGCTCGTGACGAAAAAGTCCTCGACAGCAAAGATGACGAGATCCTTCGGATCGTTCGCAAGGAATTACAGGAAATCGTCGGGATCAGCGCCGAACCTCTCTTCGCGCGCGTCTACAAGTGGCGCAGTGCCATGGCGCAGTATGAAGTGGGACATCTGGAACGCATTCAGCGAATTCAGGCCCATTGCGAAAACGTCCCCGGACTCGTCCTAGCCGGCAACGCATTCAGCGGGATCGGCGTACCCGATTGCGTGCGCTCGGGCACGCAAGCCGCCGACCAATTGTCCAGTGTGTTCGGCTTGGGCTCAGCCGACGCCATTCGGCCCACCGGTTCGTGAGGTCTTCGCACCAGCAATGCTTTTCCTGGTCGAAGTGACGTCCCACAACTAGAGCGAACCTGAACTCGCACCATGATTTGCGCGGACGCACCGTCTGCTTCAGAGTCCTTCTCGAAACCGCACACGACTCGGTGACGTACTTCACTGAAATAGCAGCCGATTCCTGTTCGCATGAAATTGGTGCATCTCACCTTCCCCCGAAGTGTAGTTTCCGCCCGGGGCGACGCACACCCCGAGCTGGCATTTGTTTCCGACAATCAACCTATGCACAAATACAGTTAAGGAGGATCGTCATGCGTTTCTTATGCCTTACCATTCTGTGTCTGGCGGTCGTGGTGACGCCGGTAATGGCGCAGGATTATCCGAAGGCTGAAATTTTCGGCGGCTATCAGTTCACCCACGCTGAGGGAGAAAACTTGAACGGCTGGAACGCGTCGCTCACTGGCAATGTCAATAAGTGGTTCGGTGTAGCTGGCGATTTCAGCGGCGCTTATAAAACAATCAGCGGTGTCAACGTCAAGAACTACACCTTTACGTTCGGCCCGGTATTCACCGCGCGCCAGAACGAGCGCATCACTCCGTTTGCGCATGTTTTGGTAGGCGGGTTCCATGTCTCCGGTAGCGGATTCGGCCTCAGTGCTGCCACCTCCGGATTCGCAATATTCGCCGGCGGCGGCATCGATGCGAAGATCAACGACCGCTGGGGCTATCGTCTGGCCCAAGTGGATTGGGAAGGGCTGCACGCGGAAGGTTCGTGGTCCAAGAAGAACGTGCGCGTCTCGTCCGGCATTCTGATCCGCTTCTGATCCCGGAACACTCACGGTAGTTGAAAGCGAAGCCGCCCGATCTCTGGGCGGCTTTTTGATCGGATCGCGCTCTTTCTCAAATCGAGGGCCGCAAACACTTTGCATGATCGGCATCAGCCGGATATCATCCCGGTGACTATGCAAACAGCGAAGCTCTTTCTCCTCCTCTCTCTGGCAGTACCGGTCGCAGCGCAAAATGTAGCGACTCCCAAAGAAGTCGACGCCGTTTATCCCGCGGCTCATGACCTTTACGTCGACCTTCATCAGAATCCCGAACTCTCGACTCATGAGACGCAGACCGCATCCAAGGTTGCCGAACGCTTGCGGACTCTTGGCTACGACGTTACCGAGCACGTCGGCGGCACTGGAGTGGTCGCGATCCTGAAGAACGGGGCCGGGCCTGTGATCATGCTTCGCACGGAACTTGACGCTCTTCCGGTTGAAGAGAAAACCGGGCTTCCCTTCGCGAGTAAGGTACATGCCAAGGACGACGGCGGACGCGACGTCCCCGTCATGCATGCCTGCGGCCACGATTTGCACATGGCGTCCTTCGTTGGAACGGCCGCCATCATGGCGCACAGCCAGGAAAGTTGGCACGGCACGCTCATGCTGATTGGCCAGCCCGCTGAGGAAACGGTTGGCGGCGCTGCCAACATGATCAAAGATGGCTTGTTCACGCGCTTCCCCAAGCCGTCCGTCGGTATCGCTCTCCACGTCGGCAACAATCTTCCTGCCGGGCAAATCGGGATCACGCCCGGCGTCTACAACACCAGTTCCAATTCCGTCCGCATCACGATCTACGGCAAAGGCGGGCACGGGTCGATGCCACATACGACGATTGACCCCATCGTGATCGCGGCGCGCACGATTCTCGCGTTGCAGACGATCGTTTCCCGCGAAGTAAAGCCGGGCGCTACGGCTGTAGTCTCAGTCGGGTATATCCGCGCAGGCACCAAGAACAACATCATCCCCGATCAGGCTGAATTCGGCATCACCGTTCGCACTCGCAACGCGGACGTGCGGAAGCAGATACTCGCGGCCATCGAACGAATCACCAAGGCCGAAGCGGCCGCTGGCGGAGCGCAAAAGGAGCCGCTGGTGGAGATGATCGAAGGCACTGACGCGGTGTACAACGATCCCGCGCTTGCCGAGCGCTTGCGCGCGCCCCTCGAAGCTGCGCTTGGCAAAGAGAATGTGATCACCACCGAGCCAATCATGCCCTCCGAGGACTACTCCGTATTCGTTCTGGCGGGCGTGCCCTCTCTCTACTTCAGCCTGGGCGGCGCGGATCCGCAGAAATACGCCGAGACCAAGGGCGTCGAAGGAGGATTGCCCTCCAACCACTCTCCGTTTTTTGCGCCGGACGCCGAGCCGGCGATACGAGCCGGTATCAAGGCAGAAGTGGCAGCGTTGCGTAATCTGCTTCACTAATCTTCGCAATGAATCGACGAACCGGTGAGTAGGGATGCGGCAAGCCGCGTCTCTACGACTGATTCCTGGTGGCGCTGAAAAATCACGGCGCTCTGCTATCCTGATTCTCCCCTGTTCCCATGACCTCAACGCAACCAAGTCGCTGGATGATTGTCCTTGCCTTCGGCTTGGTCTATGTCTTCTGGGGATCGACCTATCTCGGCATCGGCATTGCGGTGGAACATATTCCACCTGCCCTGATGTGCGCGACGCGGTTTACGATTGCCGGCGTCGTGATGCTCGCATGGTGCGCGCTCACCGGACGCCGCGTCCTCCATTCTCCGAGCCAACTATTTCACATGGCCGTGGTCGGCCTATTGCTCTTGATGGGCGGCAATCTCACGCTTTCCTATGCGGAGCGTGTGGTTCCGACCGGCCTTTCGGCTCTCCTGATTGCGGTGACCCCGCTCTGGTTTATGGTGCTCGACAGCCTGCTGCTTGGGGATCACCACATCTCGCCGCGCGGCAAAGCTGGATTGGTGTTGGGGATTGCGGGGATTGTGGTGCTGATTTGGCCTGAACTACGCACTCCCGCTTCCATCGGACGCCGCGAACTATGGTGGTCGTTCGCCCTGCTTGCTGGGTCGTTCAGTTGGGCGTTGGGCTCCGTGCTCTCGAAAAAATGGCAGAGCGCTGATCCTTTCAGCGCGACAGCCTGGCAGGTGACGTTCGCAGGTATCGGTAACTTCATTTTTGCGATGTTGTTTGAAAGAACTTCTGACGCGACCTGGAACGCACGCGGCATCGGTGCAATGCTCTATCTGGTGGTGTGCGGTTCCTGGATCGGCTACACATCCTACATCTGGCTGCTGCAGCACGTCCCGACGTCCAAAGTAGCGACCTATGCTTACGTGAATCCCGTGGTTGCGGTTTTTCTGGGATGGCTCGTGTTACACGAGCGCATCGATCATTTCATTCTGCTCGGAACCGCAATCGTCGTGACCTCCGTTGTGCTTGTTACGAGCGCAAAAATCAAGACTCGCACCGTCGCGGACGAACTTCCTCCTGTAGAAGCTGCCGGCGACTAAGAACGAACCGTCGTTAGAGTTGTACGCCGTGGGGCTCCACCGGGCGATAGAATGTGCTCACATACATTCATAACCGTTCGCGCAGGAGGAATCCGTGCATTGTTCCCGAATCTCGTTCGCCCTAACCTTCTTTCTTATACTCGTACCGTTCTCGATCTATTCACCCGCTCAAACTAAGCCAAACTCTCCGGAGCACGCATCGATCAACAACTATCAGCCCCGCTGGTGGAAAGAAGCGGTGGTCTACCAGGTCTATCCACGCTCGTTCAAGGATTCGAACGGCGATGGCATCGGCGATCTCAAAGGCATCACATCAGAGCTTGATTACATTCAAGGGCTCGGCGTCAACGTAATCTGGCTCAGTCCGCACTACGATTCCCCTAACGCTGACAACGGTTATGACATTCGCGACTATCGCAAAGTCATGACTGAATTCGGCACGATGGCAGATTTCGATGAACTGCTGCGGGCGGTCAAACAGCGGCATATGCGACTCGTGCTCGACCTGGTCGTGAACCACACCAGCGACGAGCATCGCTGGTTCGTCGAGAGCCGAAAATCGAAAGACAGTCCATATCGCAACTACTACATCTGGCGGCCCGGTAAGAACGGCAAGGAGCCGAATAACTGGACATCATTCTTTTCCGGCTCAGCCTGGAAGCTGGATCCCGCAACCGGCGAATACTATCTGCACCTGTTTGCGGAAAAACAGCCTGACCTCAACTGGGACAATCCCAAGGTCCGCCACGAAGTGTATGACTTGATGAAATTCTGGCTCGACAAAGGTGTCGATGGCTTTCGCATGGACGTCATTCCATTCGTCTCGAAAGACCAGAAGTTCCCCGATTTCCCCGCTAACTTCGATGGCCACGCCGAATACATCTACGCGGCCGGACCGCACATGCATGAGTACCTGCAGGAAATGAATCGCGAAGTGCTGTCGAAGTATGACGTCATGACCGTGGGCGAAGCGTTTGGCACGACGTTGCAGCAAACCCCGCTCTTAGTCGATGACCGTCGCCACGAACTGAACATGATCTTCAACTTCGACGCGGTCAGAATTGATCAGGAGAACGGAGTCTCGAAAAACTGGACTTTGCCCGAACTCAAGTCCATCTTCACTCGCCAGGACACCGCGCTCGACGCCCATTGCTGGAACACTGTCTTCCTGTCCAATCATGACAACCCGCGCATCGTCTCTTCATTTGGAGATGACTCGCCCGCCCATCGCGTGCCGTCTGCGAAGTTAGTGGCGACCATGATCCTCACTTTGAAAGGCACTCCGTTTGTCTATGAAGGAGATGAGTTGGGGATGACCAACTACCCTTTCAAAGGCATTGAAGACTTCGACGACATCGCCGTGAAAAATGCCTGGAAGGATTATGTGCTCGGACACAAAGTCAGCGCCGGAGACTTCCTCGCGAACATGCGCAAGACCAGCCGCGACAATGCCCGCACACCCATGCAGTGGGACGCCGCGCCGAACGCCGGGTTCACCGCCGCCGCGAAGCCGTGGCTAGCCTTGAATCCGAACTACACGGAAATCAATGCCAAGTCGGCGCTCGCCGATCGCGACTCCATCTATCACTACTACCGCAGCATGATCGACCTTCGCCGAAAAACTCCCGCCCTCCTCTACGGAGATTACAAAGATCTCGACCCAGCAAATTCGCACATTTTTTCGTACACGCGGACCGCAGGCAAAGATGGGTACCTGGTCGTGCTGAATTTCTCGAAAGAAGAAATCGCATACACAGTTCCAGGCGGGATTACCGCCGGCGAACTGCAACTTTCGAACCTAGGCAAGGCGGAAGAACAGACAGGCCAACTCCATCTGAAGGCCTGGGAGGCTCGAGTTTACAAAGTCGCGAGTGGCAGCAAGTAACGAACTCACACTCAGAATTGTCATCCTGACCCCGAGCGAAGCCGAGGGGGAAGGATCTGATTCCCTGTCATGCACCGAGGAAGCCGGCCATGCGGCGAAGATGACCGTTCCTCCTCTGACTATTCCTCGCCCTCCTCATCCGGTTCGCTGACGATATCCACGACCCGTCCGCGAATGGAAAACATCAGTTTTTGCGTGTCGTCGGGCTCGAAGGTTACCCGTGCAGGTGCGCGCTCCCACTTCGGTGCAGGACATTCCGAATCGGGCTCGTCATCGCCGTCCGGTTCGCCCAACACTTTTTTCAGGACCGGTTTCCGGCGGCCGACCTGCATCACCATCGCGGTCAGTTTCTTTCCATCTTCCGATACGCCACAATACGCGATGTAGTCGCGATACCAGCTCGCCGTGGAGTAGAACGGATCGAACTCCGGCAGAGTTAATTGCGAAACTTTCCCACTCGCCCGATCCACCAGCAGCCATCCCCCACGCTGCCATTGCCAGCGCGCGACAGTGTCTTCGGGCAACGCATCGTTCACGCGAAATACGCGGCGCACGCCAAACAGCCGGTCTGTTAAATCGTGAGCAGTGCCGGTGGTGTATTCCTTCAATCGTGTATCAACAAATAAGGGACGGACTTTCAAGTCCAGCAATTTCTTGCCGGAAGCATCGGGCCATTTCACTGCGATCCACTTGCCAAACGTGATCACGTGGGCCTTGGGAAGCGCGCGACTCTCGCTAACCGCGACTCCAAGGACGATGGTCAGCAACACAAGTGTTTTCTGCATGGTGGGCCAGCGTGGCATAGTCCGGCGGAAGCCTGCTATGACGAATGAACATCGAAAATGTTCGGTTTCCCTCGAATGATCTACACTACTTAAAGCTATGAATCCTCGGCCCGGGCATCGCCGGACAACTATTTCTGCCGCGACTAGCTCTTATCAGAGTATGGGGGACGTGCTTACAAGCCGGCGAAGGTCATCCATCCTGGTGGTGGACGACAATCCGCAAATCGCGTCGGTCTTAAGTGAACTCCTCGCAACTCGCGGCTATCGCATTGTTGTGGCGCATGATGCCGCCGCGGCCGAAGTGGAAATTCGTCGCGATCCTCCCGACCTGATCTTGCTCGACGTTATCATGCCCGGAAAAACTGGCTACGAACTGTGCCGTGAACTGAAAGGCGACCCGCTCACCCGCCTCATTCCAATTGTCATGATTACCGGTTTGAGCGCTCGCGAAGATCGCCTCCAAGGTATCGAGGCCGGCGCTGACGATTTTCTCAGCAAGCCGATCTGTCCGGAAGAGCTCTTTGCGCGCGTAAGTTCGCTACTGAAACTGAAAGAATTTACCGACGAACTGGAGACTGCCGAGTCGGTGATCTGCTCCCTCGGCCTGAGCGTCGAATCGCGCGATCCCTATACCGAAGGACATTGTGAACGTCTGGCCCAGAATGCCTCCGAAATGGGCCGGCACCTCCAATTAGACGAAGACAGCATCGTCGCGTTGCGGCGCGGCGGATTCCTGCATGATCTCGGCAAGATTGCGGTGCCCGATGAAATTCTGAAAAAAGGCAGTAATCTTACTCCCGCCGAATGGGAGATCATGAAGAAGCATCCCGTCACCGGCGAAACGATTTGCCGCCCGCTGAAGTCCCTGCGCCTGGTGCTGCCGATTATCCGCAGCCATCACGAACATTCCGACGGCAGCGGTTATCCCGATGGACTGCGTCACGATGAAATCCCGCTGCTGCCGCGCATCCTGCAGGTCGTCGACGTCTACGATGCGTTGCGAACCGCACGCCCGTACAAGCCCGCACTCACACACGAACAGGCCGCCATCACCATGCACGAAGAATCTCGGGCCGGCCTGTGGGACCACGAACTGGTCGCCGAATTTTTCCGTATGCTAGATCAGCGCAGCCAGGTGGCGTAGTACAGTTGTCCGTTCCCGGTTCTCGGAAACGGCCTTCTAGTTGTTCGATGGGAACCGAAGACCAGAAACAAGAAACCGGCAACTAAGAAACTGTTCCATGACTTACAGCGTCGTCATCCCCGCGTACAACGAAAGCAACCGGATTCGTCCCACGCTTGACGAAATCCTACGCTACGTCGAAGAACACAAATGGGATGTCGAGATTCTGGTCGTTGACGACGGATCGCGCGATGACACGGCCGAAATCGTTCGCGAATATAGCCGCTCCCATTCTCAAGTCCAGTTGGTGCGAAATCCGGGAAACCGCGGAAAAGGTTTCAGCGTGCGCAGCGGCATGATGCACGCTCGCGGCGAGATATGTTTGTTCACCGATGCCGACTTGTCCTCTCCCATTGAAGAGGCGGAAAAGCTATTCACGGCTATCCGGAATGGAGCCGACATCGCGATTGGATCCCGCTGGCTTCGCGCAGAACTGCAAACCGAGCGTCAGCCTCTTTACCGGCAGCTCTTCGGGCGAATCTTTAACCTGCTGCTCCGACTGGCTCTGGGATTGCATTTCATGGACACACAATGCGGCTTTAAAGCGTTTCGCCGCGACGCCGCACAACAGATTCTCCCGATGCAGAAGATCGAACGCTGGGGATTTGATCCCGAAATTCTTTTCCTGGCCCGCCGCCGGAAGCTCCGCACCGTTGAGGTTCCGGTGGTCTGGGCGCACAGCGAAGGCACGCGCCTGCATCCATTTCGCGACGGCATCCGGATGTTTGGGGATGTAATGCGGATTCGTTGGAATTCTCTAACGGGGGCCTACAGCAGCACGCCGGTGGCTTCTCCCGAAAGGTTATAACGATGCGGCGGCAGCTCGCGCCCTCACCGGAAGTAAAACGACACGAGCACCAACTTCAGTATCCGTTACGAGCGTGAATTTCGTCCCACACGCTTCACACAACCAGAAGAACTCAACTCTTTTTGGCGGTTTCGGAGCGTCCCACCCCGTTTCCATTGGTCCGCTCGGCGTGTCGAAGCGAAAGAGTTTCCCACTATGCAGATAGCGAAACGAGGCAGAACAGAGCGGGTTGGAGCACTTCGAAACCATCGGGCGACTCGGAATCTATAGTCCGATGGTACGACTAATGTTCGTCGTCGGCTGTGTGAAAAACCACACGGAGGTCCATGGCCGAACTCCAGTTGGAGTTCTTCTATCCGCAAACTTCTTCAGTAACTGGGAATGACCTGTTGGACAGGTTGCAAATCACGCGGACGCAGACACATCCTGGTACGAGCCATTCGTCTTGGCAGCTGCCCTCACAAAACTCGCAATCTGCGAACCCATTTCTTCGGTAGTAACGGTGCGTTCTCCGTTACGCGCCAAGTCCCGCGTTCGGAGTCCCCCTTTGAGTACCGACATCACGCCGGCCTCAATGCAAGCGGCCTCCTTATGTAGCTGGAAGGTATGCCGGAACATCAGCGCAACTGACAGGATCGCGCCCAGCGGATTGGCGATGCCTTGGCCGGCAATATCCGGCGCGGATCCATGCACCGGCTCGTAGAGGCCAACCGGCCCCCCGATGCTGGCCGACGCAAGCAGGCCCAGTGATCCCACCACGCCTCCCGCTTGATCCGAGAGGATGTCGCCAAACATGTTTTCCGTAAGTACCACGTCAAATTCTGTCGGCTTCAGAACCAGGGTCATGGCCGCCGAGTCTACATACATGTGCGATAGGTGGACATCCGGAAAGTCGCGACCCACGTTCGTCACAACTTCCCGCCACAAGCGCGAACATTCCAACACATTCGCTTTGTCGACCGACAACAGGCGCTTACGACGACTCTGAGCGAGCGTAAATGCAGTGCGCGCGATTCGTTGGATCTCCCCTTCGCCATAGCTCATGGTGTTGATCGCCTGCAGGCTCCCGGGTTCGCCCGCAATGGAACGAGGCTGACCAAAATAGAGCCCGCCCAGCAATTCCCGAACGATGAGAATGTCGGTTCCTCTGACAATCTCCTCGCGCAAGGGTGAGCAGTCGCGCAATGCTGGATAGAAAACGGCTGGGCGAAGATTGGCATACGCACCCAACGCCTGCCGTAGGCGGAGCAATCCTGCCTCGGGACGAAGTTCGCGCGCGTAGTGATCAAAAGCGGGTCCTCCAACCGCTCCCAGCAACACCGCGTGGGAACGAAGACATGCCTCTACCGTGGCAGCTGGCAAGGGATCGCCCGCCGCAGTCAGAGCCGCGCCACCCACTTTCTTTTCGCTTAGTTCCAGGACGTGCCCGAAGCCACCCGCTACTTCCTTCAAGACATTAATCGCTTGCAGAGTAACTTCAGGACCGATTCCGTCGCCAGGCAGGGAAGTAACGCGCAGTTGCATGGAATCCTCAAAAATTAATGTGCAAGGATACGCCAAAAACGAATCAAGGCGTGAGAAAAACTGTCACTACTCGTAAGAGATCGCAACGAAAGGAAATAGCCGTTGCGCGAGCCAACCACAGGCCGATTTGTGGCTATGGGACCGGGTGGCCGGCAGAAGTATGGGGACGCGGGACGCCGATCAGGCTTCCCGCTACACGCCCCAGAGATAGTCTTCCTGTTCGCTGTGGTGATCGCTGAACGTCACGGGCACGGATGCCGGCCCGTTGTGATTCGGCGCAGGAGCAGGAAACGGTAACGGAGTCTCGTGAGATCCCCCGACGGCCGAAGCCGCCCGTGTAAAGGGAATCGATGCAGGCGCTGGAGGAATCCTCTTGCCCTGCGTGCAAACTTCCTGGATCAGTTCGAGCAGGTGGCTGTCCTGAACTTTCTTGATCCGGTCCGCCAAAACTACAAACTTGCGATAGACCTCATCCAGTTCCCGGCGATCGAATTGATGGCCCAGTTGTTCGCAACGCAAGGCCAGCGCATGCCGGCCCGAATGTTTGCCGAGAACCAGCCGCGAGTCCGGAACGCCCACCGAATGTGGCGTCATGATTTCGTAAGTCAGCGGATTCTTGAGCATTCCGTCCTGGTGAATGCCCGCCTCGTGCGCGAACGCATTGCGTCCCGTGATGGCTTTGTTGGGCTGGACTGCGACCCGCGTAATTTCCGCCAGCATCTGGCTCGACGGATAGATCTCTTCGCCAACCACGCCCGTCTCGAACGCATACCGGTCGGGCCGAACGCGCATCGCCATCACAATTTCTTCGAGAGATGCGTTTCCAGCACGCTCCCCAATTCCGTTGATCGTGCATTCCACTTGGCGCGCCCCTGCTTGTACGCCCGCCAGTGAATTTGCCACCGCCAATCCGAGATCGTTGTGGCAGTGCGTCGAGATCGTAACTTTATCGATCCCCGCAACTCGCTCCCGCAGGATCCGCAGCAAGCGGCCGTATTCGTCCGGCGTGGTGTAGCCGACCGTATCCGGAATGTTGACCGTCGTCGCGCCCGCAGCCACGACCGCTTCCACTACCTGGCACAGAAAATCCTGGTCCGTACGGGTCGCATCTTCCGGAGAAAATTCCACATCCGGACACAGCGACTTGGCATGCCGCACCGCTTCCCGCGCCTGCTCCAGACACTGCTCGCGCGTAATCCGCAGCTTGTATTTGAGATGAATGTCAGAGGTAGCGAGGAACACGTGAATCCGCGGATGCGCCGCTCCCTGCAACGCCTGCCATGCCCGATCGATGTCGCCCTTAACCGCGCGTGCCAGCGCCGCAATAATCGGCCGTCGTACGGAAGCGGAAATTGTCTGTACCGCTTCAAAGTCGCCGTCGGAGGCAATCGGAAAGCCCGCTTCAATGACGTCCACACCGAGGCGATCGAGTTGCTGTGCCAGGCGCAACTTCTCCTGCACGTTCATGCTGCAACCCGGTGATTGTTCGCCGTCCCGAAGTGTGGTGTCAAAAATAGTGATGCGCGGCCGATCCATGGATGCCATCCTCCTCACCTACTCCTATAGAGTAAGAATCGGCGAGGCAAAAGAAAAGTTTATTATCTTTACATAATAATTAGATATATTACTATTATTAGTAATATTGATGGACAGCACGACATTCATTAATGTAGTGCGATTCACGCTCTAGTCGATTGCTGAATCTGGACTGAGATCTACCTATGGACCTCTCTCAACTGGAAGTATTTCTCACCGTCGCCCGTGAGCGCCGCTTTGGCCGCGCCGCCGAGAAGCTTTTCCGCACTCAGTCCGCAGTCAGCCAGACCGTCCGCAAGTTGGAACTGGAGATCGGCGAGCCTCTCTTCGACCGCTCCTCGCGTGACGGGGTCCTCACCGACGCCGGACGTGTTCTTCAGGAGTATGCCGAAAAGCTCCTCAATCTGCGACAGGACGCGCAGGAAGCGCTGGTCGAACTCCGCGAGTTGCAAAAAGGCAGGCTGGTAATGGCCGCCAACGAATTCACCGCTCTGTATCTTCTGCCGGTGCTCGCGGAGTTCCGCCGTCTGCATCCCATGATCCGCATCGCCGTGCGTCGTTCGTTGGGCAGCACCATCCCCGACGACGTCCTCAAACATAACGTCGAAATCGGCGTCCTCTCCTACGATCCGCAGGAGCCGCAGCTTCGCTCGGCAGTGGTGTACCTGGATGAGTTGGTGTTCGTCGCGCCGCCGGGACATGCGCTCGCATCGGCCGGAGAAGTCAGTATTCGTCAGCTCGGCGCCGAATCCTTTGTCGCGCACAACGTGGCCTCTCCCTACCGGGACAAAGTCATTGAGACCTTTCGCCAACACAAGACTCCCCTTCACATGGACGTCGAGTTGCCTACGCTGCAAGCCATCAAACGCTTTGTCAGCATGGGGAATGGCGTGGCGCTCGTGCCCGCGATCAGCGTGGAGAATGAAATCGCTAGAGGGGAACTGGTGCGCATCACCGTACGCGAAATCCATCTCCAGCGAAAATTGCGCCTCGTCTACCGGCAGGAGTCAACTGTGTCCCACGCCGGACGCGCCTTCCTGAAAGTGGCAGAACAATTCGCCAAAGAACGCGGCGGACACTATCGCTTCCAGCGGGAAAAGTGAGGAGAGGCAGCAGTCGGCACTCAGCCAACCCGTGCCCTGTCGCCGCTCCGTTTGGTCAGTGCTGAGTGCTGAAATGCTTCTCTACGCCGAGCAGACTTCTTCCTGGAGCATAGCGTCCATCGCTTCCGCGACGCTGCCGTAGGCATCGAATACGGCCACCAGATTGGTCAACTCCAGTAATCGTCGAACCGGTTGGCGCGGGCTGGCGAACTTCAGGGAATATCCGGCAGCCTCCGCCCACATGTGCAAAAGTACAAATTCTCCTAAGCCAGCACTATCCACAGTCTCGATACCAGCCAGATCCACGATCATCCGGCGCGACGACGGGAGAACATCGGCGACGATGTCGCTCAGCGCCCGAGCTTCCGGTCCAAAGATAATTCGGCCCTGGCAGTGCAGCACAACCGCTCCGCCCTGCGCCTCCAGATCGAGGTTTAGTCCCTTGCCCCGCGACGGCGGAACAGGGAGGCCCCGCGAACCCAGGACGCCAGCTAGATTTTCCGGTTTCATAGCTCTAACTTAGGCTGAGGGCAGTAATCTGTGGTTGCGGACAAATGAAAGTTTCGTAAATTCATCCACGCCGGATACGCCCGACGAAATTGCGAACGCAGGAGATTGGGAATGAAACGCCAGCTGATGTCAGCCATGGTGAGCATGGCACTGATTGGAGTCCTTGGGTGCAATCGCGGAAACAAAGACCTGAATCCCGACTCGAGTCTGGATCGCGTCAACCAGGGACCAAAACTGGCGCCGCAACGAGTGACGCACGGCCTCACGAAGGTCGACAAGTCGCAGAAACTGTCGTTTGACGTACCGGCACACGCCCTCGCGCCCCATCTGACCGGAACCTTTTCTTCGTTTGTGCAAGGAGCCGGAGGAGCGCGCATCAGCGACGAATCCGCCGACATCGAGTTGATGGTCATGACCGAAGACCAATACGACGCCTACATCAACCATCGCAGCGCCGAATCTCTCTATGCAATCGAGCCGTCGCACGATCACACCGTGAGCATCTCTCTCCGCACCACCCAGGACGACGGCGCGAAATACTACGTAATATTTCGGCGCAACACGGATGGCAAAGGCGCCCTATGGGTGAACGCTGATCTGTCGGTGGAGTATGGCTTTACGCCGTAGGCAATCGGGCGGAAGGAACTACCGTCTTTTGCCGGGAACGATTGGCGGCGTGATCGCGGTCCGCCGGATTGGCACAATCGCGCCCTTGGAAGGATCAGCCGCCGCATTGGCCCGCGTCAGCACTTCCTGCTGGATGTACTGCACGAAATCCTGGATCTGCCGTTGCGTTTCTTCCATCCGCTCCCGCATTTGCAGGATGATGGCAATCCCACTGATGTTCACGCCCAGGTCGCGCGCCAGATTGAGGATGAACTCCAGCCGTTGCAAATCTTCGTCGGTGTAAAGCCGCGTATTGCCTTCGGTCCGGCTGGGCTTGAGCAGCCCTTCACGCTCGTACAAACGCAACGTCTGCGGATGAATGTCGTACATCTCCGCCACCGCCGAGATCATGTACGCGCCCTTGGACTTGCGCTTCGTCATTGCCCATTACTGTACAACACGAGAGTCCGATTTCTATTGGGAGGACTTGCATCAAAATAAAAGAGACGCGGCAGGCCGCGTCTCTACGGTAATAGGTTGAATTGGATTCCGCGTTTATCCGCGTGAATCCGCGGAAGCGAACTGAGCGGCCAGTTCCGGCTTTCGTTCCACCGGAGCCCATCCACCCGGTTTCAGCGCGTAGTTGATGCCATACGCCACGACGCCCAAGCCAATCAGGATCAGCCCAAACAGAAACGAACTCATGCCCAGCACGGTCTCGCTCTGGCTGCGCACGATCGCGAATCCGAGCAGCAGCACGGGCGGAATCCCGACCGCGATTGCTCCAAACATCCCTCCCGGAACACGGAATGGCCGGGGCAATTCCGGCTCTCGAATTCTCAGGAAGATCAGAGCCAGGAACTCCAGCGACAGACTGACCCCATAGATCATGATGTCCATCGTGACCAGCCGCTCGAAGCCGAGATTCAAGGCCAATCCCCATCCCACCGCCAGAGCCAGAATCGCGACCCAGGGCGAGCGTGATTTCGGATGCAGTTTCGCGAAAACCTTCGGCAGCATGCCATCCTGTGCCATGGCCAGAGGCAAGCGCGAGTAGCTCATGACCAGCGCGTTGAACATGCCGAAGCCGCTCATCATCCCGCCGGCAACCAGCGCGATGCGTAACACCGGACCGCCCATCAACTGCGCGATATCCGCCCATGCGCCGGTCTCCCACGCGCTGGCCGGAAGGCCGGTCATCCACATGGCCGCAAACGGCAGAACGTAGGTCAGGCAAACAATGCAAACTGCCACCAGCATCGCCCGCGGATAGGTATGCTGCGGCTTCTCAACCTCGGTTGCGATCGTCGAAGCGTTGTCCCATCCCATGTAGTTCCACATGCAGATGAGCAGCCCGCCGAGAATGTCGACATGGGAAGTCGTCGGCTTTGTGACTGCACTGGCCAGAGCGCCAATCTTCATCGGCGCAAGCACGAAGATCGCCGCAAACGGCGCCGACAGCGCGAAGAACAGCCAGAGCGAAGTCGTAGATACGACCTTCACGCCCGCAATGTTGAGCAGCGCACAGACGATCACTACGCCCAGCGCAACCAGCACGCCACGATGGTTCTCCTGGAACCACGGGAACATGCGTGTGAGATACGCGACAAAGAGCGTGGGATAGATCGCCATGTCGAAGATCGACGCGATCAGCGAAAGCCACGCTTCCTGAAATCCCCAGAAGTTCCCCATGGCACGGCGCACCCATGCGTAATAGCCGCCTTCATGCGGCAGGGCGCTCGACAGTTCGCCGATCATGAACGCAGTGGGCAAGCTCCAGAGCAGCGGGGTGAGCAGCAGGATGAGAATCGCTTTGCCGTAGCCCGCGCCGTGGACGATATCTTCGGTCCCATACGTACCACCTGAGACCATGAAGAACGTCGCGGCCACCAAGGGCCACAGCGTAAGGCGGATAGACTTTTTCCGGGGAGCGACAGCAGGACTGAAGCGAGGCTGTGCGAGATTAGAAGGTGCGGTTGCAGTTGCCAATTCCGATGGCTTCCTCCTCAAGCGACTCACTCTCACCACCGCGTCTCCCTTGACGTGAACGCGGCTCCCGGGTGTCCAGCGATTTCCCGAGCATTGCGGAGAAGTTGGTTCGCATGTATGAGATTACGGGAAATTTCTACAGCTGCAACATTTTTATTGAAAATTTTTGTCTACGTAGCTCGGTACGGAGGTAATGGCGGACGTCTGCCCGGGACGTGAGTATAGCGTCAGTGGAACTTCAGCGATTCGATTGCAGACTGCATTGGCTGAGGCTGCGTTGGCGCGGCACCGACCATGAGAAAAACAAATCCGTTGGCTTCCGCGACGTAGCCCAGAACTCGCGGGTTTTTCTCACCACGGCCAGCGGTCAAGAGTCGGAAGGCCGGCTTTCCGTCTAACTGAATCGATGTCTGTTTTTCCATTGGTACGAGATTGGGATCCAAGCTTCCTTCGAGCATGATTCCCGCAAACCATTTGAGGGGATAACGGCTTCGGTTGAGGTACTGCCGCGAGAGCTTCCAGCCGGACAGATAGAGCCTGTAAGCCGGCTGCGACCCGGCTTTCGATTCCAAGACAGCGTTAATGTCCGGCGGCCCACAGAGCGGGCCCGTACAGGAAGGGTCGGTAGGCGTGGGCGTTGTGGACTGCAATAACTGCCAGCTGCACGGCAAGCTGATCGTCATGCCCAATGCGGGGTTTCGATAGGTGTTTTCCTCGACGACACTGCCGCGCAAATCCGAATCGCGCTGTTTTTCCTGCGCGCCGACCATGAAAACGGGGAAAAAACAAAGTGACGCTATGAGGATTGCGCGTTCGTAACGTGCCATGCGGAAATTCTATTCAAGGACGGGCGCTGGCGCCATCCTCCGTGGTCACAACTATCAAAGTGTGAACTCCCAGGTCTCCGCCACGATGCTCTTCTGACCCCAGCTGTCGTGCCTCTTTTGGTCGACCAACTTGAAACCCGCTTTCTGGTAGATGGCCCGCGCGGCGATGAGTTCACTCTGGGTCCAGAGCACCATCTTCTTGTATCCAGCCTCGCGGGCAAAACGCACGCACTCGGCCACCAGGCGCGCTCCAATACCGAGTCCTCGCGCAGAAGGCTCAACCAACAAAAGGCGAAGCTTGGCAACGGCCTTGGATTTTTGCACCAGGAATACCGATCCCGCATTCTCGCCATCGCGCTCGGCGATCCAGCAACGCTCCCGGCTGGGATCGAGATTCTCGATAAAGTCTCCAACAATCTTGGCGACCAGTGCCTCGAAGCGCTCGTCGTAGTGATACTCCTGCCAGTACAGTTCGCCGTGCCTTTGAACGACCCAACCCATATCTCCTGGACGATGTTGCCGCAGCAGGTAGGCCTCTGCGGTCTTCACTTCGGGATCCAGGGCAGCCGTGATCGTATGCATGGCGTGGATCAGGTTCTCTTGTTTCGCCGGCGACAACCGGCCGAGCAACTCACTGACTTGTTCATTCGACCGCAAATCCAGCGGATCAAATACTCTTCTGCCTTTTCTCGTCAGACTCAGCAGACTCTGCCGTGCGTCGAAGGGAGAGTCCTTCTTTTCGACCAGTCCCTGCTTTTCAAAACTCCTCAGAATGCGGCTCAAGTATCCGGCATCGAGGCCGAGGTCTTTGCAGAGGCCCGCAGCCGTGGCCTGCTCCCGGTGCGCCAGTTCATAGAGGACCCGCACGTCCGTCAGCGAGAACGAACTCTCAAGCAGTCCTTCATTTAGCACTCCGATTTGCCGTGTGTAGAAACGATTGAAGCGTCGGACTGAGTCAATACGCGAGGAGACAGCGGAAGTCGACGGCATGGTCGAAGTATGACCGGGTGGCCAGATAGAGTCAAGAAGATTAGTTGACTGCGTCAACTATCAATAGAAAATCAAGAGCTGTCATCCCGAGCGGAGCGAGGGATCTGCAGTGCTTGCTTGCCGCGTTCCTATATTTCCTTCCAAAGTTCTTCTCGCGGATCTTCCGGATTTAGCCTGGCCAGTTCGCGGAGCAGTTCCTTCGTCTTTTCGTCGCGGGGCATTGGGACGGTGACTTTGACTTCGACGATCTCATCCCCACGCAACCCATCTTTGGTTGCCGAGGGCACGCCCTTCTCCCGCAACCGCAGCTTTTGCCCGGACTGCGTGCCGGGAGGAATCTTCAGCGTGCTTCGTCCATCAATCGTGGGCACTTCGATTTTTGCTCCGAGGGCCGCCTCGAATGCTGTGACCGGGACGGTGACATAGATGTCATCCCCTTCGCGTCGAAAGACCGGATGCTCGTCGGTTCGAATAATGACGTAGAGATCGCCCGTCGGGCCGCCGCGCATCCCAGCATTTCCCTTGCCGGCTATCCGAATCCTTTGCCCAGCGCGGGTTCCCGCTTTGATGCGGACTTCCAACGGATCAGTACGCTCGACGGTGCCCTCGCCATGGCATGTAGGACACGCAGAAATATTCTTGCCCGAGCCATGGCAGCGCGGACAAGTCACGTTGAACTTCATCCGCCCGCCGGTCTGCTCGATGGTGCCTTTCCCTTTGCATTGCGGACAGGTTCCCGGCGATTCCAGATAGCCGTTTCCGTGACAACTTCCGCATACATCGCGCCGCGCAATATTCAGACGCATCACTCCGCCGCGGATTGCGGTCCAGAACGGAACGTTGACCTGGTATTCAAGATCGGTGCCTGACTCGGGACCTTCTTGCGACGCTTCCGGACGCCCGCCGCCGCTGGTGAAGATATTGGAAAAAATATCGCGGAACCCGCCACCACTGCCCGAAGCCTTTCGTCCACCGCCGCGCGCGCCTTCGAACATGTCGGAAAAATCAAATCCGCCAAAATCAAAATGCACGCCGCCGGCACCCGCAGATCCCGGATTCTGCCCACCCGGAAATCCCTCAAATCCGCCCGCGCCGGGCTGTCCGCCGCCGCGCGCATATGCCTCGGCCGTCGCCGGATCGATATTGTCCGAGTAAAAACCAACCTGGTCGTATACCTTGCGCTTCTTGGGATCGCTCAGGACCTCATTCGCTTCGGAGATCGTCTTGAATTTTTCTTCCGCGCTTTTGTCGTTGGGGTTTACGTCAGGATGGTACTTGCGAGCCAGCTTGCGAAACGCCTTGCGAATATCGTCCGTAGAAGCGGATTTCTTTACGCCCAGCGCGCCGTAATAGTCTTTGGTTTGGGTAGCCATTCGTTAGCGGTCGGTCTTAAACATCCCTATACGAAAGTGTCATCCTGAGCGAAGCGAAGGACCCGCTTGCCTCGACATCAGTTAAGCGGTTGCCACTTCGCGACCTCAGGATGACATATTCTGCAAGGTTTCAACACTGAGAACTGAGAACCAGGATCTGAGAACTTCGTTCTAGTCCACTACTTCTTTCGCCTGCTCGTCCATCGGAATCGCGAACGCCTCAAAGGGCGCCGCATCCATTGAGACCGGAATCCGCTGCACTCCTGTGCCGGTGGGAGCGTAGCAATACCAGCGTCCCTCTTCCGGAACGAAGTTTACGAAAAACATCTGGCCATTGACTTCGAATCTCAATTGGTTTCCTCTTTCTGACTCCACGATCCGTACGCCTCACTCTCTTATTTAGATGCACGTTGGGGGCGCCCATCGCGCCCCCACGGAAGTGCTACGTTCTGGACCTGACGTTTGTTCACTTCTTGTCTTCGACGTCCACGTATTCGGCGTCGATGACACCTTCGTCTTTCTTCTGCGAAGACGCCTGCCCGTCTCCACCCGGAGCCGGCCCAGCGCCCGCCGAAGGTCCCGCACCCGGAGCTGCACTAGCTTGCGTCGCCTTGTACATCTGCTCCGCCAGCTTATGCGAGGCTGCCGTCAGCTTTTCGCGCGCTGAGTCCATCTGCGACTTGTCGCCGCTTTCGATGGCTTTCTTCGCGTCGGCCAGAGCGTTTTCGACTTCGCCGCGTTCCGACCCATCGATCTTGTCGCCATGCTCCTTCAACATCTTTTCGATGTTGTAAACGAGTGTGTCGAGCTGATTCTTGGCCTCGATCGCTTCGCGCTGCGCCTTGTCTTCCGCCGAATGCGCGTCCGCTTCCTTGGCCATGCGCTCGACTTCTTCTTTCGACAAGCCGGAAGACGACGTGATCGTGATCTTCTGGTCTTTACCGGTCGCATTGTCTTTCGCAGTGACATTCAGGATGCCGTTGGCATCGATATCAAACGTCACTTCGATCTGCGGGATCCCACGCGGAGCCGGTGGCAGTCCGGTTAAATGAAACTTGCCCAAAGTCCGGTTTTGCCCCGCCATCGGACGCTCTCCCTGCAACACGTGAACTTCAACCGACGTCTGACTGTCAGCCGCCGTAGAAAACGTTTCCGTCTTCTTGGTCGGAATCGTCGTGTTGCGCGGGATCATCGGCGTTGCCACGCCTCCCAATGTTTCAATCGCCAGCGTCAGCGGAGTCACATCCAGCAGCAGCAGGTCTTTCACTTCGCCGCCGAGCACGCCACCCTGAATCCCCGCCCCGATGGCCACGACTTCATCAGGATTCACGCCCTTATGAGGCTCGCGACCGAACAATTCCTTCACCAGCGCCTGAATGCGCGGCATACGCGTCTGGCCGCCAACCAGCACCACTTCATTGATCTTGCTGGCATCGACGCCCGCATCTTTCATGCACTGCTTGCAAGGCCCGACAGACTTCTGAATCAAGTCTTCGATCATCGACTCGAGCTTCGCCCGCGTCAGCTTCTTCACCAGGTGCTTCGGACCGGAAGCGTCCGCCGTAATGAACGGCAGATTGATTTCCGTCTCCATCGTGGTCGAAAGCTCGATCTTGGCCCGCTCGGCTGCATCACGCAGACGCTGCAGCGCCATCTCGTTGCCCTTGCCGCGCAGGTCGAGACCTTCATCTTTCTTGAACTCGTCAATTAGCCACTCCACCAGCCGCTGGTCGATGTTGTCGCCGCCCAGGTGGGTGTCGCCATTGGTGGCCTTGACCTCGATGACGCCTTCGCCGACTTCGAGCACGGAAATGTCGAACGTGCCGCCGCCGAAGTCATAGACCGCGATCGTCTCGTCCTTACCCTTGTCGAGCCCGTACGCGAGCGCCGCCGCCGTCGGCTCGTTGATGATGCGCTTCACATCGAGTCCGGCAATTTTGCCGGCATCTTTGGTCGCCTGCCGCTGTGCGTCATTGAAGTACGCGGGCACGGTGATGACCGCTTCGGTCACTTTCTCGCCGAGATAGTCTTCCGCCGCCTTCTTCAACTTCTGCAGGATCATGGCCGAGACTTCCGGCGGAGAATACTTCTTCCCCTGCGCGTCAATCGCGACGTTATCGCCATCGCGCTCGACCTTGTACGGGACCATCTTCATTTCTTCATTCACTTCATCGAAACGACGTCCCATGAACCGCTTGATCGAGAAAATCGTGTTCTCCGGATTGGTAATGGCCTGCCGCTTGGCAACCTGCCCCACCAGCCGCTCGCCGGTCTTCGTGAATCCAACCACCGAAGGCGTAGTCCGGCCACCCTCTTCGTTGGCAATCACCTTGGGCTCGCCACCCTCCATAACCGCCACGCAGGAGTTGGTGGTACCCAGGTCAATTCCAATAATCTTCCCCATATCGCGTCCTCCTAGACTGATAAGTGCTTTATAATCAATGTAAACATGATTGCGTTCGAATCCATGCTAGAACTTGAGTGACTTGCTGTCAAGTATTGGATGCTTGATTACGATTGAAGTTGCAAGATGAAACTAGGAAGGCTTTGCGATCCGGAGATATGTTTGAATGGACCGCACGGTTTGAAGAATGGGATGAACTGGCCGCGCAGGTTCGTATCAGGGCACGCCTTTCAGGCGTGCCGCAACAGCGCCAAAGAGATTCCCGCCTTCAGGCGCTGGGGCTCGTTTCGGAATCATCACATTTCTCTCGTACGCGGGTCACATACAACCCAGCCCGCCACAATTCATCTTCGTCCAATGTCCATCCCTCCGCGCAACGCTGAACCTGAGCAGATCGCATCCAACGCCCGCACCTTCTTCGTGACCTCTTCCACGTGGGACAAACGCAACTTGCTTCAATTTAACGGCGCTGCAGGATTGTTTCTCACAGTGCTCTACGAATATCGCGCACAGGGGAAGTTCCGACTGCATGAATTCGTGGTCATGCCAGACCACTTTCATATGCTGCTCACGGTGGGAAGCGAGATCAGTATTGAGAAGGCTGTCCAGTTCATCAAGGGCAGATTCGCGTTCCGAGCTGGCAAGGAACTGGGCGTGAAAGCGCCATTCTGGCAGAAAGGTTTTTCCGAAGTCCGAATCGTGGACGAATCAGCGTTCGCGCAGGTTCAAGAGTACATTCGCAACAATCCCGTAAAGCGACGATTGGTCCTGACACCGGATCAGTATGCGTTTTCGTCGGCGCATCCGGGATTCGCACTCGATCCGCCACCGCAGGGGCTGAAGCCCGTCAATTTCGCCGCTTGAGCGATACGGCTGAAGCCGTATCCTGATACGAATCCCTGCGCCAGCCGGTCTCCGGCGCTATCCGTGCCGGACCAGCAGGAGCGCCAACCCAATCGCCAACAGATCCTCGGGGATGGCAACCGCAAAATCCGGGACACCGAGACTCTTCACTAGTCCGACGCGCGCCTTATATCCGGCGAAAGCGCCAACGACGCCCCCGATTGCGCCGATTACCGCTCCTGTTATCAGGGAATTCCCTCCTGATACGGCCACGCACGATCCGGTCAGCGCGCCCATTACGATTCGCGCGGAGAGCGGTCCGGCGGTTGTGCGGGCCGGTGTCCGCGGAAGCTGATCGGTTACAAACTCGCTGAGCGCAGCGAGTGTGAAGATCGCCACAGTCCACTTCGATCCCATGAATGCAAAATAGGATCCCGTCAGGTTGAGCCAGCCCAGATAAGCCGCCCACGCCACAACTGCGGGAGCGGTCATGGCCCGCAGTCCGGCTACGATTCCGATGCCGAGTGCAAGTAATAAAGCGTTCATTGGTTTCTCCGATCGTTCAACGTCCACAGCATTCGGGATTTAGATGAGAACCATTCTCATCCCACTAACCCTGACGGCCGACCTCGCGATATCGAAAGCACTCGACGGCATGATCGTTCACCATCCCCATCGCCTGCATAAACGCGTAGCAAATCGTCGTGCCCACAAACGTGAACCCGCGCTTCTTAAGGTCTTTGCTCATCGCATCCGACTCCGCAGTGCTGGCTGGAAGCTTTTGTCCGGCCTTCCATGCGTTGCGACGAGGCTTACCTGCGACGAACTGCCAGATATATTTGTCAAACGATCCGAACTCTTCTTGTATTGCCAGAAATGACTTGGCATTTTGTACGGCCGCGGCAATCTTTAAGCGGTTGCGGACAATGCCTGCATCCTGCATCAGCGCCTGCCGTTTTCGCCCGTCATAGCGTGCAATTTTCTCGGGATCAAAACCACTGAAAGCCGCACGGTAGTTCTCTCGCTTGTTCAGGATGGTGTCCCAACTGAGACCGGCCTGCGCACCTTCCAGAATCAGGAACTCGAAAAGCACACGGTCATCATGCTGCGGCACTCCCCACTCCGCATCGTGATAAGCAATGGCGAGATCGTTCCTGGCCCACGCACATCGGACAACAGATTTTTTCGTGGACACTGCGCGGGCTCCAGGGTTTTAGAGTTTGGCTAAATGCTGAGTACTGACTGCTGCTAGTCGTATTTCTCGTACAGAATCTGCTTCCGATCCCAGCCTCGCGATTTCAACAATTCGCGATTCGCACTCACCATCTTGTCGAGACCGCAGATGTAGGCGTGCATATCGGTGCGGTCGCCGACAATTTCCAGCAAATGCTGCTGGACATATCCCCGCAGGCCCTTCCATTCCGACTCTCCCCGACTGAGGGTGGGCAGAAAATGGAAATTAGAGTGTTCGGCGGCGAGCCGTTCAAACTCTTCCCGGTAATAGAGGTCCTGCTCAGAACGCACACCGAACAGCAGCCAGAATTGCTTTCCCTCATGTCGATGCGGATCTGCCAGCAGCCAATGCAGCATCGACCGATAGGGAGCGACGCCGGTCCCGGTCGCGATGAATACTGTATCCCGCAACGGCGGACGCAGAATGAAATTCCCAAACGGCCCTTGAAAAGTAATCTCCTCGCCCTCGGCCATGCTACAGAGATGGTTCGACATGAAGCCGTCCTGCACGCGATTCAGGCAGAATGCGAAACGAGCGTCTTCCGAAGGCGCCGACGCGATCGAATATGCACGGGTAATTTCTTCGCCCTCCGGAGTCGAAGCCTTCAGCGAAAGCCACTGGCCCGGAACAAAGCCGAGTCGCTGCATACCGATCACTTCAAATTCGAGGTGCTTGGTGAAATCGGAGAGAGCAGTAGCGCGCGCCAGCCTAGCCCGTAGAGTTTGAAATTGTGCCATTATTTGTTTGGATGACGCGGTGTCGCGTTTCGAATCAGGCAAGTCGATGATTCTTGACGTAGAGACGGGGCTTGCCCCGTCGCCCTCTACATTGACAACGTTTCGGTGGCCCGGAGACGCGGCAAGCCGCGTCTTTACAAAGAACGCGTCGGCTCCACCTAAGCCCCCGTCCCCGCGAGAATGCCGTCGATCTTCTTCAACTCCTCGCTCGAGAACTTCAGGTTCTTGAGCGCGGCCACGTTGTCGTCCACCTGCTGCACTTTGCTCGTTCCAACCAGGGCGCTGGTGACGCGCGGATCGCGCAACACCCACGAAACAGCCATCTCCGCCAGCGATTGCCCGCGTTGCTGCGCCAGTTTGTTCAACTCACGCAGCATGGCGACCTTGCGCTCGTCGATGTCTTTCTTCTTTAGAAAAAAATCGCGCGCCGCCCGCGAGTCGGTGGGGATGCCCTGCAGATAGCGATCGGAAAGCAGTCCTTGCGCCAGAGGGCTGAATACGATGCAACCCACGCCTTCTTTTCCCAGCTCATCGAGCAGTCCCTGCTCAGGATCGCGCACCAGCATGGAATACTTCGGCTGGTGAATCAGGCAGGGCGTCCCCAGCGCACGCATGATCTTGATTGCTTCGGCTGTCTGCTTCGCGTTGTAAGCCGAGATCCCGGCATAGAGCGCCCTTCCCGAACGAACAGCCGTATCGAGCGCGCCCAGTGACTCTTCCATGGGCGTATCAGGGTCGGGACGGTGATGATAAAAAATGTCGACATACTCCAGCCCCATCCGCTTCAGGCTCTGATCGAGGCTCGCCAGGATGTATTTCCGCGAGCCGAGATCTCCATAAGGCCCCGGCCACATGTCCCAGCCTGCCTTGGTCGAAATAATCAGTTCGTCGCGGTACGGGAGGAAGTCCTTTTTCAGAATCTGGCCGAAATTCTCTTCCGCCGATCCGTAGGGAGGACCATAGTTGTTCGCCAGATCAAAATGCGTGATACCCAAGTCGAATGCACGGCGCAACATGGCGCGCGCGTTCTCGAAATTATCCACACCGCCGAAGTTGTGCCACAGGCCAAGCGAAATGGCGGGAAGGTGAATGCCACTGCGTCCCGAGCGGCGATATTGCATGGAATCGTAGCGATGGCTGTCGGCAACGTACACGGGGAGATCTCCTTGGAATCGCAAGTATTGTAAGGCCTCAAGGGGCGAACAGGGCGTGCGGGCGGTCAGCTACAGGTAGCTGAGGGTGATCTTGAGGTCAGCGCGACCGCCTGCAAAACGAAAGGAGGCAGCATCAAATTTCGGCGGTCCAAAGCGGCCCTTGGCATCGTTCGAGGCACCGACGCCCTCCCGGGGAATTCCCAGAAAATTGGAGTCCATTTTGGAGTTAGAATTTTCGTCGTGAAAAGCCGAGACCGCATAAGTTCCCGGCGCGATGTTCGGAAAATCGCAAACCGCGCGGCCCTGCGATATCCCGGAGCCGGCGTGTGCGACTGCCTTGTCGCCTCGCCTCGGAAAATCAGCAGCAGAGGAAAACAGCGCGCACAGAACCTGGCCTTTTTCGCTGCGCAACCCGGCGATTTCTACATGGATCAAATTCTCCGGTGCAGCCTGGCCACGCAAAAGCAGTGGAGTGCCAACATATAGCACCACCGCCAACGCAATTGTTCTGTGGATCTTTTGCATACCCTGCGTCGCTCTGCCGATACGGCCGGAAATCGCCCGCTCGCTATTCTACCGTCACCGACTTTGCCAGATTTCGCGGCTGGTCCACGTCGCATCCTCTGCGCACCGCGATGTGATACGCCAGTAGTTGCAGGGGAACAATTTCCAGAATCGCCGACAACTCTTCCGGCGCCGGAGGAACATAGAGGACATGATCGGCGTTCCCGGCAATTTCGTCGTCGCCCTCAGTCGCGAGCGCGATCACAATGCCGGAGCGCGCTTTGACTTCCTGCAGGTTCGAAATCGTTTTCTCGTAGCGTGTCATCGATGCAGGACTGTTCACATCACGGGTCGCAATGATCACTACCGGCAGGTTTTCATCGATCAACGCGTTCGGACCGTGTTTCATTTCTCCCGCCGGATATCCTTCCGCGTGGATGTAGGAAATTTCCTTTAACTTAAGCGCCCCTTCGAGAGCGATGGGATAGTGAATGCCGCGGCCGAGGAAGAGGAAGTCCTGTGCCCGTCCGTAAATTTTGGCGAGATCTTCACAGGCCTGGTCGTGCGTAAGAAGCTGTTCCAGTTTCCCGGGAATGTGGGTGAGTTCCTGCACCAGTGCTTTGGCTTGTTCCGGAGCCAACGTGCCGCGCACTTGTGCGAGATACAACGCGAATAGATACAGCGCAGTAAGTTGCCCGCTGAACGCCTTGGTCGACGCAACGCCAATTTCCGGGCCGGCATGCGTATAGATCGTTCCCGCCGCTTCCCGGGTAATCATCGATCCGACCACGTTGCAGATGGCGAGGGTCTTCGAGCCTTTGGCTTTTGCTTCCCGCTGCGCGGCGATCGTGTCGGCCGTTTCACCGGACTGCGAGATCACCAGCGTCATCGTGTCCGGCCCCATGATGGGATCGCGATAACGCCACTCGCTGGCATAATCGACTTCGACGGGGACTCTGGCCAAACTCTCGATCATGAACTTGCCCGCCAACCCTGCGTGCCAACTGGTACCGCAGGCAGTGATATTGATTTTCTTCAGCGCCTTGAACTCAGCGTCGCTGACGTGCATCTCGTCGAGAAAAATCCTTCCCGTGTCCTGCGAAACGCGCCCAATGGTCGTGTCGCGGATCGTACGCGGCTGCTCGTAGATTTCCTTGAGCATGAAATGCTTGAATCCGCCCTTTTCCGCCATGATCGGATCCCAGGTGATGCGCTGCACCGGGCGATCCACGGCTTTGCCGTCGAAATCGGAAACCTTCACTCCCGACTGCGTAATCACCGCCAGGTCCCCGTCGGCCAGAAAGAAAAGATCGCGCGTGTGTTCCAGCAGCGCGGGCACGTCGGACGCCACAAAATATTCGTCCTTGCCAATTCCGATCACAACCGGCGGACCATTCCGAGCCGCCACAATCTTGTTTGGATCATCGACCGCGATCACGACCAGCGCGAACACGCCCGTCAGTTCCTTCACGGTTTTTCGCACGGCATCTTCGAGCGTAGGACGATGTCCATTACCAGTTTTCAAGTAATGATTCTCGATCAGGTGGGCAATCACTTCCGTATCGGTTTCGGTCGTGAACTTGTGGCCTTCTTCTTTTAGCCTGCGTTTGAGCGAAAGGTAATTTTCGACAATCCCGTTATGCACGACCACGATCTGGCCGGTGCAATCCCGATGCGGGTGGGCGTTCTCTTCTGTCGGACGGCCATGCGTGGCCCAGCGCGTATGCCCGATGCCAAACGTTCCATCCAGCGGCTTTGCGCGGATCACTTCTTCCAGGTTCCGCAGTTTGCCCTCGGCGCGCCGGATCTGCAAGCCTTCGCCATTGCCGGCTACGGCAATTCCGGCAGAGTCGTACCCGCGATACTCAAGACGCCGCAGGCCTTCGATGATGACCGGGACAACATCCTTCTTCCCCACATATCCGACAATGCCGCACATGGATGATGACTCCTTCGTTCAATGGTTGGGGGACGGTATTCTTTCGGGTCTTCTTGACGATCTTCGGCTCGCCGCTAGGGTAAGAGCTGAAAACTATTCTTCGAGGGAGAAACGAAACTCTTCGATCACCGGGTTAGTAAGGACTTCGCGCGCAATCCGCTCGACTTCGGCATGGGCTTGATCCTTGGAAAGGCCGCCGTTCAGCGACAATTCAAAGTACTTACCCTGTCGCACGTCCTGCAACCCTTTGTATCCCATCTTATGGAGCGCACCCTGGATGGTTTTTCCCTGGGGATCGAGCACGCTCTTCTTTAGCGAAACGTAAACGTAGGCCTTCATGAGCACCCTCATTATAACGTGAGACATGCGCTTCTCGACTCTGCTTTTCGTTATAGCGGGTATCGAAAGGAACGGAGGGAAGAATTCCTCTTTCAAGCGTAAATCATTGCAGTAAAGCCAGTTGCCGGTCGAGTTCGGCGATACCCTCAGTTAACATCTGGCGATGTCGGGGATTCGCAGCCGCTCCCAGTTGTCGCTCCAGGTTGGTTCGGGACAACAAAAGGCCTTGCCGCTTGCGGTTCTTGTCTTGCTCGGCCAAAGTCGGGGGTGGACCGTTCCGAGGACGGCGATCCAGCATCTCAGCCTGCTGTTGCTCCACCGACTTACTTTCAAAGCCGCGTGCCATAACGGGAATCCTATTCGATAAACCCTTGAAAATCCTTGGTTTGCTAATTACTAACAGCTAAGATACAGTGTTTTGGTTTTATAAGCACGATCCGAAAAACTGGTGACGCTGACCTGAGGGGGCTCCCGTCCGGGAGAGAACGACCGGTTCCCAACTGAGGAACTGGCGACTGCGTGCCAGATGTTCCAGAAACTCCCGTCGCACCGCCTTACAAAGCGGAGGGCGACCACCCGATAATCTGACGCTCCAAATCTGCTGCCCGGCGCTGTAACCGTGCGGAAGAATTGATGAGGTACGCACATGGCGGAGAACTCTCCTCGCACAGGAGAAGATGCGCGTCGCCAAACCGACCTGCCGTACGTTCAACGGCCAGCCTCAGAACAAATAGTTGTTAATCGGGATCAGTTGCTTGTTGAGGCCACCGAACTCGTCGTTCGGGCACCCAGCCTTCCCGACATCCTCAAAGAATTAGCCCCCCGCATTCTCAGCGTCACCGCTTGCGACTACCTGAAATTCGCCCTCTATGACCCTATCCAGAACTGCATGATCACCCACTACTGGAAGGGACCCGAAGACCACGGACAGTTCGATGGTTTTGCGGTAGAAGACTGTTTCGGCGGGTGGATCTGGACGCATCAGCAGGCGGTGACCATCGCCGACGTAGAATCGGAGAAGCGCTTCCCGCTCTGCACGGAGGAACTCCGTCAACAGGGCGTGCGTTCCTATTCCGCGGAGCCCCTGACCACACCGGGAAACCGTTTCGGAGCGCTCGGCATCGGCACAACTCGTCCCGGTGTTCCCGACGCGGCGGACTTGGAATTCTTGCGGCGCATCGCATACGTGCTCGCCTTCGCTCTGGAAAATCGGGAAGCTTATCATGCGACGGAGATTCAGCTCGAACGACTGCAGGGCCTGGTCACAATCGGCAGGGATCTCGGCACAAACCTGGACTTGGAGGATCTGTCTGCGAATATTCTCGCCGACCTCCACGGAATCATCCGTCACGACTTTTCCGCACTCACGTTGCTGGAAGAAGATGGTACGTCGTTGCGTCGATATGCCGCCGATACCCATCCCTGGGACGCATATCACGCTCAGGGCGATCATGTACCAGTGAAACAAGCTCTCTCGCGGCGCGCTCTCGAAACGCGCAAAGCGGTCGTCTGGACCGCAGAAGACCTGGCCCGGCTGGATACGCCACTCGGCAACACCTTGCGTACGACCGGAGTACAGTCGTTAGTCAACGTCCCCCTGATTGCCGCCGATCGGCCGTGGGGAACCCTCAACTTGGGGAGTACGGAGAAGAACGCATTCAGTCCGGCCAATATCGAATACCTGCAGCAGGTAGCGAACCTGATTGCCTCCGCAATCCGGAATGCCAGTGCCCATCGCGAAATCGCGCAGTTAAAACACCGCCTGGCCAGCGATAAGCGCCAGCTCGAAGGTGAAATCCGCGGCGAGATGCGGTGGAACGAAATTGTAGGCCGTAGCCCTGCGCTGAAAAGTGTTCTGGACTACGCCTCGATTGTTGCGGCGACCGATTCCACGGTGCTGATCACCGGCGAAACCGGCACCGGCAAAGAACGCATCGCGCGCTCAATCCATAGCATGAGCCGGCGCAAGGAGCGTAGCCTCATCAAACTGAACTGCGCCGCCATTCCGACCGGCCTGCTCGAGAGTGAGTTATTCGGACACGAAAAAGGCGCCTTCACCGGCGCCGTGAGCCAGAAGATTGGCAGGCTCGAGTTGGCCGACAAGGGCACTCTGTTTCTCGACGAGATCGGCGAAATCGCTCTCGAACTGCAGCCCAAATTGCTCCGGGTACTGCAGGATCAGGAGTTCGAACGTCTGGGCGGCACGCGGACCATTCGCGTGGACACACGTCTGATTGCCGCCACCAATCGGGATCTGTCGCTCGCGGTGGAACAGAAACAGTTTCGCAGCGATCTTTTCTACCGGCTGCATGTTTTTCCGCTCCATCTCCCTGCACTGCGTGAACGCCGCGAAGACATTCCGGCGCTGGTTCGCCATTTCGTTGAAAAGTCCTCGGCACGGTTAGGCCGCCATATTGAAACCGTTCCCCAGGAAGCATTGGACGCCATGATGCAGTGGAACTGGCCGGGCAACATTCGAGAACTGGAGAATTTCATTGAACGCTCTGTAATCCTTTCCGAAGGCTCGGTGCTACGTGCTCCCCTGACCGAGTTACGACAAGAAATTGCTCGCCGGCAAAATGGCTCGGAAGGCACCCTGCGCGACCGCGAGCGGGACCACATCATCGACATCCTGCGCCAGACCCGAGGTGTTCTCTCCGGCCCGCGCGGAGCATCAGCCCGTTTGGGACTGAAACGCACCACCCTTCAATACAAGCTTCAGAAACTTGGCATATCGCGTACTGAATATTTGGATTGATGCCCTGCCGAGTTTTTGGGCAATCTTGCCAACCCTCCGTCGAGTGAACTCCTTCATCGAACTCTAGTTCCGCAGTAACTAGCCTGCTTTCTTTGATTCGCGAATGCCGGCGAGATGGCTGTTAGGGTGCACCGTCGAAGCATGCTCGGCACCTTCAGTTTCTCCGCGACCGCGACATCGACTGGCCCGATTGTGGCGAGCAGGAATTCTATGCGTGTGCCTCGCCGCTTCATGTTTTCCGACGGTTGTCTAAGCTGCACGTTGCGCCGGGAGGGCGATTTCTGCTCCCTGCCGGATCCGCTCCTGGCCGAGTTACATGGCATGGGACACCTCACACTGTACCCGCCCGATGCCCTGCTGATGACGGAAGGACAATCGCCACGCGGCGTTTTCATCGTCTGCTCCGGCCGCGTAAAACTTTCCGTGCAAGCGAAAGACGGCAAGACCGTCATTCTCAAGGTCGCGGGCGATCGCCAGGTGCTCGGCTTGAGTGCAGTCGTTTCCGGTACGCCCTCCCCGATCGAAGCAACCACGCTTGAGCTTTGTCAGATCAAATTCGTCGACCGCGAAAGCTTTCTCAACCTGGTCAGCTGCAATAGTCACGCCGCGCTGGCATGCGCGCGGCTTCTGGGGCAGGAGATCGGATCGGCCTTCCACGATGTCCACGATCTTCTCCTCGCGCGCAGTTCCACCGAGAAACTAGCTCGCCTTCTACTTTCGTGGGCCGCGAAAGAGCCACGCAACTTGGAGGTGCGCGTCGCCTCAAATTTCACCCATGAAGAAATCGCTCAAATGATCGGATCCTCGCGAGAAACCGTGACCCGCCTGCTGAGTGATCTGAAACGAAAAGAGTTGATCCGCCTGGAAGGCTCAACCCTCGTGATCGCGAATCGGATCGCATTGCAGGCCATCGCCTCATAGAAATTCCTCCCCCGCGGCGGCCCCGCGCACTTTTGGGCCGCCCGTTTTTTCTTTTTTGGATTCCTAGAGGTTGAAGAGTTCGCGAAGGCGGCGGGTCTGTGCGCGGCTGACGGGAATTTCTGTCTGCTTCTTATCATCCATGCGGAGCTGGTAGGAACTCTTGAACCACGGCACCACTTCGCGGATGTGATGAATGTTGACCAGAAACGAACGGTGCGCCCGCCAGAACAGGCTGGGATTCAGATTCTCGTTGAGTTCTTCGAGCGTGCGGCAGTTACTCTGTCCTTCCATGCCGGCGTGCCCGGTGGTGACCACAGTGATCACTCCATCATCGATGGTTGCGTAGCAAATGTCCTTCGGATCGGCTAGCAGCAACCGTCCTGCCGCCTTGATCAGGATCTTGGCAGTCTGCGACTTCTGCGACTCCAGCATGCGAACCAGCGCGTCCAGTTTTTCATCCGACCCGGAATTCTCGCCAATCTGCGCACGTGCCTTTTCCACCGCCTGCGTCACTCGCTTCTTGTCAAAAGGTTTCAGGATGTAATCCACCGCATTCACTTCGAACGCTTTTACCGCGTACTGGTCGAAAGCGGTAGCGAACACGATCTTGGGAAGAGGCAACCTGCGGTCGAGTAATTTCTTGATGACTCCAAAGCCATCGAGCCCCGGCATCTGCACATCCAGAAAAACCAGGTCGGGACTGTGCTCTTTTATCAGGCTGACTGCCTCCAGCCCGTTCTTGCCCTGCGCCACAACCGTGACCTCTCCACCACTCTGGACAAGAAACGCCAGTTCATCGCGGGCCAGTTGTTCATCGTCGACGATAACGGCAGAAATGGGCATAAGCACTTGGCCGCAGGCGAACAATATCTCCGTTGAGTATAGCGCTGAAACGAACGGAACCCCCGAAGGGGACTACCTGTGACGTTCAGACATTTTCGATCGCCAGCGCCATCCCCATGCCGCCGCTCACGCACAGAGTGGCGAGACCGCGCTTCGCTTTGCGCTTCAACATTTCGTGAACGAGCGTGACCGTGATCCGCGTTCCCGTACATCCAATCGGATGCCCCAGTGCAATGGCGCCACCGTTGACGTTCAACTTCTCGCGGTTGAAATGTAATTCTCGATCGCAGGCCAGCACTTGCGCAGCAAATGCCTCGTTGAGTTCAACGAGATCGAAGTCGGCGAGTTTCAGGCCATGCTTCGCTTCCATCTTGCGAATCGCGGGGACCGGCCCGATGCCCATGATTTTCGGGTCGACACCGGCGGAAGTAGCCGCCATGATCCTCGCCAATGGCTTCAGATTGTTTTTCTTCACGAAATTCTCGCTGGCGAGCACAACTGCCGCCGCGCCATCCGTGATGCCTGACGAATTGCCTGCTGAAATCGTGCCCGTCTTTGAAAATACCGGCGCAAGCTTGGCCATCTTTTCCGGGGTCGCTTCAAGAAACAGATGTTCGTCGCGCGCGAAAATCGTAGAACCTTTTTTCCCTTCGATCGTGACCGGCACAATCTCCGCGTCCAGGCGTCCGCTCGATTGAGCCGTCGCCGCACGCCTTTGGGAAACCAATGCGAACTCGTCCTGTACTTCGCGGGAAATTTTGTACTGCTCGGCCAACACCTCCGCCGTTTCTCCCATCAACATTTTTGCCAGCGGACAAAAAAATCCGTCCCGATACATGCCGTCGACGAGTTCCTGATGGCCCATCCGGTATCCCCATCGCCCGCCCTCAAGATAATAAGGAAGCCGCGACATCGACTCGGTGCCGCCCGCGAGAACACATTCCAGATTCCCAGTGGCAATTTCCTGAAAGCCGAGTGCGATGCTCTTGATTCCCGAAGCGCACGCTTTGTTCACCGTGTAGGCCGGGACCTCCTGCGGGACGCCGCTGCGGATCGAAATCTGCCGCGCTGGATTCGGCCCGCCGCCCGCCTGCCGCGCATTGCCGAAGATCGCCTCTTCGACCTGTTCCGGACGAACTCCAGCCCGCTCCATCGCAGCTTTGGCCGCGACTACACCCATGTCAGCCGCGGTCTGCGAAGCCAGCGTACCCCCGAATTTTCCGATCGGCGTACGCACCGCCGACACGATATAGACACTGTTCAACGGTTCTTCTCCCAAGTTTTTAGTCTAGCAGGCTGTAGCGGGACGGGCTGACGCCGGTGTTCGAACCCTAGGAACTGTCATCCCGAACGAAGTGAGGGAACCGCAGTACAGATCCCTTGCTTCGTTCAGGATGATAGTTTCCAGGGGTTTCAAGTCAGAGCATCGGGCAGAGAGTAAACTAAGTCTTCGCCATGAACGTTCTCTACGGAATCAATACCGTCGTCGAAGCACTTAAAGCCCGAGGCCGCAATTTTCAATGGGTGGGTGTCGCCTCCGAACGCAAGGACATCCGCCTCAAGCGCGTGATCGACGAGTGCCGCAAGATCGGCGTGCAAGTTCGCTTCCTGACGCGAACTGAACTCGACCAACTGGCTGGCAACGCCGCGCATCAGGGACTCGTCGCCGTAACCTCCGCCAAGCAATACAACGACCTCGACGACCTGCTGGCTGCGCGCCGCGCCGAACACTCGCTGATCGTTGTGTTGGACGGCGTCGAAGATCCGCACAACCTGGGAGCAATCCTGCGGACCGCCGACGCTGCCGGCGCCGACGGCGTAGTAGTCCCGGATCGTCGCGCCGCCGGCGTTACAGGCGTCGTCGCCAAAGTTTCTGCCGGGGCCAGCGAACATCTTCCGATCGCGAAAGTGACGAACATCTCGCGCGCACTCGAGGAATTGAAATCGAACAACATCTGGGTCGTTGGACTCGACGAACGCGGTCCGCAAACTTACGACAAAGTCGACTACAAGATGCATTGCGCCGTAGTCCTGGGAGCCGAAGGCAAGGGATTGCATGACCTCGTCCGGCGACACTGTGATTTTCTCGTCTCCATCCCGATGCTGGGACAGGTTCCGTCACTCAACGTGTCGGTAGCGGCAGGAATTGTATTGTTTGAAGTGGTGCGCCAGCGGCGTCCGGCCGCATCGAAGTAATCATGAGGTTCTTTTGGGCGCTCGTCCTGCTCTGCTGCCTGAGCTCTTCTGCCCTGGCCATCGATCGTGAAGCCTTTGCCTTCACAAAATACGATCTGGAGATTCGTCTCGAACCTGAGCAGCAACGCCTCGGCGCGCGCGGTAAAATCACGCTCCGCAACGATTCCACCCAACCCCAGAAAATAGCCGTCCTGCAAATCTCGGCATCGCTTGCCTGGCGTTCCATCAAGGCAGGGGACAAAGCCCTCCAGTACGTCTCGCAGCCTTACGTTTCCGACATCGATCACACCGGCGCGCTCTCTGAAGCCATCGTCACGTTACCGGCCGAGATCAAGCCGAAGGATTCCGTGGAACTGGAAGTCGGCTACGAGGGCACCATTGCCCAGGACTCATCCCGGCTCACGCAGATTGGCGTCCCCGAAGACATCGCCAAACACGCCAGCTGGGACCAGATCAGTCCGAAGTTCACCGCCGTGCGCGGAGCAGGCTACGTAGCGTGGTATCCGATTGCGACCGAGGCGGCGGATTTCTCCGAAGGCAACAGCATGTTTCAGGTGGCAGACCGGTGGAGAGCACGGGCCGCTGCCAGTTCAATGATCGTCCGCTTTTGCACTTCGGAAAGTCCGGCGGCCGCGGAAGCAGTGCTCATGGGCGATGCCGTTAGTGGAGTTCGAGGCAGCGCAGCGGGAGAAAAGGATCACCCCTCATCGTCTTATTTTTGCTCCGAGCGCCGGTTTGAGCCCGTTGCCTGTATCACTCCTTCTTTCGTCGTGGCGAATTACAAGCATGTCTCCGCTGGTGATTCGTCGAAGGTAAGCGTTTACACGATGCCGGGCCACGAAGAGGGCGCTGCAATCTACGGAGACTCGGTTGCCCCTGCCACGAAGTTCGTGACCGAATGGTTTGGTACACCCAACACGGTCATCGCAATAGCAGACCTGCTCGATCCCAAGGCAGCGCCCTTCGAGAGCGGAACGCTGCTGCTGACGTCCCTGGCGCGCGAGGATGGTAAGCAGGCCGAGATCAATCTGGTTCACGAACTCGTGCACTCTGCATTCTCTTCTCCGCGTCCCTGGGTCCACGAAGGCCTCGCTCATTTCGCAGAAGCGTTGTATCGCGAACAAAAGCAGAACGGCCGGTCCGCTGCCATCGATTTTCTGAATCTGCATCGCACCACTTTCGTAGAAGTAGAAAAAGAAGTGACCGTGGCAGAAGGTAAAAATTCCGGTCAGCCACTGACGACCACCTTTGATGAGAGTTATTACCGCAGCAAAGCCGCCTACGTCTGGTGGATGTTGCGCGACATGATCGGCGAGGATGCACTCAAGCAGGTGCTCCACAAATATCGCGCCGCGGACGACACCAACCCCAGGTATCTGGAGCAACTCGTCACAGCAGCAGCCAAGCGCGATCTAGACTGGTTCTTTGACGACTGGGTCGATCACGATCGCGGCTTACCTGACCTCCGCGTGCTGTCCGTGCATCTGTGGAAGGGCGCGAAAGACATCCAACTCGCGACCGTCACCATCGAAAATCTGGGCTCTGCCGGAGCTGAAGTTCCCTTCACGATTCGTTTCGGTACCGGCGAAATCACGCGCCGGATCGAGGTTCGCGCCAAGTCCACCGCCACCACTCGCGTAGAAGTGCCCGGCACCGCCACCGAAGTCGTCGTCAATGATGGCAGTGTGCCGGAGAGCGACCTGACCAACAACGTATTCAAGATTTCCGAGTAGTAGCCTGAGGTCAGAGGTTCGAGGTCAGAATGCAAAGATAAGTACCGGCCTCACAGCTTTGGATTTTCACCTCGGCAATCCGACCTCTGACCTCTGCCCTCGTGTTAGATTCTCTTGATCATCTCGACTGGAGGAACTCTTGTCCTACATTCAATTCCTCGGCGCCGCCGGCACCGTGACTGGCTCGAAACACCTGATCAACACCACGATTGATTCGACCGGCAAACAGGGCCTTCAGGTCCTGATCGACTGCGGCCTATTTCAGGGACAAAAAGAATGGCGCGAGCGCAATTGGCAGGAACCTCCAGTTCCGTCTCCACAAATTGATGCTGTTATCCTTACGCACGCGCACCTCGACCACTGCGGCTGGATTCCCCGCCTGGTGAAAGAAGGATTTCGCGGCCCCATCTACGCAACGCAAGCTACCATCGAACTCTGCTCGATCGTGCTCGCCGATTCCGGTCACCTGCAGGAAGAAGATGCGGCGTACTACAACAAGACCAAAGCATCCAAGCACGATCCGGCACTGCCTCTGTACACGCTGCTGGATGCGCAGAACTGCATGCAATATTTCAAGCCGGTCGTCGTCGGTCAGACGACGCAAGTGAGCCCCGAACTTTCATTCCGCTTCGTACCCGCCGCTCACATCCTCGGCTCGACCATGGCGGAGCTTACGCTCAAGACCGACGGTCAATCGCGCCGCCTGCTCTTTACAGGCGACATTGGACGCGTGCGTAACAGTCAGATTGCTCCCGGAAAAATCGTGCACTCCGGACCTCAGGAAGGCGAAGCCACCGACGTTCTGGTCATGGAATCCACCTATGGCAATCGCAAACATCCTGACACTGACCCGCGCCCCGAACTTGCCCGGTTGATTCGTGAAACTGTGCAACGCGGCGGTAGCGTTGTAGTCCCGGCATTTGCAGTCGAACGAACCCAGAAATTTATTTTCATGCTGAAGGAGTTGATGGAGTCGGGACAGATTCCGCGCGTGCCCGTCTATTGCGACAGTCCGATGGCGATCAAGGCCGTCGACGTCTACTTGAAGCATTCCGAGGAGTACACGCCGCAAGCCGCCGATCTGATCAAGAAATATGGATCGCCCCTCGACTGGCCAGGATTGACGTTCGCACTCACTGCGGAACAATCAAAGAAGATTAACGCGAGCCAGTTTCCCTGCATCATTATCTCTTCCAGCGGCATGGTCACCGGCGGACGCATTCTGCATCATCTTGCTCAGCGCCTTCCCGACCCAAAGAACCTGGTCCTCTTCATCGGTTTTCAAGCTCCGGGCACGCGCGGCGGAATCATCAAGAGTGGAGCGCCGGAAGTCAAAATCTTTGGACAGTTCGTACCCATCCGTGCGCAGATCGCGGCTCTCGAACAGTTCAGCGACCACGCCGATACACCTGAACTGCTGCAATGGTTGCACACCTTCACCAATCAACCAGGCGTAACGTACCTCGTGCACGGCGAACCTGCTGCCTCGTCCCAACTGCAAGATACGATGAAGAAAGAATTGGGATGGAACGTACAGGTGGCAGCGTACCTGGAGAAGGTGGAAGTAAAGTAAAGCAATTTGCAATTTGTACTTGCTAATCTGGTGCCCGCGCGCTCTCCATATGCGGTTTGCGTTAGCGACCGCGAAGGACGAACAGCGAGCGCCCCCCTAACATTTACCAATAACTATGAAGACCAGTTCACCCCATGACTGACACCGAAATCAAGAAGCTCCTCGACGCTGCCGAAAAAAGCCCGAAAGAGATCGCGCTTGCCGTCTCAGGCCTGCCAGATAAGGTTTTGCGCTACAAACCATCGCCTGACAAATGGTGCGTACTCGAAATTCTCGGTCACCTCGCCGACATGGAGATCGTCGTCGGATATCGTATGCGCCAAATGCTCGCTGATGAAAAGCCCGTCATCGCGCCTCTCGATCAGGATGCATGGGCACGCAACCTGCACTACATGGATACGCCTCCGGCCGAACTCGTCGCCTTTTATGGAATCGCGCGCCATCACAACCTGCGCCTGTTGAAGCAAGTCAACGCAGCCGACCTTAAGAAGTCTGCTCACCGCCCCGAATTTCAACGAGAAATGAACGTCGCCGAAATTATCCAACGGATCGGCATCCACGGTGCCAACCACCTGCAGCAGATTGAGAAACTGAAACAACAGGCGAGTGGGAAGTAGTCAGTAGCAGTTAGTGAGGCAGCAGGTCCTTGGCATCGCTCAGGATGACAACTCTGGATGGCCGGAGAAATTAACCAGGGCCTGCAACTTTTCGCGGGCCGCTCCTGAGTCAATCGCCTCCGCCGCTAGCGGCACTGCATCCCTTAAATGATCAGCTCGACCAGCGGCCACGAGTGCGGCGCCCGCGTTCAGGATCACGACATCACGGTGAGCCGACTGCTTCGCGGCTAGTACATCGCGGATTAATGATGCGTTGAACGCGGCATCTCCGCCCGCGATGTCATCGAGCGCGGCGCGACTGAGGCCGAATTCCTCTGGTGTCACTTCGTACGTATGTACGCTGCCGTTGCGTACTTCGCCGATCCGCGTAGGCCCCGAGATCGTGACTTCGTCCAGCCCGTCGCTCCCGTGGACAACCAGCGCCCGACGCAATCCCAGCATGCTCAGGGCTTCCGCCAGCTTGTCCACCAGATCGTCCGCATAGACGCCAACCACCTGGCAAGTCGCGCGCGCCGGATTCGTAAGCGGCCCAAGCAGATTGAAGACCGTGCGTAGCCGCAGGTCTCGACGGACAGGCTGCACATACTTCATCGCGGAGTGCATCGCGGGCGCGAACAGAAAGGCAATGCCGACTTTATCCAGGCACGCCGCCACCTGCGCCGCCGACAAGTTGATGTTGACGCCCAGCGACTCCATCACATCCGCCGAGCCGCACTTCGAGGTGACGCTGCGATTGCCGTGTTTTGCAACCCGCACGCCTGCACCCGCCGCCACAAACGCCGTCGCGGTTGAGATATTGAATGTGCCGCTGGCATCGCCGCCCGTGCCGCATGTATCCACGAGCGCATCGCGACCCGTGCCGCTCGCGTCCAGGACGGAATTTCCATGCAGTTCCAGATGCGTCGCCGCTCCACGAATTGCCTCGGCGAATCCAACGATCTCTTCCACCGTCTCGCCCTTCATATGCAGGCCAACCAGCAACGCCGCAATCTGCGCGTCGGTGCACTTCCCCGTAAGGATTTCCGCCATCACCTCTCGTGCTTCAGCGCGCGAGAGAGAGGTGCGGTGGTTCACTACCCGGTGAAGGACTTCGGTGATCATTTCTGTTTTCCAAACTACTCCAGCAGACACATCCTTTCAAATCCGCTGTTTGTGGTGGGCTGCTTCGATGCGCGATTGAAAGCGTTCGCGCCAGCTTTCGGGCAAGCTCTTGATTTCCACTGCCTGCTTGAGCAACGCAACATCCGGCGACGGGGTGAAGTAAATATGATTGATCTCGGCGATCGTCAGGCTGGGAGTTTCTTTTCCAAGAAGCTGGAAGTCGTCACCCGCACCCACTTCGCCTTCCTCCGCCACAGAAAAGTAAAAACCACTGAACCCGCTGCGCAGGAAGCTCTGAATGATGTCGTCGCGTTGAAACTTCGCCGCCAGTTTGTAACAAGGCATGCGGGGAGTAGTGACGACGATCTCCGCTGACCCGAGGCGGAACCGGTCCCCCATACTCACCCCGGTCTCGAGCAGACCCTCGGTCGTGAAGTTTTCACCCAACGATCCCCAGGGCAATTCGTCGAGCAACAATTCCTTGCGCCAGAAGGGATAATGTTCCGACGGATAGCCGTACACCGCCTTGCCCGGCCCGCCATGCACGGAGAGGTCGGCCTGGCGGTCGCCGTCCAGATTGGTTCTTCGCAGCATGATCCGCCCGGCAACGGGCTTCTTGAATATCCCGGTCTTGAAAGTTGCGCCCTTCGAGCTCAGCAGACGCGGCATGCCGACATTCACGGATACCAGTTTCATATTGCCTATCAGACTACCGCGGTCGGTGACGCGATGCAGGTTTCTGTTGCAAAAGGGGTGATAATTATCCTGACAAAGCAAATCACCAAAGAGACGCACATCATGGTTCTGATGGATGGTGGCAGCAAGCAGACGTGGTATGAGCGCTTTCAATCTAAAACGCACTGGTGCTCGTACGTTTTGATCGCCCTCTTTACCGTCGTTTATGTTTTTCGAAGCTACCAAGCGCACGATGGCCAAGCCTGGAAATACTTGTTGATTGGTTCGGGACTGATGGCAATATCCATCTGGCTCCGGCCCCGGCAGTGACCGTGATCACGCCTGCTTGTGCCGTCATCCTTTGCCGATTGCCGGAACGTCCTATAAAATTGGAAGTTTGCTGACTGCTCTCCGAATCTGCAAGCGGGGTTCTCTCAGTTTGAAATCGAGCGAGTACGCAATCCAGGAATCATTATGAAGATTCACGAGTATCAGGGGAAAGAAATCCTGAGGAAGTTCGGTGTGACGGTGCCGCGCGGCACCATGGCGCAAACCCGCGAACAGGCCGAAGCTGCAGCGCAGGAATTGTTCAACGCTGGAGCCACAGGCGTAGTCGTTAAAGCGCAGATCCATGCCGGCGGGCGCGGCAAGGGCGGCGGCGTCAAGATTGCCAAGTCCGTGCAGGAAGCCAGTGAACTCGCCGGCAAAATCCTCGGCATGACACTCGTCACGCACCAGACCGGACCCGAAGGCCGAGTCGTACGGCGCTTGCTGATTGAGGAAACGTTGCCCATCGAGAAGGAACTCTATCTCGGCATCCTCGTCGACCGCGCGGAAGGCAAGCCCGTTTTCATGGCATCCGCAGCGGGTGGCATGGACATCGAGCAGGTGGCGGCCACGAATCCCGAAGCGATCCTGAAGCAGCACATCGATCCGGGCATGGGACTGGAAGCTTTCCAGGCGCGCAAGATCGCGTTCGCCCTCGGACTCACCGGCGCCCAGATCAATCCCGCAGTGAAATTTCTCATTGGCCTCTACCGTGCATTCCTGGAAACAGATGCGTCGCTGGTCGAGATCAATCCTTTTATTACGACGACCGATGGACGCGTGTTTGCGCTGGACGCGAAGATGACTTTCGACGATAACGCACTCTTCCGCCATCCCGACATCCGCGACCTGCGCGATCTTACGGAAGAAGACCCGCTCGAAGTCGAGGCCTCGAAGTACAACCTGAACTACATCAAGCTTGATGGCAGCGTCGGCTGCATGGTGAACGGCGCCGGTCTCGCCATGGCCACCATGGACATCATCAAGTATGCGGGAGGCCTGCCGGCGAATTTTCTCGACGTCGGCGGCGGCGCCAATGCCGAACAAGTGGCGCATGCGTTCGAAATCCTGCTCAGCGACAAGAGCGTGAAAGCCGTGCTGATCAACATCTTTGGCGGGATTCTCCGCGTGGATACGCTCGCCAGCGGCGTCGTCGAAGCAGCTCGCAAAACGAATATTCAGTTGCCGGTCGTGCTGCGCCTCGAAGGCACCAACGTTGAAGAAGGCAAGAAGATTCTGAAAGAATCCGGCCTGAACTTCCTGATCGCAGAGACGATGAAGGATGCAGCCGACAAAGTAGTGGCAGCCGCAAAAGCTTAGTTTTTCAGGAAAGAGCAATCATGGCAATTCTGGTTAACAAGAAGACGCGATTGATCGTGCAGGGCCTGACCGGACGCGAAGGAACATTTCACGCCAAGGCCTCCGCCGCGTACGGAACGCAGGTAGTCGGCGGAGTCACTCCCGGCAAGGGCGGCACGACCCACGAAGGCTGGCCGATCTTCAACACCGTGCAGGAAGCGGCCGACAAAACCGGCGCCAACGCGACCGTGATTTTTGTTCCGCCTCCATTCGCCGCGGACGCCATCATGGAAGCCGCCGATGCCGAAATCGAGCTCATCGTGTGTATCACCGAGGGCATCCCGACGCTTGACATGGTCCGCGCCTGGGAATTTCTGCAAGACCGCCGCTCGCGCCTGATCGGTCCGAATTGTCCCGGCATCATCTCTCCCGGCAAATGCAAAATCGGCATCATGCCCGGCAGCATTCACAAAGAAGGCAACGTCGGCATCGTTTCGCGCTCTGGCACGCTGACCTATGAAGCGGTGCACCAGCTGACGCAGCGCGGCATCGGACAATCGACCGCGATCGGCATCGGCGGCGATCCCATCATCGGAACGAACTTCATCGACGCGCTGGATCTGTTCAATCGCGATCCGGAAACGGAAGCGGTTGTCATGATCGGAGAAATTGGCGGCAACGCCGAGGAACTCGCCGCCGACTTCGTGAAAGCCAACATGAAGAAACCAGTCGTCGGATTCATCGCCGGACAGACTGCGCCTCCCGGCCGCCGTATGGGCCATGCTGGAGCGATCATCTCCGGCGGCAAAGGCACGGCCGCCGAAAAAATTGCGGCGATGGAAAAATGCGGTATCCGGGTGGCGAAATCCCCCGCCGACATCGGCGAAACACTTGCGGCCGCGATTGGTGCGACCGCAAAGGCGTAGGAATCGCGCGAGATCGAGATTTTAAGCGAATGACCAACGACCAACGACTAAGAACCAAGGACAAACGACAAATTCCATGAAAACCCTGCAGCGTACTCTCACCATCATCAAGCCGGACGCGGTCAAGAAGAACGCGATCGGAGACATCATCGAGCAGTTCGAAAAGAACGGCTTCCATATCCTCGCCATGAAGATGCTGGAGATCTCCAAGCATCAGGCCGAGCAGTTCTACGCCGTGCATGCGGCCCGCCCGTTCTACAGCTCGCTGACGGATTTCATGTCAAGCGGCCCCGTCGTCGCCTTGGCGCTCGAAAAAGAAAATGCCATCGCCGATCTGCGCAAACTTATGGGCGCTACCAACCCTGCGAATGCCGAAGAAGGCACCATCCGCAAAAAGTGGGCGAGCACCATCGAATACAACGCGATCCACGGATCGGATGCGGAAGACACCGCTCGCTTTGAGTTGAGTTTCTTTTTTGCCGGATACGAACTGGCGCAGTAGCGCGGTTTTGCCGCGCGCTGCCCCGTTCACATCGGGTGTGTGCGCATCGAACTGACCTTGATCTCGGCGGCAGACCCCAGAAGAAGGGGAATTGCCGGCAAGATTGCATAGGTTGTCAGCCAGAGTGCAAGGCCTCGAACAACCAACGAGGCATTCCATCCATAGTTTGGAACCAATCGCGACATTATCCCTCCCGCAACGGCGGTGGCGACGAATAGCACCGCCATGATCGCGGGGAGGAACATAGACGCAGCAATGCGCTGAAGAGCCGAACCACCGTTGCGATGCGAGAGGTACGCGCCAATCGCTCCACAAAGTGGAAGCAAACTGAGCAACTGGAGGGGCAGCGACAGGAATAGTCCATCGCTGAAAAGAATGGTTTTCGGCCTGATATTAGCGAAATCGAGTGCTGCGCCGATAGCCGTTGCCAATGCAAACGTAAGCACGCCTGGCAGTGCAACTTGCTTCGTAAAGCCACGCATGAGTGCCTCCCTTAAGATCCGCAGCTGTGAACCTATCCCCGAGAACTGGCGGATCTGATCCAGGCTCCGGCCCAACGCATCTTCCCTAGACAATCCCTCGTTCTGGAACATCTCGAAGGAATCTTCAAGATGATTCGCCCATTCATTTACGAGTTCGTCGCCAAAGCTAGCAGGGCAAACTCGCAGTGCAACCACGTGTTTCCGGATCAGTTTTTTCCAGTCAGGCATTTTGAAACCCCGTGACGTTCTGAAGCGCTTGGAAGAAAGCACGCCACTGGGCGCGCAGCGGCTCAATTTGCTTCCTGCCCGCTGGTGTAAGTCGGTAGCAGCGACGGCGACGACCGTTGGGCAGCGTTTGCCATTCGGCCTTGACCCAGGCCTTTCGTTCAAAGCGGTAAAGCATGGGATAGAGTGATGCCATATCGAACCGCAACACGCCTTTGCTCTCGGTTTCGATACGCTTGGCGATTTCGTAGCCGTGCAGCGGGTTCTCCGCGAGCAGTGTGAGAACGGCAAGTTCGGCGCTCCCCCGCTTAATCTGCGCGTCGATCGAGGTCATATGAGCCTGCCTTCCTGTATATAGAATGTCTATATAAGAAAAACTTGCGTGAATCAAGGTGACGAAAGGGACATGCCCCTGCTAGCCTGAGCAGGCAAGCCCTATCCGGAAGGTTTCTTCTATGCCTCTAGTTCAAGTCACTATGCTGCAAGGCCGCACTGCCGATCAGAAGCGCAAGATCGCACAACGCATTACCGACACCATGGTGGAAGAAGCAGGCGCGCGGCGCGAAGCGATCGTTGTGACCTTCGTGGAGCTCTCGAAGGAAAGCTACGCGTCGGGCGGGGAATTGATGATCGACAAGGGCAAGTAACCGCTCCCTTCAGGGAAAACGGCGTTGCCCTAAGGACAACATCATGACCAGGAATATCGCGTTGGCCGCCGTCCTCTTGCATTGCATGGCTGCGTTCTGTTTCGCTCAACAGTCCACTGCAGAAACGGCGGTTTGGAAGCTGGAGCATTCCTACTGGGAAGAGGTGAAGGCGGTGGATCTGCCGGCCTACCGCGCATTGTGGCATCCCAACTTTGTCGGTTGGCCCTACATGAGCCCTAAGCCTGTTCGCACGGACCACATCACCGATTGGATCACCGCAAATACGACGAAAGGACTTCACATGGAGTCCTACGTTCTAGAACCCGCAGATAGCGAGGCGACTGAGAATCTGGTGGTCGTGCATTACTGGTTGACGTCGGCCTGGACCGACAAAGACCGGCACGGCGAACCAAAGACATCCCGCATCACTCACACCTGGATAAGGGTCGGGAACAGTTGGCAGATCATCGGTGGCATGTCGTCGCTGGAGACCGAAGTCAGAAAGTAATAACTCGAATCAGCCCAGCGGTTCGAACAAATGCCCTTCGGTCCGATCCCCGACCTTGGGCAATTCTTTTTTCGCAAGCTGGAGAAAATGTGGAGTGGAGCGGTGCGCTTCGAGCGCCGCGTCGTCCTTGTATTGTTCGTAGATGAAGAAGCGCCGCGCTTCGGTCTTGTGCTTGTGTACCTGGTACATCACGCAGCCGGGCTCCTTGCGCGACTCGGCGGTTAGCTTCTCAAAGAGTGCTGCCACTTCGGACTCGCGTCCGACCTTCGCCATCCACGTCACTGCCAGGACCACCATCCGTCGCTCCGTTCTTGCTCTCTCTTGATTATAGGTTCAGGATCGAGCCGCCGGGCGCTTGATTGGTTGCAGGCCCAACTGGCTCACAAATTCCGGCACTAGAATTGTCTGTTCGCGATCGGGCCCGGTCGAAATCATGCCGACACGCGCTCCGGTTTCCTTTTCGATGAAAGCAAGATACTCGCGCGCCGCCTTGGGTAATCCTTCCACCGTTTGAATGTCCTGCGTGGGAGTGGCCCAGCCCGGCATCTTCTTGTACACGCACTCGATCTTCTCGTAACCGCAGGCCTGTGCCGGAACTTCGACCGTCTCTTTCCCGTTGATCTTGTATCCCACGCAAACCGGAATTTCCTTGAGATGGTCGAGCACGTCGAGCTTGGTCACCACCAGCCAGGCGATGCCGTTAATCATGCCAGCGTAGCGCAACAGAGGCAAATCCAGCCAGCCCGTGCGCCGCGGACGTCCCGTCACCGCGCCAAATTCGTTGCCCCGCTTGCGCAGGTCTTCGCCCTGCTCGTCGAGCAGTTCGCTCGGGAACGGTCCTTCTCCCACGCGCGTACAGTACGCCTTGGTGATGCCGATCACGGTATCGATCGACGTCGGCGGAACGCCCGTTCCGGTCACCGCTCCTCCGGACGTCGCACTCGACGACGTCACGAATGGATACGTGCCGTGATCGATATCGAGCATCGTCCCCTGCGCGCCTTCGAATACCACGGACTTGCCGTCTGCAATCGCTTTGTTCAGTAGCCACGCGGTATCGCAGACAAACGGTCGAATCTGTTCCGCCGCTTCCGAATATTCCTTGAACATTTTGTCGGCATCGAGTGGATCGGAGTTAAACAGCGCGTGCCCGATCATGTTCTTTTCCCGAACCGCATTTTCAATGTGCGTCCGCAGCAGGGCCGAGTCGAGCAAGTCCGCGACGCGCAAACCACGGCGTCCCATCTTGTCCTCGTAAGCCGGACCAATCCCTCGCGAGGTCGTCCCAATTTTCACGCGGCCGGGGGCATTCTCCGACCCCAGTTCCATCTGGCGATGGTAAGGAAGAATCACTTGCGCGCGATTCGAGATGAAGAGATTGCCGTCGACCTTCACGCCGCCAGCGCGCAGGGTTGCCACCTCTTTGAGAAATGCGATCGGATCGAAGACCACACCGTTGCCAATGACATTGATGGAGGTCGGGCGCAGGACGCCACCCGGCACCAGTTGCAGCACATACTTCTTTCCTTCAATGATGACCGTGTGTCCGGCATTGTGTCCGCCCGCATAGCGGGCGACCACGGAAAAAGTCTGTGTCAATACATCGACAATCTTGCCTTTGCCTTCATCGCCCCACTGGGCTCCAACAATGACCGCGGTTTTGCCTCTGCTCAATTCATGCTCCGTGGAATGGATGTGACTTGCCTGCCAAGTTCGCACACACACGTCTCACGCGACTCGGGAAAAATTGACTGGAAACTGGGATCTTCGGCGACAGCCGGTGTGTACGCTCTAGCATACCGAATTGCCATGCCCGCGAGCAATCGTAAGGTCAGAGGTAAAAGGTCCGATTGAAAAGGTAAAAACCGTCAGCGTCATGAGTTCTCACCTCTGCAATCTGACTTCTAACCTCTGCCCTTACGATATCCTGACTCAATGCCCGAACTCCCCGAAGTTGAAACCATTGTCCGCGGCCTGGAAAAGCGAGTCGCCGGAGACACGATCGATTCCGTTTGGATTGGCTCGAGAAAACAGCCTCTGAAGTCGACGGCTGCCAAAATTGCTTCTACGCTGGAGGGCAAACGAATCCTGCGCGTGCACCGGGCCGGCAAGCACATCCTCTTCGACCTCGACGGCCCTGCGCCGGGGGAGAAGCGTACCCGCCGCGCCACGGCCTCTAACAATAACCAACCGGCACAGTGGATCGTCCATCTCGGCATGACGGGCCGCATGACGGTCTGCGAACCCGGCGACGAGATCGCCAAACACACTCACCTGATTGCCAAACTCGCTTCCGGTCGCGAGCTTCGGTTCGTCGACCCACGCATGTTCGGAAAGCTCGGTGTCCACCCCGGCGGATTCGATCCCGGCGGTGTCGAGCCCCTCGAAGTTGGAGAAGAAGCATTTGTGAAATTGTTTCGTGGACGCAAGACTCCCATCAAAAGCGCGCTCCTGAACCAAAAACTCCTGCGCGGTGTGGGGAATATCTACGCGGACGAAGGTTTGTTTCGGGCCGGGGTCCGGCCGCGCCGTCGTGCCTCTTCCTTAACTCGGGACGACCTTCACCGGCTCTACCTTTCCGTACGCGAAGTCTTGCAGGAGGCCATCGCGCTCGGCGGATCCTCCGTCTCCGACTACGTGGACGCCGACGGAGAAGAAGGCTTCTTTCAACTCCAGCACCGGGTTTATGGCCGCGAAGGCGAACCGTGCCTGGTGTGCCGCACCCCTGTCAAACGAGTCGTGTTGATCGGCCGCAGCAGTCACTATTGCGCAAAATGCCAAAAATAGGCCTAGTAGAACGATTTAATATTGACGTCGCCGAAGAGCCCCGTGTACAAAACAGATGGCTTGCCGTCCTTCAAAGGACTACTATCAAGGACTGAAGATCAACGCACTTTTCCATAGAGAATTCAACTTATGAAAGATTTTTCGATCGGAGTCGACCTGGGCGGCACCAACCTGCGGATTGCTGCAGTCGATGTGGATGGCCACCTGGTAGAGAAGGTCACGCTCGGCACAAAAGTTTCACTCGGCCGCGATCATGTCCTGAACGATATGTGTGAGGCCATCCAGCATTTGTCCGGCAAGTACAAGAATTCGTCTGCCCTGCTCGGCATCGGCATCGGCGTGCCCGGCATTATCGACATGGAAACTGGTCTCCTTCGCGAATCTCCCAACCTTCCGGGCTGGGCCGACTACCCCGTACGCGCCGAGATCGAGCGCCGCCTCAACACCAGGGTGATTTTGGAGAACGACGCCAACGTTGCCGCATTCGGCGAGAAATGGCTGGGCGCCGCCAAAGAATATGACGACATGGCAATGCTGACACTCGGTACTGGAGTAGGCGGCGGCCTGGTGATGGAAAACAAGATCTGGCATGGCATGAACGGCATGGCGGGCGAGTTTGGACACACCACCGTCGAGCCCGAGGGGCATCCCTGCGGCTGCGGGAATCGCGGCTGCCTCGAGCAGTATGCTTCCGCCACCGCGATCGTGCGCATGGCACGGGAAGCCATCGCCCAGAACGAATCCTGCACGCTGGCACGCGCTGCGCACACCGATGCGGAGTTCAGCGCGAAATCCATTTTTAATCTCGCCCTGCAAGGCGATGACGACGCAAAACGCATTTACCGCCGCGTGGGACGTGCTCTGGGCATCGTCCTTTCCACCCTCGTCAATTCCCTCAACCTCCCGATTTATGTGGTGGGAGGCGGAGTGGCCAGCGGGTGGGAGGCCTTTGCACCCGCCGTCTTCGAGGAACTTCGGCAGCGCTGCATGGTCTATGCGGCCACTGCACCCGCCGACGCTCTGGCACTAAGTGGAGGAGCCTCCTCGCATGTCGATCCCGGCCCCGGCCGGAAGACAATCATCACGCGAGCCTTGCTGGGAAGCGATGCAGGATTATTCGGCGCCGCCCGCCTGCCGATGATCGCGGAAGCAAAACGCTAGGCCTATCAAGAGAGCAGCGAAGTCCAAGAAACGGCTGGTTGCGTGTACGTGATCGGCCTTCTCATCCGTCCTCTTTTGCCGAAGTGTATTCCACAGGTGCTCCGCGTAGACTCCCCACTAGAGGTGACGCGTGAAATCAACATCAATACAGCGTGCGGTTACGGCGGTCGTAGTAGTGGTCGGGCTGTCCAGTGCGTTCTCTCAATCGAGTCAATCCAACGCAGTTCCAGGCCCAGAGACCAAGGCTAAGCCGCTTCTGTTGGAAAAGGACCAAGGCGAACTGCGAACTCGCCGCGTTCACACTGACTCCAGCCGCCCGGCTTCCTCTCAGTTCATGCTGAAAGTGAGTCCCAAAAACAACGGTTCTCAGCATCTTGTCGCGGGCACCGAGGAACTTGCGCCCGGAGCCGCGATACCGAAGCACAGGCACTTGGATCAGGATGAAATCCTGCTGATTCAAACCGGCAAGGCTCACGTTTGGCTCGGCGACGAGGAGAGCGATCTCCATGCGGGGGGATTGGTTTTTATTCCGGCTCAAACCTGGGTCAGTGCAAAGAACACGGGCACCGAGCCGATCAGCCTGATGTTCATCTTCTCTGCGCCGGGGTTCGAGGATACGATGCGCTGCAATTCTGTCCCCGCCGGTGAAACCCCCACCCCGATCACTCCGGAACAGCAAAGGGACTGTGCCCATCTGGGGCATGCGGAAAATGCCAGTATGCAAGAAAAGCCAGCTAAATGAATGGGATAGGCCTGCTTACAACGGTCATTGATCCAAGATTCGCTGGATGCAGAGGGAAACGCGGTCTCGAACCTATGGAGCAGGTTCCGGCTCTTCGGGCGAGCCATCATCGCCGCCGGCGAGGACCTTGAACATCATGTAGGCAGTCGATGGGATCACGAACAGACAACCCAATAGTCCGATGACGAACATAACCTCAAGCAGGCGAAACACAAAGAGAAACACAACGCTCATAGTGCACACCCCGAATCGCTGCCTCGATTCTACCTCGGAACGCGGGTTCCCTTACGAAATCCTTATGCCCTTTGTGCTGAACTGGGATTTGAGGGCTTCGTATGAACGCCACGATCGTGTTGATGGTTCGCCTGCTGGAAGGAATATTCATCGTGGGCTCAGTAGGCTGCGTTGTAGTGCTGATCTTGACCGCTGTTGAAGACGTCAAAACGCTGTTCGGCCAAGACGATGACGCATCCTAGGCCTTGAGGCCCACTGGGTAGTTGGGAGAACCCGTCTTCCTTGCCGGGACAGTCCTGAGTCGCCACATCACCCCGAGAGTCGATTCGTCGCCTTGTACAATCAGCGCCGACCCCGGAGTCGACGAGATCCTCTCAATGAACATCTCCCGCGCCCTGAAACTCTCGGTATTCTTCGCCGTGATAACGATTCCCGTTTGGTTACAGGGTTCGTCCCCTTATTCCTGGGCGACTTACTATGCTCCCCGGCGCATATTCCCGATCACCATCGATGGCGATCTTTCCGAGTGGGCTTCGGTGCAGGCTTTCACGATGGACCAGGAGAAATTCTTTTTTGTCGGCCAGGGTATGTCGTCGAAATCCTGGGGTGGTCCGAAGGATCTTTCCGCCACCTTCAAGCTGGCGTGGGACGAGCAGTACATCTACGTGGCCGTCCACGTGGTCGACGACAAAGTGACGGAGCCCCACGGGTCGCTGATCCAAACCAATGACACCGGCTCGTGGGATGACGATGGGATCGAGTTGATGTTCGACAATGACGGATCGAATATGGCGCGCTACTACATCGGCGATCCGATGCACCATGAATTTCATTTTGTGTTCAGCGAAAAACATCCCTTCGTCTTCGACAATTTCTGGAAGAACCAGCCGGACGCGACCCAACCCATGTTCACCCTTCCGGACGGCAGTAAAGAACCGCTTGCCTATCCCGACGAGGTAATGGCAAAGAACGATGTGACGGCGGTTTTCAGCAAACCGCCCTACCGGGGAACCTTCGCATTCAAACGAACACCCGATGGCTACAACCTGGAACTGCTGATGGCGTTGCCCGGTGCGCAAATGAAACCGATCCATGCGGGTGGCGCCGCGATCGGGTTCGATCTGGCCGTTAACGACAATGACGCGGGCGCTGGCCCTCTGAAGCAGGAACTACATTGGTCGGGGATGAACGATTTGTTCTGGCGGAACACGGCGTTTTTCGGCAAGCTGATTCTGTATTGATGCGATCACAGTGATTCCAGTGCTGGGCCATTACTTACGAGGTCTGCGGAACTGATTTACCGACAGCACCTCGCTGGTGTGACTGGGATGTTCCCGCTGCACCCGTTCCAGCAAGATCGTGACATCGCCCGTGCGATTTGCCGGCAGGGAGCCGAACATTTCGTAAGCGCATTCGCAACCCTCGATCGGACAGCGCACTCGTTCCGGTGCGGGACCGCTCTTCGACTTCCCAATTTCTCCCTGAAATTTCGGACTGCCGAGTAGATCGATTCGGAAGGATTTTGGCATTCATCTACATTGCCACAACTATCGGAGTTCGAAAAAAAACTTTCTCTCGCGGCAATCGTAAAGTTTGTATTGGGATAGCGTCGGATGGCGGTTTGATCGTGAGCGCGATGAACCGCTCAAATCATTGTTCAGTGCTTACCATCGTGCGGCAGCAAGTTCTCAGGCCCCTTTGTGGCAACCACTCTGGCCTGAGTCTCCTCGCCAGGCTGGTTACCGGAGACTTGACCCCTCTTTTCAGAATGGCACACCGCAGGCATCGAAAGCAGCCCTATTGCCGTGTTGCGGCCAGCATTTTTTGCCTGATAGAGAGCTTGATCTGCCAGGCGGAGAACCTCCTGGCATGAAACGCCTTCCGGTTCTTCGGGCGACCACGGAAACACTGCCCATCCAATCGAGCAGGTTCGGCGTATTCCTTCGGAAGTGAGCTGAAAATTTTCGCCTCCGATTGCTTCCAGGACTCGCTTGGCCAGAATCTCAGCATTCTCCCGATCAGTGAATCGCGAGACGACCAGAAATTCTTCGCCGCCCCATCGGATCAAGACATCGGAATATCGAATCGCGGAGCTGATTCTTGCCGCAACCTGCACCAGGAGAACATCTCCCTGTTGATGTCCGAATCGGTCGTTCACGAATTTAAAATGATCGACGTCGATGAGATAAAAGATCAAATCGCGGTTGCGATTCATCGTGTCACCGCTCGAATAGAAGCGAAGAGCTTGCTGCACGTCCTTGTCGATTGTCGTTGTCAGGAAACGGCGATTGCGCACTCCCGTCAGCGCGTCTGTCACCGAGGCTTCCTGCAGTTCCGCGTTGGCGTGCGCGAGTTCCTTGTCCGCCGTGTACTGTTTTATGGATCGCAATGCTCCGATGAAGACGATCATCGCGAGCGTCAAGCCAAGTCGGTATTGCCGAATTCTATCCGGCGCGTCGCTGAGAAAAACTCCCCAGGCCGCCAGGATCGGAAGACTCATCGCAGCCAGAATGGCGAGGGCTGTCACCCGGGGTTGTCCATGTCCAGCGGGCGTGCCTGTCGGGCTCGCCGTGGATCTCGTATGACTGCCGAGCAGAGCCATCCGCGTAAATAACACGATAGAAAAGAGCAGAGGAATGTCGTAGAGGCAACCTGTGTAGTACACGCCATAGTCAATCGCCACACTGGCAGCAATCGAGGCAGTCGCGTACACGAGGGATGCCAGGAAGATTCGTCCATATATTGCGCGCCACATTCCCACGCCGTTTCGCCAGGCATCAGCGGCTGCGAAAAGTACGACAACATGCCCCGCAAAATACAGCACATCGAAGTTGATGCCGTAGGTGTGGGCATCGGGAATTACGTACTGCCACGGGATGACAAAGAAAAGATAGAGGTATAGCCACCAACTAAAGAGGAGGACGAAATCGAGTGATCGGAGTTGCGATCTCTGTCCTTCCCTGTCAGGACGTATCGCGAGCGCCGCGACGATCGGGACCAAGTGCAAGACGATCGCCACATCCCCGATAAATGGATTTGGCACTTCCTTTCTTAGAATCACTTCGAAATATGTCCACAGCAACTGGGAAGAAAGCCATAACCCTGTACCGATCGACATGAACAGCCAGAAGATACGCTCAGGACGCTCGCCCACACGCATATTGATCGCAACAGCGACCAGGAGAGAAGACAGCAGCAAGGATTGAATCAAGTCTCCAGCTGTGGTGAGAGAGGAAGAAGGCCGCCACGCCAGAGACACGACTAGCGCAAGACACACGCATGCGGAAGCCATCGCCAGCCATACTTTCTGGCCTCTGGAAAGACACACTGTCACATTTGAAATTCTACGGCGATGTAAACACCAACCAAGTTACGAAGGTCATTCAATACTGCTGCAGGGTTGCCTTTTGGTGAGCCCAAAGTCCGCGCAGCCCTCCGGAAGCCTTGCTCCTCCTGGGAATGATGTTGAACCGGCCGGCAAACATGTGACGGTCAAACTAGAAAAGCACCGGCTGATTTTGCTGCTCGATGTATTTCTGGCTGTCGAATTTTCTTCCGGTGCTATGCCCCGACATGTAGCGGATGGTCCCGAAAATTGGCCGGTCGAACCAGGGACGATCGAATTTGCCAACGATCGACCAGGCGATTCCGGAATAGCCGTTGGGATCACGGCCATCGAGTTCGTACTTGTCGTTCAGCGCCACCGCGACGCGATAGGCTTCCGCCGGAGTGCGGCTCCACTCCAGGATTTTCTTGCCCCAGTACATGCGTACGTAGTTGTGCATCCAGCCGCCGTTCACCATTTGACTCTGCGCTGCGTTCCAGAGCGGGTCGTAGGTCTCGGCGTTCTCCAACTGTTTTTCGGTGTATAGGACTGGGCGAAGGTCGGCTGCATGCGCGGCGAGCGAGCGGTGCGCCCAATTTTCACCACTCTCGAAATTGTCGTAGTTGGGATTGTAGGTGACGAAGTTAATCGCCAGCTCGCGCCAGACTAACAACTCGTTGAGGTAGGAATCTTTCGCTGCCTGGGGTGCGTCCGCGTTCTTGACTGCGAGGGCGATGGTGAGTGGGCCGATGTGTCCGAAATGAAGATAAGGAGAGAGGCGGCTGGTGCCGTCGGTTTCAGGATGGTTGCGGCGATGACCGTACGTTTCGAGCTTTTGCTTGACGAACTCACGCAGCAGTTTAAGCGCTTCCTTAGTGCCACCCTTAAATGTGCTCACCGGCTGGACAGTGCGGTCCAGCGTCCAGCCATCGGTGATGTCGAAATCCGGCGCCAGCGAGTGCAGATGCGCGAGAGGTTTCCAAGCGACTTTCGCACGCACGTTGGTCGGATTCACGAGGAACGTGTCCAGGTGCGCTTCGAGCTTCTTGCGAATGATGTGCGAAGCGTATTGTTCTTTTTCAATCAGGCGCGAAGGGACAATGACGTCGGAATCGACCGTCCAGAACGGCACACGCAGCTTCTTCGAAGCCAGGTCGCGCCAGTGTTCCGTTTCGCGAAGCGGATTCTCATCGCCCACAACCAGCGCGGGACGCACTTCCGCACAGAACTTCAAGAGGCTGTGATCGGGAAAGCGTCGTAGGACAAATCCAACGCCGCGTTTGGCGAGCGCTTCGGCGATGTCGGGAATGCCCTCCACGAGGAAGCGGTAGTGACGCAGGTTTGCGTTGGGATAGAACGGGACGGGCGCGAAAAATACGACGCACGGTTTGCCGAGCGCGTTCGCGGCCTCAACGGCGATATCGAGAGCGGGATTATCCACTCCGCGCTGCGAACGCTGCATCCAGTAGACGACGCAGGTGCCGTCCGGGTCGGGCCAGCCGGAGCGGCGGAGGCGGACGCGGTCCTGGACCATCAGCTTGTTCAACACGTCCATACATTGGTTATAGAGGTAAACGTGGGACCCATGCGCATTCTTTGCGCCTATTTAACTGAAAGTTAAATAGTCTTGGATTCTTGTCGCCAAAGGCAATCAGGCCGTTCGTTGTACCATCAAGAAGCATGTCCTTTGTGCCCAATCCGATGCACCACAGCAGCGCGCGTTTGCTGGAATTCGAGACGCTGCGCGAATTGCTGGGGGGCTACGCCTCTTCGCCACTGGGGCGGCGGCGGGTTGCGGAACTGGAGCCGTCACTCGACCGACAGTGGATTGAAACCCAGCACCAGCTTACGACGGAAATCCGGGAGTATCGCCGCGTCGGCGGGAGATTTGAATTCGGTGGATTGCCGGAAGTCGGCAAGCTGCTGGAGAAATCGCGCATTCGCGGTGCGGCCATTGAGACCACTGAGATCCGCGACATCGTGTTGCTGGTGGATCGCGCTTCGGAATGGCGCGAGATTGTAAAACAGCCCCCGGCGGCGATGCGGTCGGAATGGAAAGCGGTGGGCGCGCTGTCGGCTGAGATCCAGGATTTCGGCGAGTTCCTGAAATATTTTCGCAACAAGATCATGCCGGACGGCACACTTGATGACCGTGCTTCGGCAGAGCTAACCCGTATCCGGCGTGAAATTGAGAAACAGAAACGCACGATCCAGGAATCGTTACGCGGATATTTGCGGCGCCTGTCAGACGGTGGATCCCTGCAGGACGAACTCATCACCATTCGCGGGGAACGGTTTGTGATCCCGGTGAAGGTGGAGCAGAAACGCCGCGTGCAGGGCGTGGTTCATGGCGCAAGTTCGAGTGGACAAACGGTGTTCGTTGAACCGCTGGAGACGATCGAGCAGAACAATGAACTTGTCCGGCTGCTTGATGAAGAACTGGCGGAGATCCATCGCATCCTGCTGGAGATGACGCGGAGGATTGGCGAAAATTCCGAAGCGATCCTCGCGGCGGCGAATATTCTTGCGGAATTGGAACTTCAGTTCGCCAAGGCTCGCTTCGCCGAAGATTACAACTGTGTTGCGGTGAGCTTGTGTGGGGACGGGGCACAAACTGGTTCCCGGTTGCTGCTGCATCGAGCGCGTCATCCATTGCTGGAACGAAATCTGAAGTTGAAGAAGGTCGACGTCGTGCCGGTTACGGTGGAACTGGAAGGCAATCGCCGCCAACTGGTCATCACCGGCCCCAACACCGGCGGCAAGACAGTCACACTCAAAACGGTGAGTTTACTGGCATTGATGGCGCAAGCGGGCGTTCCGGTTCCCGCCGACCGCGCAGATATGCCGGTATTCGATGCGATCCTCGCCGATATCGGCGACTATCAATCGATCGAGCAGAATCTCTCGACGTTCTCTGCGCACGTCACGAATATCGATTTCATTTCCCGCACGGCGACGCGAGATTCGCTGGTGATCCTCGATGAACTCGGCTCCGCGACCGATCCCGAGGAAGGTGCCGCGCTGGCGGTCGCGATCGCCGAATACTTTGGCACGATCGGCTGCATGAGCGTGATCTCGACTCATCACACGTCGCTCAAAGTGTATGGGGCGAACACCGCGGGAGTGATCAATGCCTCGGTCGGATTCAACGAGGTCACGTTGCAGCCAACGTACGAATTGAAAATCGGGGTGCCGGGCGCGTCCGCAGGAATCAACATTGCACAGCGACTGGGGTTGAATCCCGCAATTGTCGAATCCGCGCGCGGACGGCTGAGCACGCAAGTGCAGGACGTGGGAAAGTTCCTCGACCGCCTGCATGCGGGGTTGCGCGAGTCCGATACGCAGCGTGCGAAATTGCAGGCGCGCGAGCAGGAACTGGACCGCGAGAAACAGCAACTGGCCGCAGAAGGCCGCAAGGAACAGCAAGCGAAGATTCGCGAGATGGAAAAGAAACTCGAAATGATGTTTCGGGATTTCGAGTATCACGCACGGGAAGCGGTCAATGCTGTGCAGGATCGCGCCGCCGCGCAAAAACTGTCGAAGGATGCGGAACGCCGCATCGCGAAAATGCGCCGCGAATTCCGCGAGCAATTCGACTCCACGGTGGTAGCGGCCGCGACGGGCGCAGACCGGGGCGATCCAAACGCGCAACCCGCCTTGGTGAAGCATGTAGCGGAAGGCGACACGGTGAAGCTCAAGTCCATGGGCCGCGCGGGGGTGGTGAAGAAGAAGATTGATGACAGCCACTTCGAAGTGGAAATCGGCTCGATGAAGATGCGCATCGCTCGCGAAGATATTGCAGAGGTGGTCAGCCGCGTCTCGGATTCGCCGGTGCAAGCCGCCAGGGCGCGGGGCGTTAACGTGTCGTTGCAGGACGACACAAGCGATCTGAATACGCCAACGGAGATTAACGTCATCGGCCAGAACGTCGACGATGCCACGCGCGACGTGGAACGCTTCGTTGACCGCGCCTTTCTCGCCGGAATGCCGCGCGTCCGCATCGTTCATGGCAGCGGTATGGGAATATTGCGCAAGGCGCTACGACAATATCTACAAAAGCATCCGCACGTCGCGACCGTGACGGAGCCTCCGCAGAACGAAGGTGGAGGCGGGGCTACGGTGGTCGAGTTGCGGGTGTGACGGTACTCTTTCTGGTAGTCTGAAATCAATGCCCATCGAACGTTTACAAAAGATCATCGCTGCTGCCGGAGTCGCTTCTCGCCGGAAGGCTGAGGAGCTGATTACGTCCGGACGCGTGCAGGTGAACGGCAAGATGGTCACCGAACTGGGCACGAAAGCTGACTCCGAGCAGGACCACATCCGCGTGGATGGCAAGTTGCTGCGGGGTCCGGAGCGCCATACCTACATCGTTCTGAATAAGCCGAAGGGTTATGTCACGACGGTGAGCGATCCCGAGAATCGGCCGACGGTGATGGATCTAATCGGCGGAGCCAAGGCGCGCCTGTATCCGGTGGGACGGCTGGATTGGGCTAGTGAAGGATTGCTGCTGCTGACGAACGATGGCGCGCTGGCCAACGGGCTAATGAAGGCGTCGTCAAGTGTGCCGAAGGTTTACGTGGTCAAAGTTGCGGGGCAGCCAGACGAAGGGAAGATCGAAAAGCTGCGCAAGGGAGTTTCGATCGCGGAGAAAGGTGGACGACGGGTGCGAACTGCGCCCGCGAAGATTCGACTGATCCGCGAGTCCGACAATCCCTGGTTCGAAGTGACGATTATCGAAGGGCGCAACCGCCAAGTCCGCAAAATGTTCGAAGAAGTCGGACACCATGTGGAGAAGATCCGGCGCGTGCAGTATGGTCCACTGGCGCTCGATGTGCCGCCGGGAGAATTTCGCAGCCTGACGCTGGAAGAGATTTCGCGCCTGAAGGCGGCGGCCTCGGGAACAAAGGTGATCCCGCTAAGCAAGCCAAAAGTATTCCCGCTCAGCAAACCAAAAGTATTGCCGCTTAGCAAACCAAAAGTATTCTCAAGCGAGCGCCCGCAGCGCCATGCACCCGCTAAGAAATTTGCGGTTCGCAAGTCAGTGCCGGGCAAGGTTGGAGCACGATCCAAGGCTCCGCATGGGCGGCCAGCGCCTACGCACTCGCGATCCCGCAGTCGCTAAAGCATTTCCCTCGCTTACAACACCGCAGTGTCATGACGGTCCGACCACCGCCATGGTTCGTAGCCATGCGACCAGATGGGAGAAGGAATCGGGTTTTGAGAAAACGCGGCGGATACCGACCGCCTCCGCTTGTTTCAGTACCTCCGCGTGGGCATACAAGGTGAACAGCACGAGCGTGGTTTTCGGAGCAATTCGCCCGATCTCACGAGCCGCTTCCAGTCCATTCATGACCGGCATCTGGAAATCCAGGATCACGACATCTGGATTGGATTGTCTGACCTGCTCGACGGCGATCCGGCCGTTCTCAGCTTCTCCACAAATATTCAGTTCCGCATTGTCCTCAATCGTTCTTCGCAGCAGGCGCCGGACAGTTGCATTGTCGTCGGCGATGAGGATCTTGAGCGGCATCTGACGTACCCGATCTGCCTTGGCAGGTTGCTGGCCGGGAACGATTCCGAGGGAACGGACGGCAACGAGGGAAGGCTACAGAATCCAAATTCAATGCTATTTAAACGAACATAGGCGGTCGCCGAGGTCGAGGCAATACAGGAAGGAGTGTAGCGTTAGAGATGAGTTCGGTCGCGACTACCAGCCCATCTGGCGCATCCGCTCGAGGATGCGCGTGCTGGCGTCGTTCATGCGGTCGGGCCGCCGCTTCAGGGGAGCCGGCAGAATCGCGGCGAGACGGGCCGCCTGTTGCCGGTCGATATTCCGGGCGGCCGTTCCGTAGTGGTAACGACACGCCGGCTCTGCACCGTAAATCCCCGGGCCCCATTCGACCACGTTGAGGTAAATCTCCAGAATGCGGCGCTTGCCGAGGACAAGCTCGGCCACCGGCACCAGTGTGACCTCCGCCCCCTTGCGGAGGATCGAGCGGCCGGTTCCGAAGAACAGGTTCTTTACGAGTTGCTGCGTAATGGTGGAGGCGCCTCGCGAGCGCCCGCCATCCAGGTCGTCTTCGGCAGCGATTTGGATCTCGTGCCAATCGAACCCATGGTGCTGGTAGAAGCGCGCGTCCTCCGAAGCGACGACCGCGTGCTGGAGATCGGGCGAGATTTGCTCGAGCGGAATGAATCGGTAGCGTTCGTGATACGGCTTGCCCTGAATCCAGGCCTGCAACCGGCGCTGGTCATGCACCGCCGTTGACGGCGGGTCGATCCACCGGGCGGCCAGCAACGTCAGCGCGGCCAGCAACCAAAGGAGTGCCACACCCGTGAGTAGCCATCGAACAAAGAACTTGAGGATTGGGCGGGATCCCTTTCGACGCGGAAGGGCGGGCTGCATATCTGGACTTGCCGTCACCTTCAAGATCATAGCCGGGACTCGCGACTCATACCGGGAAACGTGGGTAGTGGGTCATTTTGAGTCCGCTCGCAGAAGCAAAACCACGAAGGCCACGAAGTTCCGCACGAAGTATCACAAAGGCTTGGGCCAGGATTTCCTTCGTGAACCTTCGTGCGACCCTTCGTGACCTTCGTGGTAAAAGCTCGACAAATTGAGCCACTGCTACCGCTCTTTCGTAGCCTTTCCCTTTGCCCCGCACGTGCTAGAATCTTCGCAGGTTATCTCCTTTGTTAAGTCCAGGTTCCCGGTTTTGATCGAACTTGCACCGTCGATTCTTTCGGCTGACTTTGCTCATCTCGCGGACCAGGTGTCTCAGGCCGAGGCGGGCGGCGGCAGCGTCATCCATGTCGACATCATGGACGGCCATTTTGTGCCCAATTTGACCATCGGCCCTCCGGTCGTGAAATCTCTGCGCAAGGCAACCCGGCTCCCACTCGATTGCCATCTCATGATCGAGAACCCCGACGACTACATAGGGCATTTCGCTGAGGCGGGTGCCAACTGGATCTCCGTGCACCAGGAAGCTTGCCGGCACCTGAACCGGACTCTGCATCTCATCAAGAGTCACGGCTGCCGGGCGGGCGTAGTGATCAATCCTGCGACGCCGGTGGAAACGCTGTCTGAGGTTCTGGATGTCGTGGATTATGTGCTCGTGATGAGTGTGAATCCTGGGTTTGGCGGACAACAGTTTATTTCCTCATCGCTCGGTAAGATGAGGAAACTGGCAGAAATACGCGCGGCCCGCGGATACTCCTATCGAATCGAAGTCGATGGCGGCGTCGCGATGGATACGGTCAGCAAGATAGTACAAGCCGGCGCGGAAATTCTGGTGGCCGGCAACGCAGTGTTCGGTAAAGGCGATCCCAAGGCGAATGCTTCTGCATTGCTGGAAGCCGCCCGCAGCGCCAATTTGCAAAGAGTTTGAACAACAGCTGCTAGCTGCTGGCAAACAAAATCGCTTTGGTCGCTAGCAGCCAGAAGCTAGTAGCCAGCAGCCTTTTGAGGTTTCTATGCGTCGTGTTTTGATATCCGGATTACTCGCGCTCCTGGCAGTTTCGGTAGCCTGCACCAACAAGAAGGTCAGCAATCCGCTCGCGAATGTGGGTTCGAAACAGCCCGACAAGGTCCTGTTCGACCGCTCCATGGACGCGATGAAGCACAACCGCTTCGACGTCGCACGCATGACCCTGCAAACCCTGATCAACACCTATCCGGATTCCGAATTCATCGCCCGCGCCAAGCTGGCCGTGGCCGATTCCTGGTACGCCGAAGGCGGGTCCACCGCTCTCCAACAGGCGGAAATTGAATACAAGGATTTCGGCACCTTCTTTCCAAACATGCCGGAAGCCGCCGAGGCTGCCCTGAAAGTCGCGAACATCCACTTTCAGCAGATGGAAAAAGCGGATCGCGACTACACGCACGCGATGCGCGCCGAAGAAGAGTACCGGCAAGTGATCCTGCAGTATCCCGACAGCAAGCTGCTCAAGGAAGCCAAGCAGCGTCTGCGCGAAGTGCAGGAAGTTCTGGCGCAACGTGAATACAACATCGGACGTTTTTACTATCTGCGCCAGGCTTTTCCTGCAGCGATCGCGCGCCTGCAGACCCTGGTCGACCGCTATCCCCTTTACAGCGGCGCCGACGAAACTCTCTTCTTGCTGGGACAGACTTACGAGGGCGAGATCGCCATGATCAAGTCAAATCCCAAAGTGGCGGAAGGTCCCAAAGCCAAAATGATTGAGGAGTTCGAAAAAGGTGCGGCGGCCGCGTATCGCAAGATCATCCAGCGCTATCCCGCGATGGACCGCGCCCTCGATGCCAAGGCGCGCCTCGAAGCGTTGAATCAGCCCGTGCCCCGGCCTACGCGTGCTGCTCTCGAACTCAATAAGAAGGAAATCGCCAGCCGGCGCGAACCCAGCATGATGTCAAGCGTGATGGGGTCAATCAACAGGCATCCGGATACGGGACGAGCGTCCCGCGTTGGCGAGCCAACCATGACTGATCCGACCCCGGTGAATGCCAAGGACGTCTTGCAAGCGGTTAATCGAGCTATCGGCGGCAGTGTTGGCGGCGACAACAAAGTGAGCGTGCAAACCATCAACGGAACGCCCGCACCGAACCAGGAGCCGCCACGGTCGGATAATCCAGCCGTCACGAATCCGCCGGCTGCCGTCGCACCGCCCGCCGAACAGCCAGCGCCTGCAGAACAGGCAACCGCTGATCCGACACCCAGCGCCGCACCGGATCCCAACGAACTGAAGCCGATCGTTGATCCCACGGCCTTGCCGCCACTCCAGCAGAATAACGAATTGGCAGGCACGCCCGCTGCTCCCGCAACTGCGACGCCCACTACTTCGGCTGCGAAAGACGAAGAACTAGCCGACATCTCCACCAGCAAGAAAAAGAAAAAGGGCTTGGGAAAACTCAACCCGTTCTAGAAAAGTGAGCTGTAGAGACGCGGCTCGCCGCGGCTCCCGGCTGAAACTGAGCCCGCTCAGATTGCGAAGCTGAAAACTACGTGGGTAGTGAATCGTACCTCTGCAATCTGACCTCTCACCTCTGACCTTCCTTCACTCTTCCATCGCTTTTCGCAGCGCCCGATTGATCCTCGTCTGGTAGCCCCGTCCCTGTTTCTTGAACCACGCTAAGACGTCGGCGTCCACACGTAGAGTAATGGGCTTCTTGATCGGCTTGAAGAGTTCGGCCCACTCCGGCGTCTTTTCTTTGGAGCGTTTTCGCTCGTCAGCCGACGCCCGGAGCGTGGTTGCTTTTTTCTTCGAAACTGCTTTCCGTTGTTTCATTTGTCATCACTGTATGTATTGATTAATACCTATATTATCGCACGTACAAATGTTCCACGTGGAACATTTGTCGCAAAAACTTCTGGCCCTCTGCACCTGTTAGAATCAACGTATCCCATGGAAGCAACACGCATCAGAAATTTTGCAATCATCGCGCACATTGATCACGGCAAATCCACGCTCGCCGATCGACTGCTGGAACTGACCGGATCCCTCGCCATGCGCGAAATGCAGGAACAGGTCCTCGATTCGATGGACCTGGAACGCGAACGCGGCATTACGATTAAGGCCCATGCCGTCCGCATGTTGTACCCCGCGCACGATGGCGAGATCTATCAACTCAACCTGATCGACACTCCCGGGCACGTAGATTTTTCCTACGAAGTCTCGCGCTCGCTGGCCGCTTGCGAAGGCGCATTGCTGATTGTCGATGCTTCGCAAGGAGTCGAAGCGCAAACGCTGGCGAATTCCTATCTCGCCATCAATCATGGACTGGAAATTATTCCGGTCATCAACAAGATTGATTTGCAGAGCGCAGATATCCCGCGCACGAAAGAGATGATCGAGAGCGCGGTCGGTCTCGATGCCACCGACGCTTTGCTGATCAGCGCCAAAACTGGGCAGGGCGTACCCGATGTCCTCGAAGCGATCGTCAAACGAATCCCGCCTCCAAAAGGCAAGCCCGAAGCCCATCTTCAGGCGCTCCTCTTCGATTCCTGGTTCGATCCCTATCGCGGAGTTGTCGTGCTGGCTAGGGTTTTTCAGGGCACGTTGAAAAAAGGCCAGAAGATTCGCCTGTGGTCAAACGGACAGGTGTTTCAGGTGGAAGCGCTTGGTGTGCTCACGCCCAAGCCGGTGGAGATTGGTGAGCTGGTCGCAGGAGAAGTTGGATTCATCATCGCGAATATCAAGAATGTGGCCGATACGAAAATCGGCGACACGATTACCGATGATGATCGGCCGGCGATCGCGCAGTTGCCGGGATTTGAAGACATCAAGCCGATGGTGTTTGCGGGACTCTACACGGTGGACGCCCATGAACACACTCGCCTGCGCGAGGCGCTGGAAAAACTCCGGCTCAACGATTCCTCATTTTTCTTCGAGCCGGAAAGTTCAGCGGCATTGGGATTTGGATTTCGCTGCGGATTTCTGGGACTGCTCCACATGGAAATCATCCAGGAGCGGCTGGAGCGCGAGTACAACCTGGAACTGATCACGACCGCTCCGGGCGTTCGTTACCAGATTACGAAGACGGATGGCAGCAAAATCGAAGTTGATAATCCTTCCCGCTGGCCGGACCCAAGTGAGATCGCCAAGGTCGAAGAACCGGTGATTCTAGCGGTGATCCTGACCAATGAAGAATATGTCGGCGGCATCTTGAAGCTGGTGGAAGAAAAGCGCGGCAAGCAGAAAAGTTTTGAGTATGTGAGCTCGGCGCGCGTGATGCTGCAGTATGAGTTGCCGCTGAATGAAATCGTGCTCGATTTTTATGATCGGCTGAAATCGGTCTCGCGCGGCTACGCTTCGCTCGACTACCACCTGTCGGGCAATTGGGAATCGCCGATGTCGAAGCTCGACATCATGGTGGCAGGCGAGCCGGTCGACGCGCTCTCGACCATCATCCATCGTGATTTCGCATATGAACGCGGCAAGGCTCTGGCGGTGAAGATGAAACAACTGATCCCCCGCCAGATGTTTGAAGTAGCAATCCAGGCGGCGATCGGCGCGAAAATCATCGCTCGTGAGACGGTGCCAGCGATCCGCAAGAATGTAATTGCGAAGTGCTACGGCGGCGACATTTCTCGCAAGAGAAAACTTCTCGAAAAGCAAAAAGAAGGCAAGAAGCGCATGAAGCGCATTGGCCGGGTGGATATTCCTCAGGAAGCATTTCTCGCCGTGCTGAAAATCGGCGAAGGCAGTAGTTAGCCGGCACGCCGTTGCCAAGCGATGCTCCGGTTGATAGTCTGAGGCGGAATTTTTCGCGGAGCTTTTTTGCCAACGCGGCTGTCAGCCAATCTGGATCTCCTACGCGCGGTCGCTGTGCTGCTGGTCCTGGCACAGCATCTTCTGGTTCGTTTTCACTGGGCTGATGCGCTGCACATCGGCGCTCCCACCATGGGGACGTTTGGCGTTTATCTTTTCTTTGTCCACACCTGCCTGGTGTTGATGTACTCGATGGAACGCAGTCACTTGAACGGCCGTGCCCTGGTTGAAAATTTCTATATTCGCCGCATCTTTCGCATCTACCCGCTCAGCATGATTGCAGTTCTGGCCGCGGTCGCTCTGCACCTGGATTCGATGGCGAATGGCATTACCGGGCTTTCGCACGTGGTGGCAATTCCCACGGGACGCATCATTTCTAATTTGCTATTGATCCAGAATGTGATCAAGCCCGGATCGATCGTCAACGTGTTGTGGTCGCTCCCCTACGAAGTGCAGATGTACGTCTTTCTTCCGTTTTTATTTCTGTGGATTCGCGGAAAGCAAAATGCATTGCGGATGCTGGGTGTGCTGTGGGTGATCGCGGTCATCGTGGCCATCCTTTACAAGCAGATTGCCGGGACCTTTCCGTGGGACCGAATTGGGCTGGTGCTATTCGTGCCCTGTTTTCTGCCGGGCGTGATTGCGTTTGTTCTGCCGCACATTCCAAAATTCAAATCCATTTTCTGGCTTCCTTTCCTTTTGATCCTGGTGGGCGTGTACCTGCTTGCTCCGCTCAATCGAGCGGCCTGGGTTCTCTGCCTGATCCTTGGAGTTGCGATTCCCTACTTCGGGGAAATACAAACCTCCTGGTTGCGTTGGACGAGCCACTGGATCGCGACGTACTCCTATGGGATTTATCTGTCGCATCAATTTTGTATCTGGCTGGTGGCGGACGTCTTCAGTTCGTGGCCGGCGTGGATCAAGTTCCCGATGCTGGCCGGATTGCTGATTGCGATCCCGATTGTGCTGTATCACACCGTCGAGAAGCCGATGATCGCGGTTGGGATCAGCGTTGCGGATTGGTGGACGCGGGGCGCGCCGGAACAGGCCAATCCGGCGTAAGAAGCAGGAGCGGGAAGATGGCCGCGAAAATTCGCGATTTCAGGGCTTTCCGGCGTAGACGCTTGATTCCGAAATGTGCAAATCCTAATAATTGTGACGAAAGTGTAGACCCCGGACCGCTTTAGTTAACACCCGCGCGGAGTGTGGTTAACCAATTTAGAAACATGCTCTTAGGTCACGGGCAGGGGGTGCGGGAATGACCGACCACTGGGTCGGTTATGGATTGTTACAGAACGGGTCCTTAGCATCCACAACATTTTCCACAGGTGGAGGGGCGCCGAACTTGGCCCGTGGGATGCCTCTTTCAGGGCCTATTCTCCGGGCTCGTTATTGCCTTCAGCCATGTTGGCAAAGCGGGTCGAATTGTGAAGGAAAGCGAGGTCAAAACGGCCGATCGGGCCGTTGCGTTGTTTAGCAATGATGATCTCGGCGCGGCCTCGGAGCGCGAGGTCGTCCTGCTTGTAGACCTCTTCGCGAAAAATGAACATCACGAGGTCGGCGTCCTGCTCGATGGAGCCGGATTCACGCAGATCCGAGAGCTGCGGACGGTGGTCGCCGCCGCGGCTTTCGGGAGCGCGGCTTAACTGGGAGAGCGCGAGCACGGGTACTTCCAGTTCCTTGGCGAGAGCTTTCAGTCCGCGCGAGATGGAAGAAACTTCCTGCGTACGATTTTCGAAACGCTTGCTGCCGCCCGACATCAGTTGCAGGTAATCAACGACGAGCATGTCGAGGCGTCCCTGGGATTGTTTGAGGCGGCGAGCCTTCGCACGCATCTCGCTGATGGAAAGTCCAGGCGTGTCGTCGATGTACAGTTGCGACTGCGACAACTCCTCCATGGCGCGCACAACTTTCTGCATATCATCACGCCACAGGGATCCCGTGCGCATCTTCTGCGCGTCGACAATCGCTCGCGAACAAAGCAGACGTTGCAGCAACGCTTCGCTCGACATTTCGAGCGAGAAGATGCCGACAACTTTTCCGTCATCGATGGCAGCGTTCTCGGCGATGTTCATCGCGAACGCAGTTTTGCCCATGGAGGGACGAGCGGCAAGAATCACGAGATCGGCCTTCTGAAATCCGCTGGTCATCTCGTCGAGGTCGGTGTAATGCGTGGCGAGGCCGGTGATGCGCTGGCCGCGTTGCAGAAGAGCATCGACCGATCCGAAGGAGTTGCGAACAATTTCCGTGATCCCCTGAAAGCCTTTGCCAATGCGCTTTTCGGAGAGTTGAAACACAGCCGCTTCGGCTTCGTTGAGAATTTCGTCCGCCGAGTCAGCCTGTTCGGAAGCTTTGGCAATCGCGGAGTTCGCGACGTGAATCAGTCCGCGGAGAATGGCTTTGTCGCGGACAATCTTGACGTAATGTTCGATCGATGGGCGATCGGGCACGCCGTCGAGCAAGCTGGAAACGTATCCCACATCGCCGATGGCCTGGAGTTCCTTGCGGCGGTCGAGTTCTTCGACGAGCGTGATGATGTCGATGGGCCGGGACGACTCGGCGAGATCGATCATGCGGGAATAGAGACGGCGATGCGCGTCGATGGAAAAATCGTCGGGCTTCAGGTGCTGTGCGGCGTCGTTATAAGCCTGATTGTCGAGCAGGATCGCGCCCAGGATCGAACGTTCCGCTTCGACGTTCGCCGGCATGCGGCTGATGGTTGTCTCTAGGGTCGCCACGATGTTTAAGTGAGTGCGTTGCATCGTATCCCTTTTGCGCCTGTGGAAGTTCGGTGATGGCGATGGAAAACTCGTCCGAAATCAGATTTATTTTTATGCTTCCATTGCAGGATGCCGGTGACGAGATTCAGTCACCATCAGCGGAGTATGCCACAGAGCGAAGAAAAAGAGAAGGTCGAGATACGGCCCAGCTACAAGTCCCGGCATGATCATGCTCCTGACACAATAATCAGCCGCCTTGCTTGCCGGACTGAAGTGGCGCGCGTTGCAAGAGGGAATAAATCAGATTACAAAGCCGCCGCTCACGTTCAGCGACTGGCCGGTAATGAATGACGCTTCCTCCGAGCAGAGAAAGACAACGCCTTTCGCGACGTCGTCAGGCGTTCCAAGTCGTCCCAGGGGATGGCGGCTCAGCGCATTCTCCCTTGTCTTCGGGTTGCCCAGGTGCTCCGCGGTCATATCGGTTTCCACGTAGCCGGGGGCGACGGCGTTGACGCGGATTTTTCGCGGCGCCAGTTCCAGCGCCCAACTCTTTGTAAACGAATCGACGGCTGCTTTGGTCGCGCTGTAGAGGCTGCGTCCACCCGCAATGCCGACCCGGCCGGCGGTGGACGAAATGTTCACGATCCGCGCGTCGTCGCGCAGTTTGGGCATCGCCGCTTGCGTGAGCCAGAACATGCCCTTCAGATTCACGCTCAGAACTTCGTCGAGGAGTGCCTCGCTCGTGGACCCAAGCGGCGTAGGTTTCCAAATGCCCGCATTGTTGATGAGAATGTCGAGGCTATCGTCTGCGAGCGACGCGACCATTTGGGAGATTGAATCCGCAGAGCCAAGGTCGGCCTGCACCAAGGTGGGTGGCCGCGACAGCATGGCGCGTACTTCCTCGGCGGCGGTGCGGTTGCGGTGGTAATGGACGATCACTCGCGCCCCGTTCGAATCAAGAGCCCGGCATATCGCTCGGCCGATGCCGCGCGATCCGCCGGTGACTAGGGCGGTTTGGCCTTCCAAGTTGTTGGGCATAGATCGAGATGATTCTAAACTCTCGATGGCGGAGTACTTCGGTGAGTGCCAGTCAAATCCAGAATGTAGGCCTGCGCGCGAATATTGCGTTTCTAGTGAGTTTGATTGGACGGGTTACAGCGCGGACGCCTGTTCGCGGCGCTTCGCTTGAATTTCGATAAAGACGTTGATGAGCGACACGGCGGCGGGAGTTACGCCGGGAATGCGGGAGGCTTGTCCCAGGGTTTGCGGCGTTACATGGCCCAGTTTTTCCTGCATCTCGCGGGAAAGGCCGCTAACGGCGCGATAGTCAAACCATTCGGGGATGCGGCGCTGTTCGGATTTCTTCAGGCGGTCGATGGCACGTTGCTGCTGGTCGAGATAGCCGGCGTATTTTATTTCGGTTTCGAGGGATTTGAGTTCGTTGCGGACGGACGACGAAATCTTAACCACGGAGGTCACGGGGTTCACGGAGGAAGACTCGTCAAAAAAATCTGGCGCGAGTGTGCGCAACGCGGGAACCAGAGTTTCGATCGTGATTTCAGGGCGCTTCAGGAGTTGCGCAAGAGGTTGGCCCAGAGTGGCGCGCAGAGAACGGGAGGGCACGGCTTCAGCCGTGCTAATAGCGCTCCCCATGAATTGGGCTTCAGCCCCGGCGGCTAAAGCCGCAGTCGAATCAGGGAACTTTGCGGCACGACTAGAGTCGTGCCCTCCCGTTTCGGGTGATTGGCTCCCAGGCTCTGCCGAAATCAGGTCGAGCATGCCCGATGTAAATCGCGTCTTCTCCAACAACGCGCGCATGCCTTCCAGACGCTTCTGCTTGGCGTCGAAATCGGACCATGCCTGGTCGTTGATCAGACCGACGCGGCGTCCGTAGGGAGTGAGGCGGCGGTCGGCGTTGTCGATTCGCAGGTGCAAGCGGAACTCGGCGCGGGACGTAAACATCCGGTACGGCTCGTTCGTGCCTTTTGAAATCAGGTCGTCGATCAGGATCGCGGTATAGGCTTCGGTGCGATCTAGGATCAGCGGCGGCTCCGCTTTGACTTGCAGGGCAGCGTTGATTCCGGCCATCAGTCCCTGGCAGGCGGCTTCTTCGTATCCGGAGGTGCCGTTGATTTGCCCGGCGAGAAAGAGTCCGGAGATTTTCTTCGTCTCGAGCGTGCGATGCAGTTCGGTGGGATCGATCGAGTCGTACTCAATGGCGTAACCGGGCCGCATCATCTCGGCGGTATCGAGGCCGGGAATCGACTTGAGAATCGCCAGCTGCACGTCAATTGGCAGCGACGTGCTCATGCCGTTCACGTAGATCTCGTGCGTGTTCAGGCCTTCCGGCTCGAGGAAGAGTTGATGCGTGAGTTTGTCGGGAAATTTTACGATCTTGTCTTCGATCGAGGGACAGTAACGCGGTCCGACGGATTGAATCTGCCCGCTATACATCGGCGAGCGATGAACGTTTTCACGGATGACCCTGTGCGTTTCTTCGGTGGTGAACGCGATGAAGCATGGGACTTGCGTGTCGTGATGCGCTACGCGTTTGGTACGGAAGCTGAAGGGCGTGGGATCAATGTCGCCGGGTTGCTCGGCGAACTTCGACCAGTCGATGGTGCGCCCGTCGAGGCGGGGCGGAGTGCCGGTCTTGAGGCGGCATCCACGCAGGCCGAGATTCTTCAATGCTTCGCCGAGTAGGACGGCGTTCGGCTCGCCAGAGCGTCCAGCAGGATATTGTTGTTCGCCGCAATGGATGAGCCCGTTGAGAAACGTGCCGGTGGTGATGATGACGGCGCGCGCAGCCACGCGGCGGCCGTCGCGCAGGGCTATACCCCGGATGATGCGGCCGCCTAGAGCGTCGTTCGCTGTTCGCCCTTCGCTGTTCGCTCCTGCACATCCTTCGCTTCGATCGGGATGACTGTGCTGAGGAGGATCCGCGAATGGCGAAGGACGATCGACCAACGACGACTCCAGAATCACATCCGCTACTTCAGCCTGCTTGATGCTGAGATTCGGTTGCGATTCGAGAACTTCCCGCATTTTCAGGCGGTAGGCTTGCTTGTCGCATTGCGCTCGCGGCGACCAGACGGCGGGGCCGCGGGAAGTATTGAGCAGGCGAAACTGGATTCCCACCGCGTCGGTAATCTCACCCATGATGCCGCCGAGAGCGTCGACTTCGCGGACGAGGTGTCCTTTTGCGATACCGCCGATGGCGGGATTGCAGGACATCTGCGCGATCAGATCGACGTTCAAGGTAAAGAGGGCGGTCTTCAGTCCCATGCGCGCGGAAGCCATCGCGGCCTCGCATCCGGCATGGCCGGCGCCGACTACGACCACATCGAAATGTTCGTTGAACGGCTGCATTGAGGCGATTCCCAGGGTCCACAACAAGGAGGGAAAGCTGTGCATCGATTGTAACAATCTTCGGTGGACAGGGGTTGTTTGGGCCTTCGTAAGAGAAAAGCGTGCCGCAAAATAGATTATGACGCCCGGTATCTCGGTACGTCTCAACGGTTTTGGGAATACCTTGTCAGACCGGCGGACCGTCCGTAGAATGAGGTACTCCTGAGGTGACTATGAACTGCGCTACTTTTCTCTCTCGACTCGACGAATCCATTCATAAATATGATTTACTTTGCCATCCTTTCTACAAAGCGTGGTCAGCGGGTGAGCTGACGCGCGACGATCTGCGGGAATATGCCGAAGATTATTACCATCATGTGGAAGCGTTCCCCATGTACCTGGCGGAATTGGGTATCCGGCTGGAAGATGGCGATCTGCGCCGCGCCGTGCTTGCGAACATGACGGACGAAAAAGGCGGCGAGAATTCTTTTGGCGAACCAGAAACTTCACACGCGGAGTTGTGGCTCGACTTCGTCGAGGGCATGGGCGGACGACGGCTTCCTCATCGTCAGCCGATCGCTGAGATTCGCGCGTTGATTGCGCATTTTCAGGACGTGGCGGCAGAAGCGACTCCAGAAGAAGCGCTCGCGGCGTTTTATGCTTACGAGTCGCAGGTGCCACGGATTGCAGCGGAAAAAGATCGCGGCCTGCGCGACCTGTACGGCGCGGACGCGAAGACTCGCACCTACTTCACTCTGCATACAACTGCCGACGTCTATCACTCGCAGGTCTGGCGCAAGCAGTTGGAGAAGCGCGTTCAGGCGAATCCGGAAACGGCGGAGAAAGCTATCGCGGCGGCTGAGAATGCTGCGAAAGCATTGTGGCGCGCACTCGACGGGATCGAGGCGCGGCGGCAGTCGAAAGTCGCAGCTTAGATCAAATTCACCGCATTGCGGAGCCCCGTTTCGATGCCAACCACCGAACTGGGATTCTTTGGCCAGCAGTTCATGATCTGGGTGTTGATTTTAATACCCGGATTTGAAATTTTCCGCTACATCCAGACTCGCGGGAAGAAGGCACCCCGTCCCTATCCATTCCGTCATCGCCGCGCGGTTGTGGGACAGGTCGTGTTTCTGGTCGTCACGCTTTTGGCCGCGCGGGAGGAGCGAGTGTCGCTTCTGTCGGGTCCATTTCCCAGCGCGATTTTCTGCGTGCTGGCTGTTGTCACTTTGGCAATCATGGGCCTACGCTTGCGCCACGTGCGGGCCAATCTGAGTCCACTGTGGTTGGAACGAGCTCGTCTGGTTCTTCCCGATCATCCTTCACAAATACCGTGGTGGGTAGTAATTTCCGCGATGGCCGGGATTTCGGAGGAATGCGCCTATCGAGGCCTGGCCATGCGATTCCTGACTGGCAACAACGGCTCGTTCTGGCTTGCTTTGTCGCTGTGCGTACTCGCATTCGCGGTGGCGCATGCAATCCAAGGGTGGCGCGGAATTCTTACAACTGCCGTCATGGCTCTTCTTATGCATGCGCTCGTGTATGCAACTAAGTCTCTTTACCTGGCTATCATGGTGCATGCGGTTTACGATCTAATGGTGGGGTTGATCGCCTTGCCGATCCTCTGTAAATTCGCGAAACAGCAGGAACTCAAGCAGGGGGTGGTGGTGTAGGGCTATGGCGGTTCCGATTCCAATCCGTGCGCGCGCTGAGGCTCGGGAGATTGTTGAACTCAAGCACACTTTGTCCGCGCATCATCCGGAACTGCCTCCGGTGTATTCCACTCCTGACATGATCCGGCTGATGGAGACGGCGTGTTTCAAAGCGCTCCAGCCATATTGTGACGAAGGGGAAATCACAGTCGGCATTTCGATCCACGTGGAACACCGTGCTGCCAGCGGCATCGGAATGCAGATACGAGCGACGGCCGAACTGGAATCGTTCGATGGACGGTTTTACATCATGCGGGTCGAGGCGCACGACGGAGTGCAGGAAATCGGGCGCGGAACGGTTGGCCGCGCGGTGGTGCATGTTCCGAGTTTTGTCGAGCGCATGAAAAAGAAAGCGCGCGGCGAGTAGACCAATCTCGCGAACCCAGCAATCAACATTGGCGGAAAGTGAAACCGACCGGCCATTCCTGACATCAACATCCCTATGAGTTCGCAAACCGAAAAAGCTCTGCAGTTCCGGCAGTTGCATCGCGGTCCACGCGCACTGGTGCTGGCTAACGTGTGGGACGTGGCCAGCGCACGCATCATCGCTGCGGCTGGATTTCCAGCGCTGGCTACGACTTCGGCGGGCATTGCGTTTTCGCTGGGCTATCCCGACGGCCAGAAGATTTCGCCCGAAGAAATGATTGCCCGGATCGCTCGGATCGCCCGCGCCGTGGACTTGCCGGTTTCCGCCGATATCGAGGCAGGCTATGGGCGGACACCCGAGGACGCAGCACGCACGACACGCGCGTTAATTGATGCGGGAGCCATTGGAATGAACCTTGAAGATCGGACAGGCGATTCGGACCGGTCGCTGCTCGAGATTCCCGTGGCAGTCGAAAAGATCAAAGCGGTGCGCGTGGTCGCTGCCGAAATGCGCGTGCCGATCGTGGTCAATGCCCGCACCGACGTGTACCTGCAGGGAGCGGGCGATCCGAAGATCCAATATCCCGAGGCTCTCCGCCGGTTACTCGCGTATCGCGATGCCGGCGCGGATTGCGTGTTCGCCCCCGGCGTGACTGATCCGGAGACAATAGGACGGCTGGTGAAAGACCTGCAATGTCCAGTGAACATTCTGGCCATGCCGGGATCGCCGACGATCCCCGAACTCGAAGCGCTCGGCGTGGCGCGGGTGAGTCTGGGCTCAGGGCCGATGCGCGCTACGCTCGGACTGCTGGTGCGAATGGCCGAAGAACTGAAAGCGTCCGGCACGTATAGTGCTCTCGACAGCGGAGTGCCGCATGCCGAGATGAACAAGATGCTGGCTTGAACAGTTTGCGATAACTCCGCGATATTTCAACAATTAAGCGAAAGACTCGATCGATTGAAGAAATCGGGTTGCAGTTTCTGCCCAGACTTGGTTGCCCACACATATCACGAGTCGAAAACCGCTATCGACCTTGAAACCGTCCGTGGGGATGGCCCAAGTTGCAAAGAAATCGAGCGCTACTTCTAAGGATTGATCGTTGTGCCAAGTAGTCATCACATGGTCACTTCCGGTCGGCCCGACGAATCTACGCTCGTCAATGTCGTCCATGACTATAACCTCGTCCACGATGTCGTGAAACCTCTCGCAGCCGGGGCCCCAAGCACAAAAGTAGACCATCCCTCTGCTCAGAGCCGCTGAGGTAAATTCGGAAATCGCATCGGTGCTAGTGGCGCTGCTATCGGCGGCGACAAATAGACGAAACCGGCTAGAGGGCAATTGAAGTGGTGCGGACCATTTCAACTCTGGCAATTGAATTACTGCGAAGCGTTTCACCTCTGCCATGAACGGTAGCGTATCACCACTTTTGACTAACTGTTATTAACAGGTTACGCATTGGCTCTTTGCCGACTGCGGATTGGCGGGCGGCCAAGTTAACTTTGGAGGGTGCCCCTCGAGCGTCTGGGCCACCCGCCCAAGGCATGGAAGTTGAAAATGGAACGTGTCAGCAGTGAGGGTCACCGTTTCGCCGGCGGCAGTTCCCGGGATGCTCTTTCGATTCCGGCGATGAGATTGGCTAAGGCCTTACGGAATTGCAAGGGGTTGGAGACAGTGAGAGTAACCGGATGCAATGGTTCGATAACCTTCGAAAGCTCCTCCCAGCCAAACACTGCATCAGCGCGATGCCTAAGGTTGTAGCACAGGACCCCCGGCAGTCGCGAGGGGTTTACCCGTAGCCTTTCGGCCCTCTGGACGAAATGGTACGACTCACTGACGATGATGAGAACGTGCAATGGCGCGGGATCGGCTATCTGGCAAGCCTTCGACGTGTCGGATAACTGTTCCAGACTATGAACAAAGAACGCTGGCTCCTGGGACTCGCCAATAAGCACTTTGGCATCGTTCGCATACGGTGAAATGGGGTAGGGAGGCATCGCTTTTGCAACCATCGCCCAGTCGACTGTGCGCGCGTCCTGGCGATCGGGAAGAACAATGCGGCTGAAAAGATCAAGCGCGCTGGCGCGAACGCACCCCGATTTCAACCGCATTTGCGATAGCACATTGCTGATGGGGACCAGCTCCGATAGGTAGGACATCGGATTTACGACGACGATGTCAACCAGCACTGGATGAGCATTCGCCACGGTCAGCCGAAGTTCTCCCTCACCCAACGGCCGGGGATACAGACTGACCACGGAAGAGATTGTGGTTTCGGGTGGTAGCCGTGTGAGTGCATCCGAGGTCAGGAACTGTACTGCTGGCAGATCTTCTTCGATGCCCGGCAGAGGATCACTCCCGGGTGTGCTTACGTGAAGGTCCCCTCTCCAAAGATTTCCGCGACGATGAACGGAGTCGTAGGCCATGACAGCGATCTTGTAATCGCCTGCGCGGACAAACAGGTGGGTTGTGGACTGAAGGCCATCTTTCGGCGAAGCGTCGGCAGGAACATGAAAATGGCCATAGGACTGACCGGGAAGCCAGTGTCCATCTTTGTCTGACAACCTGACGACCAGGTAGAGATCGTTGAAAGAAGCGCCCGCCCGAATCAAGTCGGCAACACGAAAACCAATTCCGACTCGAACATAATGCCGCTGCTGAAACGTCAATTCGGTCTGGCTGAGTTTCACGCGCCACGGGAAGTCTTGGCGTTCGGGTCCATTGAACCAGGTTTCGGCGGGGCCCTCTAATGGTGGGTTGATTTCAGTGAGGGCACACGGGGCCGCGCAGAGAATCGTGGCGACGATGCAGCAATGAAGTCGACGGCGAAAGACAACATTCACGACGAGCAGAATTCTACTGCGAAGTCTCCAGATAGTCCTAACGACTCCCGCAGCCAGCAAAGCCATATTCGCTAAGTGGTCCGACCTATTTGAAGAGTCAATATGGGTGACTCGACACGTTCGAGACCAGAGGGTGGGAATAGAGCGAAAGCAATGGAATCCCATTCGTCGGAAAGCGTTAAGACCCCGAAGAAAGCAGCAAACATCTGCCAAAACGACCAGTGATAGACCCGCAATTTGGCTGCAGCGACCACCATCCCAGCGAACACTGCAGCTCGAATCGCTGCAGACATCAATCGAAGCCCGCGCCACCGGTTCACTCGAATGGTCTCGCCGCAGTGAGGGCAATCAAAGAGCATGCGGGTGATCATGCGCGAATCCAGCGCGCCACTGCAAGCGGGACAGCGAAAAACCCTTTGTAATTTCATACTCTTCGCCTCGGAAAGTATACGCCAAGGTATCTCGTTGGCTGCTCCAAGTCCTAGATAGGTGACGGAAACTGGCGACTACACTCATGGAGTCGTCCGCATCGGAGGCCTACGGGTGGCCCAGTTAACTCCGGAGGAGGGGTGCCCCTCGAGCGTCTGGGCCACCCGCCGATGTTACTCCAACAAGTGACCCGAGTTGCCATCGCGTGTACAATCGCGTCGTCATAGAGTGGTCAAGAGCCAAAAGGATTTCGTAACTAACCCCATGAGACTATTTAGTTCGTCGCCACTGAGTTCGAGACAAATCGCATGGCACATCAAGACTCTCGCCGAAGGTCGCAAGAAGTTCATACTCACGAGGGGATTGGGTTGGGGCCTATTTTGCTTCGTCATAACGACGATCCACCAATGGCACAACAAATTCGGATGGACCCTGCCGCCGCCGCACGAAATCGGCTTTAGCCTCCTTGTCGGGCTGCCTATCTGGCTAGCAGGGGGCTATTGGTTCGGCGCGTGGATGTGGAAGAGGCATTTTCCGGCCGACAATCAGCCGCAGCGGTCTCTCTAGCAAAGCGGTCGTTGTCTTAACGGTTGTAATCAGGCGATTTCACCAACTACAGTTTCTAACCCTCGTCCGTATTGGGCACGCTCAGAGGCCCTTGTCCAGCCATCCTTGGAATGTCTTCGCAATGAAACGAGTGCGCTCAGTTCCTATTTTCATCTGATCCATAGCGGCTGCAATTCGGATGATCGCGTTGCGGAAGATTATCTCGTCGGCGCGGACTGCCGCCTGCATTGTGGAGGGGATGAGGGACACCTCCCAGACCGCTCCTGAGCCTCCCCACATGTCGATACTCGCCAAGTGTGTGTAGTCCGGGGTTGGCGTTTCAAGAGTAGCCAGAATTTCGTCCACCACGGCGGCCTGACCATCGTGACCATACCGGTGCAGGAGTTCAGCAAGTTGACTCAAGTCAGCACGGAGGCTCTCAGGGCGAATATTCATTGGTCGGCCTTTGCAGGATTCTAACGGACCGTAACGTGGCGCGCTGGCATTAAGGTGCTATATCAAAACTTCCAATACGGTCGCATAGTGTTAACGAGTAGCTCCTGAAGATGGGCGTGGTTCTTCGCCGGAAGTTGGTAAGTATGATCGGGAAGCCGAAACGGTATTGCTACAGTGCCATCCTTTTGTCGTACTGCTGGATGGCGTTACCGGCAAAAGCAGAGGTTGACGTTTCTCTTTGTACCTTGGCGTCGCAAGGAATTACTGGCGTATCGTCAAACGCAGTTGTCAAAATACGAGATTGGTATGTACCTATTGCCAAGGACGTAATCCTCCGACTGTCCCTTAAAGATGGCAAGACCGTCTACCACGAAGGGGAGATCGTCCCAATGAACCTCGCCTTCACGTCAAATTCAAATCGGAAATACACGGCCAGCACGCGCCTCGGCGACCGCAGCGGGCGTTTGAACATGGAAACGTTCTGCGTCACCCCCGATGTCGGTCGTGATCTTTTGGAGGACTATTACGGATCCGGGATCTGGAGCAACTTCGGCGCTGGCGGCCTCAGTGCCCCAGACCGCGTGCTGGGCCGCAAGCCCTTGGTCATTGAGGAAGAGCTGAACGAATGGAAGACGCTGCCGCCGGGCAGCTATACATTAAGGGTCGTCAGTCACCGAGTCGACACGCCGCACTCAGTGTCTTCAGGATCTATCATCGGTTTCGTCTTCGTAGTTTCCAACCCCATTTCGTTTCAAGTCATTGCCGCGACCCCCGAATGGCAGGCCAGGCAGCTCACGCTCGCAACTTCCGTGCTCGATCGCTCACACTCGACCGGTGTATCCGTAGTACTGATGGAGCAGGCACAACATGCGGCGCGAATCTTGAGATTCCTCGGCTCGGAGGCTGCAACCCGTGAGCTTGCGCGAAGATTCTGGCCTCGAATTTTTGAGGGAGACGACTGGGATTTCGAAGCGGGCTTGATCGCGTCGCCCCATCGTCAAATCGCTATTCAGGAACTTAACTCGGCAATCGAAGATCCGAGACGGCCGGTTACTCACAACCTCATAGAGACTCTGGCATTACTCGAGGTGCAATCAATCCCGGAGTACAAACTGCCACACTACGACGCCAGCCGCAAGGTTGAGTGGGAGGAGCGCAGAAAGGCCAAAGTGGCAGCCTACGACAAGATCGTCACAAAGCTGCTGCAACGAACTGCAGCCGCGCTGGACAAGAAGTCAGGGCGTGCTCGTACGATTACGGCAGAGACTCTGTCCGACAAGCATCCCGATTTTAAGGAGGTCCCGCTGTGGGACCCTGCTGCCTGGTGGCACGAGATGACCTTCACCTCGAAGATTGCGCTAAGTAGCCTCACGGCGTTGTTCTTCCTAAGCGGTATCCTCGGTCTTCAACGGCTTAAACAGGGGCGATCCGCACACTGATCGGATCAGATCATCGATGCCGCCGTGACTCCTGTTGCGACATTAGTTAGAGAGGCGTTTTTTTGCCCAATCCCGCGACTTGAACAACTCGCCACCAAGCGTGTACTTTTAGGTACCAACCTGGGACATTCGGCTTTGATCCACACCCCACTTTCCCGGTCTTCTAACTTCACTCTCTGGGGACGGTCTGCGCGGGGCGGGTGCCTTTTCCTGCTTGCCGTTTTGGGGTGCCTGCAAGCCAGCGCGCAACAGAAGCACTCGTCACTCGTCGACGAATTTGAGCCGCGATTTGCCGCTGTGAACTTGGCGAAGGAGGCGGGAGACATGCCCGCTGTCGCTGCCGCCAGCGAGAAGATCGTCGCCCTCGGACTCCGCGAAATGGGAAAGTTGCGCCTCTTTGAAGCCGCATATCCCGAGGCCGCCCGGTTCTCCCGCAGGTCCCTCGAGTTCGAGGATGTTGCCGATGCGCGCGTCGATCTCGCCGCGGCCAACTTGTTTACCAGCCGGTTGGACGAAGCACTCAAAGAGATCGGCCAGGCTCTTGCCGCCGATCCGCGCAACGCCGCGGCCTGGACCATTCAGGGCCAGGCGCAGGTCAAGAAAAAGGACTACCGCGCCTCGGTCGAGTCTTTCCAGAAGTCCCTCGAGATTCGTCCTGACCGCGAAACCAGCTACGGTCTCGCCAGTTGTTTGCTCCGATTGAAAGAGAAGGAAAAGGCCGCGGCCATTTTCCAGCAGATCACGGTGGCGTCCGGTGATCGCAGCAGCCTGCATCTCTTGTTCGGCGTCGCTTATCGAAATGCCTCCCTGTATGACGACGCTATCCGGGAGTTCCAACGTGCGCTCTCACTCGATCCAAAGGTTCCAAACGGCCACTACTTTCTCGGCCTGACCTACTTGATGCAGAACGAATGGGTGCTCACGCCGGAGGCCCGCCGCCAATTTCTCGAGCAACTGCGAGTTGACCCTGGAAATTCTTTCGCGAACTATCTCCTGGGCTATACGGCGTTCAGTTCGAACCAGCCGCAGGAGGCGGATCACTATCTGGGGGAGGCGGCGAGATTGAATCCGTCTTCATCGGAAGCCTGGCTGTACTTGGGACTGAATGCCTACCGCCGCAAGGAAAATCAGAGCGCGGAGCGGCTCTTCCGCAAGGCAATTGCACTCGCCGAGCGTAGCGGCGTAGACGCTCACACCGATATCCGGAAAGCCTACACCAGTCTTGGCCGGATCCTCATTGCTTCCGGACGAGCGGCGGAAGGGGAGCGATACTTCGAAAAGGCGCGCGCGATTCAGCAAAAAATCATCGCCGACAACCAGGAAGGCAGCGGCATGGGTGATTCGGGTGGATCCGGAGTTTCTTCAGCCGATGTCCCCAGCCTTGCGCAAAACGAGCCGCCGGTTCCTCTGGGAGCGACGGGCAAGGATGCGGCCACGCCGTTAGGCAGCAACGCGCTGTCGCACGCCAAGCTGACGCAGGACCAGAAGAGACAGGCAGCGGCCCAGGAGGAATTCTTGCGTTCTGTTCTGGGCGTTGCCTTCAATGATCTGGCCACGATCGAAGCAATGCAGAAGCGGTATGCCGTAGCTCTCGGACACTACCAGGAAGCGGAGGGATGGGATCCCAAAGTACCCAACCTGATGCGCAATCTCGGGTTCACGGCCTATCGCGCCGGGAACCAGCCAGAAGCAATCCGGGCCTTGCGAAAGGCGCTGGCACTTGCTCCGGGTGATGATGCGGCTCGCTCGGCTCTGCGAGAACTGGGGGCGACTGTCCCCGCGCAGGTTCCGCAAAAGAAGGAAGACAAGAAGCCATGAACTTGAGCGCGACGGACATCAATTGAATCCGCAACCATTACGTTGCATTCGCGTCCTACTCGTCGGCGCAGCGGTGCTGCTTGCACCGATGGCTTTGAGTCAGGAGCAGCATCCGGCCGCGCCTCCGCCGCCGCCGAACGCCAAAAAGGTTCAGTGCAAAGGACGTCCAGTACCGCAACTGGAGGACATCACGGAGAAGGCCGGTATTCGCTTCCGGCATACCGCCAATCCGCTGAGCACATACATTGTCGAGTCGATGAGCGGCGGCGTCATTTTGTGGGATTACGATCGCGATGGCTGGTTGGACATCTATTTCACGAACGCGCCTACCGTCGAGATGGCCCTGCGCAAGGAATCGGCTCGGGGAGCGCTCTACCATAACAACCACGACGGCACGTTCAGCGACGCGACGGACAAGTCAGGCCTGGCAGCGCCTTGCTTCGCCATGGGCGGCGCAGTGGCCGACTACAACAACGACGGCTGGCCAGATCTGTACCTGACGTGTCTCGGCGGAAATGTGCTGTTTCGCAACAACGGGGATGGCACGTTTACGGATGTCACCGCGAAAGCCGGCGTTGCGGACGGCCGCATGTCTGCGGGTGCGGCTTTCGGAGATTACGACCGCGACGGATTCGTGGACCTGATGGTGGCCAACTATGTCGACTTCCAACTCGACCATCTGCCCCCGTTTGGCGGCAAGTCACTCTGCAAATATCGCGGTATCGATGTCTATTGCGGACCGCGCGGATTGAAGGGCGCGGGCGATTCGCTGTTCCACAACAACGGCGATGGCACGTTTACCGACGTTTCCAAGGCCGCCGGCGTGGATGACCCACACGGTTACTTCGGTCTGGGTGTCGTTTGGGCCGACTTCAACAACACCGGCTGGCCTGACATCTACGTGGCCAACGACACGCTGCCTAACTTTCTTTACCGCAACGACGGCAAAGGCAAGTTCACTGAGATGGGACTCGAGTCCGGCACCGCGTTGAGCGAGACGGGATCTGAGCAAGCCTCCATGGGAGTTGCTCTCGGCGACTACCTGCACAATGGCCGTCCTTCCCTCTACGTAACAAATTTCGGCGACGACTACAGCGACCTGTATCGCAACGACGGGAACTGGATGTTTACGGATGTCTCCTATGCTTCAGGGGTAGCCTTGCCCTCCTTTCCTCTTGTGAAGTGGGGCGATGCATTCGTGGATCTCGACAACGATGGCTGGCTGGATCTGGTGGCGGTGAGCGGTCACGTTTATCCGCAAATGGAAAAAGTTCCTGCCAGCGGTGGTTACGCGCAGCCGAAGCTGCTCCACATGAACCAGAAAGATGGCACCTTCTGTGATGCCGGCAATCTGGCCGGACCGGCTCTGCAAGAAAAGCGCGTGTCACGGGGCCTGGCGATCGGGGATCTGTTCAACGACGGCAATGTGGACGTCGTGGTGGAGGATCTCGATAGCGCGCCGATGATCCTGCGGAACCACGGTGTTCCCGGCCGGCACTGGGTGAGTCTGGAACTGGCGGGTACGAAGAGCAATCGCATGGCAATCGGGGCGCGCGTCAAGGTCGTCGCCGGAGGGATGACGCAGACCGACGAGGTTCACAGTGGCGGTAGCTACATCTCCCAGAACGATTTTCGTTTGCACTTTGGGCTGGGGTCGGCAGAGAAGATTGAGTCGCTGGAGGTCCGCTGGCCTTCCGGGAAAATTGAGACGATCACGAACCTGGCCGCCGATCGCTTCTATGCTCTGCTGGAAGGGGAAGGGATCGTTCCAGCCGAGCGGATTCGGCCGGTTTCCCGTGACACTCCCAAATAGTTTGACACGAACCTCGGGTGACCATTGGAGTCTTTGAAAGACTACCGAATGGTTGATGGGATCGTGGCTCATCACGAACCGCGAACCAGAGTCCGAGTCTACTCATGGTCGGCTTCCACGCGTTCCGCAACTGCGCCGCTGAGTAATGGGGAATGAACAGGTTTGAGATGCACTTTCTTTCCCATTGACGCCTCGTCACAGTAAACGCTTCTTCTCCAACCAAGCCGGATCAGGCGTTCACCAGGTTCATCATGGCCTCGGGATAACGCAGTCCGGCTGCTGCGTCCAATGGAAACACTTCGTTCAGGCGGCGGAGGTCTTCGATGGTCAGGTCGATCTCCAGCGACCCGGCGTTCTCCTCGAGATATTTTCGGCGTTTGGTGCCGGGGATGGGGACGACATCGTCGCCCTGCGCCAGTACCCATGCCAGCGCAAGCTGCGCGGGTGAGCACTCCTTTTCGCGAGCCATCAGTTCGACCTGTTTCACGAGGTCGAGATTCTTCTGGAAATTTTCTCCCTGAAAACGGGGTGAGTTGCGGCGATAGTCGTCGGCCTCCAGGTCTTCGAATTTCTTGAACTGGCCGGTGAGGAATCCGCGACCGAGCGGACTGTAGGCTACGAAGCCGATTTCCAGTTCGCGGCAGGTGGGGAGAATCTCCGCTTCGGGGTCACGGGTCCAGAGGGAATATTCCGTCTGCAATGCGGCGATGGGATGGACTTTCACGGCTCGCCGCAGGGTGGCGGCGCTGGCTTCGGACAGACCGATGTAGCGAATCTTCCCTTCCTCCACCAGTTCGGCGAGTGCTCCGACGGTTTCTTCGATGGGCGTGTTGGGATCGACGCGGTGCTGGTAGTAAAGGTCGATGTGGTCGGTGTCCAGGCGCTTCAGACTCGCTTCGCAAGACTGCTTCACATACTCGGGACAGCCATTTACGCCTCGCGCCTGCGGATTCTTCGGGTCACGCACGATGCCGAATTTCGTGGCGAGGACAACTTCATCACGGCGGTCGCGAATCGCGCGTCCGACCAACTCTTCGTTCGTATGCGGGCCATAGACGTCGGCCGTGTCGAGAAAATTCATGCCCAGTTCGAGCGCGCGGTGAATGGTGGCAATCGATTCGCCGTCATCGCGACCGGAGTAGAACTCCGACATGCCCATGCATCCGAGGCCGAGGGCGGGAACTTCGAGGCCGGTGCGGCCGAGCTTACGGGTCTTCATGAGGGCTCCTTTCGGGGAGGTAGCAGGGTTCAAGGAGTGGATCGTCGGCTTCCAGTTTAATCGATTCGTGGACCGGCGTGCCCGTTGCGGGAAATGGTGAATCGGGACGCTTCTCTGCGGCATCATTTCCGTGACAGGCAAAACTCTGGAGTCCTCATGAAACAGGCACCCATCTGGTTTGAGCGGAAGTTCGAGTTCACGTTTCCGGTCGAGTTGCTTCCGAATCTGTGTGCGCGGTTGCGTGGCACACCGGCGCGGATCGAGGAGTTGGTTCGCGGGGCATCTCGCGAAGTTCTGGCGAGGAAGCCAGGAGAAAAGTGGTCGGCGCAGGAGCATGTAGGGCATCTGCTCGATCTGGAGTCACTGTGGCTGGCGCGTGTCGATGACTTTCTCACCGAAGGCGCGGAACTCACTGCCGCCGACCTGACCAACCGCCGGACGCACGAGGCGAATCACAATGCGCGGCCAATTGAGGCGATTGTGGCGGAGTTTCGCGCATCGCGGTTGCGGCTGCTAACGCGCATCGAGGCAATGAACTCGGCGGACGTGGCCCGGACAAAACTGCATCCGCGGCTGCGGCAGCCCATGCGACTGGTGGATCATCTGTATTTTGCCGCCGAACACGACGACCATCACCTGGCGTGGATATGGGCGTTATTGCAAGGATGACAAAGGACTTTTGGGTGGCGCAGCGGTTCACCGCTGCGGTAGAGGCGTTTGTTTTGAGTTCAGCCCCCGAGATGTGCACCGCGTAATACCCGTCGGTGACGTCGGCCCGTGGAGAGACCGCGGGAGAAATGCAATATGTTGAGCGCTCTGCCCTCAGCGGATCGAGCCGCATTCAATCAGGGCGCTTACCGCAGCGGTGAACCGCTGCCCCACCCAAAAACAAGGTCAACATCGGCATTTATCAGCAGCTCAACAGATCGGATCGACCACTCACAACACTCGAATCAAAGGCTTTGCGGCTTCCATCACATCGCCGACGTGGCGCGCGGGAAATCCCAAGTCCTCCAACTCGCGCACGAACCCTTCACATTCGTGGGGCGCGATTGAGATGAAGAGTCCGCCGGCGGTTTGAGGATCAAAGAGCAGCGTCTTGAGATCCTCCGGAATGTTCGCCTGGTACTCGACCACACATTCGGCGAACTCGCGGTTGGCTTTGAGGCCGCCGGGAATGTGCCCGGCGCGCACGCTCAACAGGGCTCCGGGCAGCAGGGAAAACTGGTTCGAGAATAGTTGCACCGAGACGTGGCTTGCCAACGCCATTTCGCGGACATGCCCAATCACACCAAAGCCGGTGATGTCGGTCATGCCGTGCACCTGATATCCCTTGTTGGCGATGAGTTCCGCAGCTTTCTTGTTAAGGGTCGTCATGGAAGCGACCGATGCCGCGATCCAGGCTGGATCGGCCGCGCCTTTCTTGATGGCCGTCGAAATCACACCCGTGCCGATGGCCTTCGTCATGACGAGAGAGTCTCCCGGCTTCGCGCCGCTGTTGGCGAGAACTTTTTGCGGATGGATGAGGCCGGTCACGGCGTATCCGAATTTCGTCTCCTCGTCGCGAATGCTGTGGCCGCCGACGACGGTGCATCCGGCTTCGATCATCTTCGAGAGGCCGCCCGCGAGGATCCGTTCCAGGATCTCGAGATCGGATTTTTCGGGAAAACAAACCAGAGCCAACGAAGTCAGCGGCTTTCCGCCCATGGCGTATACATCGCTGAGCGCGTTGGTGGCGGCGACCTGGCCGAAGGTATAGGGATCGTCGACCATGGGAGTGAAGAAGTCGACGGTCTGCACCAGCGCATGCTCAGGCGTGAGTTGGTACACGCCCGCGTCGTCGGCATGGTCGAAACCGACCAGGACTCTGGGATCTTCCTGTCGAGGCAGTTTGCCCAGCACTTTGTCGAGCAATGCCGGGCTCAGCTTGGAGGCGCATCCACCGGCTTTTACGGTCTCTGTGAGGCGAACTGGTTTTGCTTCGGACATGGGGAGATTGTAAATGGAGGTAGGGAAGGTCAGAGTCCAGTACACTCGTTGTCTCGACTTGGCGAACGGGTGGCGCAAGCTTGTGCTAGCGCCTGATTTCGACAGTGATTGCGACCACGCATCTACAGAGTTACATTGTCGAGGTGAAACTATTCGTGCTGTTGCTCCTCGTGGCGGGTTCTCTGAACGCTCAGGAGGGCTTCGATAAGCCATTGAAAAGGACCGTCGTAGACCTCGGCCCCTCCCCGTACTACAGGCCTAGTCAACACGTTAGGAAAAAGCTGACGTGCTACTACTATTCGAGCTTTGCCGTGAAACAGTACGACGAGGGGCAGAAGGGTGCGGAGTGGTTGTCGATTGTTCCTTCGACACAAGCGGCATGCGTATCGAGACACAGCAAGGATGAAAGGGTTTACATCTCCCCGGAGTGGAGCGGGTACTTTTGGGGCGTAAAGGCGACGTTTGTTTTCTTTAGTGCTGCTGACGGTGACGACGGGGGTGTACCATTCGGGGTCTTTGATGTCAGAACAGGGCGAAAGCTGTTTGAGGACTCTTCGTTGCTTGAGTACTATCAGAAGAAACTGCGTATCAAACATGTCTTCAGTATCATGAAGGGGACTGACCAAGTTCCCAGCTTGACCTACTTCCGCGTCGTGCGTGCCGGTTGTGACTTAAAAACAGAACAGTCGGATTGCTGGAACAGAGTCAGGACAGACTTCGGAATAAAACAAGCGGATAGCCCCAGTTGTAGCGGCTATGAAAAGGCTGATGGAATCTGGGAATCAGCAGTCGTGTATCCAGTGTCTGTCCTGCTAACGAATTCCCCCCAAATCAAAGTCGTAGACGGCCCTGTCTTCTGTTGGCCGACGAACTAGTCCGCGGTATTTGGCGAAAGATCGCCATTTGCACCAACACCCCCCTCGCGTTGACGCCCCGCCCCCGCCTCCGTAAGATGAAGCGTCCATGAGCAGCCGTCTTCCCGCATGATCGGCCAAACTATCACGCACTATCGCATCGTCGAGAAGCTGGGCGGTGGCGGGATGGGCGTGGTTTACAAGGCCGAGGACACCTCGCTCGGGCGCTTTGTCGCGCTCAAATTCCTTCCCGAAGACGTCGCGCAGGATCCGCAGGCGCTGGAGCGATTCCGCCGCGAGGCTCGGGCCGCGTCGGCCCTGAACCATCCCAATATCTGCACCATTTACGAAATTGGCGAGCACGAAGGCAAGCGGTTCATTGCCATGGAATTTCTGGATGGCATGACGCTCAAGCACCGCATCGCCTCCAAGCCGATGGAGATGGAAACGGCTTTCTCGCTGGCTATCGAAATAGCCGATGCCCTCGACGCCGCGCACAGCGAAGGCATTGTGCATCGCGACATCAAGCCGGCCAATATCTTCGTGACCAAGCGCGGGCACGCCAAGGTTCTCGACTTCGGCCTCGCCAAACTCACTCCCGCCACCGGCAAGGACGCGGCCGCCATCGAAGCCACGGCGGGCGTCAGTCAGGAATTTTTGACCAGTCCGGGAATGGCCGTCGGCACGGTGGCGTACATGTCTCCGGAGCAGGCCAAGGGCAAAGAACTCGATGCGCGCACGGATCTGTTTTCCTTCGGTGCGGTCTTGTACGAGATGGTCACCGGCTCTGTCCCTTTTCGCGGGGACACCTCGGCGGTCATCTTTGACGCGATCCTGAATCGCGCGCCGGTGCAGCCGTTGCGGCTTAATCCGGATGTTCCTGCGCGGCTCGAAGAGATCATCAACAAGGCGCTGGAAAAAGATCGCGATCTGCGTTACCAGCATTCGTCGGAGATCCGCAGCGATCTGAAGCGGTTGCAGCGGGACAGCAGTTCTGGACATCGGCCGGTGGCGCAGCAGGAATCGGGAGACAGTCCCGCACAGCCTGCCTCGGCATCGGCATCGGTGTGGCAACAAGCGCCGGCCGCGACGAGCGGAAGCGGCCCTGCGGCTATGCAGGCCTCGTCTGGCACAGCGATGTCGAGTAGTTCGAGCGTGTCCGCGGTAGCGAAGCAGCATAAGGTCGGCGTTGTCGCCGTTGCGGCTGTGGCCCTGGTGCTGCTTGTTGCTGGAGGTTTCGGGATCTACTCGCTCCTGAGCCGCAGCGGCCCCATGCCGTTTCAGAATTTCACGATCACGCAGGTCACGAGCACGGGCAAGGCTCTGCAGGCTGCGATTTCGCGTGACGGCAAGTACGTTCTGAGCGTGCAGGACGACAACGGCCTGCAGAGCCTGTGGCTGCGGAACGTTCCCACAGGCAGCGACACGCAAATTGTTCCTCCCGCATCTGCGGTCTACGGCTCGCTCGCCTTCTCTCCCGACGGCAATTACGTCTACTTCCGCAAAGCGGGACTCGGCACCCAGACGGAGTGGGACTTGTTCCGTACTCCGGTGCTGGGCGGCACGCCGCAGGTAATCGTGCGGGACGTCGACACGCAAGCTGCGTTTTCACCCGACGGCCATCGCATGGCATTCGCTCGCGCCAACGACCCCGAAGTCGGCAAGTGGCGTTTGGTCAGCGCGAATCTCGATGGCAGCGAAGAAAGCGTGCTGCGCATTGCAGACAGCGTCGCGACCGAGGATTTTCCGCGCAACATCAGCTGGTCTCCGGACGGCAAGAAGATCGTCTACAGCGTATTCACGCTGGGCGATGTGCTTGGCACCATCAAAGTGTTTGATATCGCGAGCAAGCAGGTCGAGCCTCTGGTCGCTTTCAAAGATGAACTGGTTCACGAAATCTCCTGGCTACCGGACAATCGATGGCTCCTCGCCAATTACCAGGAGAAAGGGCCCAGCTATTTCCGTCCGCAGATCGGCGTTGTCTCCCGCGGCGCACCGATGCAACCCGTCACCCGTGACACCAACGGGTATCAGACGCTCACTCTCTCCGCGGATGCCAAAACCGCGGCCACCGTGCAAGTGAGAACTACGCGCAGCCTGAGCGTGTTTTCCAACCTGGGAGGCCAGGGAAAGACGCAGCCGGAGCCCCTGGCGCAAATTCCGGAGGCACGCTCGGTTGCCTGGACTTCGGACGGCAAGCTGCTGGTTTCCGACGGGCAATCGATACAACGGATGAACAGCGATGGTTCGCAACAGACCAGCGTACTCAACGATCCGAATTCGTGGATGGTGGATATGGCGCGCTGCGGTGATCGCTATATCGCGATCCCCTGGGCTTTCCACGGAGGCACGAACCGGGCCGGCATCTGGCGCGCCAATGCCGATGGCTCCAACCCGACTCAACTCACCAAGGGCACATTCGATTACTACCCGGCGTGTACGCCCGATGGAAAATGGGTCTACTTCGGCGGGGTGGCAGGCCCGAAGTTCACGAAGCGGGTGAGCACCGACGGCGGCACGCCCGAACCGGTTCCCGGGACCGATGTGCCGGGCATGTATGGAATCGGTGCGGGGCAAGCCATTTCGCCGGACGGAAAGCTGCTGGTGGTGAATGCGGAAATGAGCCCTCCCGGCGAACCGGGAACCGTTCTCAGCATGCTCGCCCTGATCACCATCGAACCGGGTGCGCAGCCTTCCACGCGACTCGTGAAACCCGATCCGCGCATCGCCGGTGGAGGTGGATCCGGCGCCTTCACGAACGTCATCAGCTTCACTCCGGACGGGAAATCAGTCGCTTATATTGTTCGCGACAAGGGAGTCGATAACATCTTTGTCCAACCTCTGGATGGCTCGCCCGGTCACCAGATAACTACCTTCAATGCGGAGCGCATCGCTGAATTCGAATGGTCGCCGGACGGAAAAATGCTCGCCGTCGCCCGCACCCACAATACTTCCGATGTGGTGTTGCTGCGCGAAAAATAGGATCGTGTGGGTCGGACATTCTTGTCCGACGCGGTTGAAGTTGATCTTGTTCAAGCAAGGCAATCAGAAACAACCCCAACCTCAACACTGTCGGACAAGAGTGTCCGACCTCCACAGGCTCACCTGGTTCTTACGTCCGTGAACACCATCTCCGGATAAGCATGGTTCCATTGCGCGGAGATGCTTTCGAAAGTGAGACGGAACGGCTTGCTCTGGCCGGGGGCGAGAGGAGAGAGGTTCAGATCAACGGCTTCGTCGTAGGGGCCAGCGGTGCGGAGAACACGCAGAGGTGTTTCTTCGCGCTGCGCGGTTTGTCCCATGTCGTCTTTGAAGGTGACTTGCACGACGGCATGGATGACCGTCTGGTCGCCGGTGTTGGTCACGGTTCCGTCAAGATAGCTGACGGTTGCGCCTACGAAATTCTGGGCAGCACTCGCTTTCAGTTCCGAGAATTTCAAATTGGATGCATACGGCGGTGGTGGTGCAGGCGGCTTCTGCTGAGAACGAAGAACCAGGACGAGGATTGTTACCACAACGGCAACAATGAATACGCCGATAAGGATTGGCCGGAGACTGGATTCTTCCGATTGCGTCGTGGAACTCGGTTGCAGCAGTCCGTCCATGCCATGGATTGTACTACTGCGAATTGACGCTGCTCGATGCTAGCGGGGATCGCCGGGTGCCTGGGACGTCGGCACAATAGACTGGCGAGCGGTGTGACTGTCTCTCGACAAAAATCGCAGCGCTTCGGACGCTTTTGAATCGTCTTTTGTTCGCCACTCCGCGGAGGAGATGGGCCGCCCGTGGCGGACTCTCTCGGCGGTACCGTTTAGCGGATGCGTTTCCACGTAGTCCAGTGACGTCGATCAGGGTCGGAGGCCGGAATTCCCAATAATGGAAATGGGTGATTTTTCCCTGCAAACCAGCAATATTTTCTTGGACTTGCGGCATCTGGCGGGAGTACATTGGCGAAACCAATCTTTCACGAATATTTTGAGGTACTTGCGAACAGCAATCGTACGGCACCACAATTGCATCCAATAAAGTGTTAGGAGCCTCCCCCATGTGGCGCAATGACACCGATGAAGTAACGCGTCCGAACTGGACCGCGATTCTCTCTTTTGCAGGCAGCGCACTATGCAGCATGGCGATCTGGGTCGGTTTGATCCGAATCGTCAGAGAGATCGTAAAGTAGGAATTGCGAAGAGAAGTTCGCGCAGAAAGTTTGCCCGGACTAAATTGAAGCAAGAGCCGGCGTAGCCAGCCGCGCCGGCAAGATTCGTTCGTCTCTAGTGGTCGTAACGCAGCACAGAAAAAACGTCGTATCCCGCCAGCTTTTCCCGCCCCTTAAGAAAATCAAGTTCGACCACAAATGCGAGGCCGGTAATCTCCGCGCCAAGCCCGTGCGCTAATTGCGCGGTGGCCGCGGCGGTGCCGCCAGTGGCAAGCAGATCGTCGACAATCAGCACACGCTGACCTTTCTTGATCGCGTCGGTGTGAATCTCGAGCGTGTTGCTGCCATATTCCAGGTCGTAGCTCAGCTTGGAAGTTTCCGCGGGCAACTTCCCAGGCTTGCGAACCGGGACGAATCCGGCATTCAAGCGGTAAGCGAGCGCGGGAGCGAAGATGAATCCGCGGGCTTCCATGCCGAGGACCAGATCCACGTCCTTGCCGATGTAGTTCTCCGAGAGCGAGTCGATGAGCGTGGCGAAGCCGGCTTTGTCTTTGAGCAGCGTGGTGATGTCGTAGAACAGGATTCCCGGCTTCGGGAAGTCGGGCACCTCGCGAATCAATTTCTTCAAGCCATCACAATTCGTGCTCGACATCTACCAGGCTCCTTCAATACGAAATGAATTCAATCCCTTGACGGTTTCCGCTTCCGATTCTTCAACATCGTCGACGCGCGCGGCGCGCGGGCCTTCACGCAGGCGGGAACGCAATCCGGACAACTGGTCGCGCGTACCCATGGCCAGCACTTCAACAGTTCCATCGGAGCGGTTGCGAACCCATCCGGCAATTTTCAGGATGTGCGCCTCGCGTTCGACGAACCAACGAAAACCTACACCCTGGACGCGTCCGCGAACCAGAAAGCGGCGGGTTTGGGGAGCGGCGTTTTCGGTGGAAGGCATGGTTGATTGCAGAAGTTAGAAGTCAGACTGCAAGGTAGCTACGAGCTTCGAGCCGCGAGCGAACGGCTTTCTCGTAGCCCGAAGCTCGTGTCTAGAAGCGATCTACTTCTGCAATCTCACCTCTGACCTCTGACCTTTCTCTACGCTCTCGACAGGTACGTTCCTTCCGCGGTGTCGACTTTGATCTTTTCGCCTTCGTTGATGAAGGGCGGCACCTGCACGACGAGGCCGGTTTCGGTGGTGGCGGGTTTGGTCACGCTGGAGGCGGTCGCGCTCTTCAGGCCGGGTTCGACTTCGGTCACGGTCAGGATTACGGTCTGCGGCAACTCGATGCCGACAGCTTTGCCGTCAAAGAATTCCACCTTGATCGGAAGATTCGCCGTCAGGTACTCCACCGCGTCGCCCAGGGTCTCGCGCGTCAGGTGCATTTGCTCGTAGTTCGAAGTGTCCATGAAGTAGTAGTTGTCGCCGTCGGCGTACAGAAACTCCATTTCGACTTGGTCGACGTTGACTTTTTCAATCGGGTCCGGCGAGCGAAATCGTTCCACGAACATGGCGCCGGTGCGCAGATTGCGCAGCTTGGCCTGGATAAAGGCGCGCAGGTTGCCGGGAGTGCGGTGCTCCACGCTGAACACGGAATGCAGATCATCTTTGTGCTTGATGATCATGCCGGGACGCATCTGGGTCGCTGGGATCGACATTGCTGGTTTACATCTCCTTAGGCTGTCTACTTGGAAATTCTCGGCAGCGGGGCGGGAACACGGGACCTTCCGCTGCTCTCGCGGTTAACAACTTATTTTACACAGGGTTGGGGAGTTCGGGGAAGTGGCCGGACGTTCGTCTTCCCGCTGTGCGGTTAGAGGCTTTGGGCTTGGCTCCTTCCCAGATTAGAGCTCTTAACCGCCAAGTGCGCGAAGAACTGAATCGGCTCCGCACGTGCAATCGATCGGTTGTGAGCGCCGCTTTCCTCCCCCGCGACGCCAACAAACAACATCAAGTCTGGCGCAAGTGAGGCGGGTTATCGCGTTCTGTAAGCGGGACTTGTTCCATCCAGTACCGTGGCAGGCAGCTTTCTTTACAGACACGGTCGCCTATGCTTTTCAATAACAACCCTACGCGCAGCAGGAGGAAGTCATGAGGAGAGGGTGCGGTTCGTCACGCTGTAACTCGCAATTTGCCGCGTTTCTGGTCTTACTTGCGGTCTTAGGTGGAGCAGTAACTTGCCTGTCGGCACAAGAGAATTCCCATGCAGCCGGATGGGTCGTGATCTCGGTGGACGACTATCGCTCACTGCGCGCGCGGGCATATCCGTCCGAACGCGATCAGGAACCGCCACCCGTGGAAGCTACCTTGACGCGCGTCGACTACGATCTGCAAATCAATGGAGATCTGGCGACTGGCCGAGCCAGCCTCACCGTCGATGTGCTCAAGGACGGATGGGTGCGAGTTTCAATTCCAGCGGGGCTTCTGGTCAGCCAGGCGCGGCTGGACGGCAAACTTCTCTCGCTCGTGACTGCTGCGCCGGGGCAAAGAAACGAGGGCCACTTGTCGGCTTTGCTTTCGCACTCCGGGCGCGCAGTGTTGCAGTTGGAGATTGCGCTGCCGATTGCGGCCTCGGCGGGGAACGAAAGTATTTCCTTGCCGGCGACCGCGTCGGGAGTGACGCGGGCTTCGGTGCAATTGCCGCGGCAGGGAGTGGATGTCCACGTCGGTGGCGGGCTTCTCACTGAGAAATCCGAATCGAACTCCGGCAGTAAGTGGCTGGCGTATGGACACGGCACCGAACCGCTTACGTTCAACTGGCGGCGCAAAACAGAAGATCACCGCAGCACGCAGCCCTTGCGTATGCGCGGCACACTCACGGAGTTGGTAAGTCTGGGGGAAGATTCGAGTTCGATTTCGGCGGAAGCATCCGTCGAGGTTACGCAGGGCGCGACCCAGGAAGTGCGAATCCACTTGCCGGAGAAAGTCACCATCAACCAGGTTTCAGGGGCAGCGGTGGCGGATTGGGAAATGAAAGCCGGTGAACTGGTGGTGACGTTTCTCGAACCGGTCGAACAGTCCACACGCTTTGTGTTGACCGGGGAAACACGCTTGCCTCGGGACGGCGCGATTGAAGTTCCCCTGCTGCGACTGCTGAACACCGAGCGCGAGACGGGTGGGGCAGCGATCGAAGTATTGGGTGCGGGCGAAATCAAGGATCTGAAATCGCAGGGACTGGAAGAGGCCGACGCCAGCGACCTGGGAGAAATGGTCGCGAACCGGCAATCACCTTCACTGGCAGCTTTTAAGTTTCGTACCGGCGATCCCGCCAAGCGCGCGCTCTCCGTCAATATCGCGCGCTATACGCAACAGGCAGTGTTGCTGGCGAACGTTGAAGAAGCTCGATACCGCGTGCTGGTGAGTAACGACGGAAAAACGCTGGTGCAGGCGCGCTACGCGGTTCGCAACAATCAACGAAACTTCATCAAGATCACGCTACCGCCGGGCGCGTTTGTCTGGAGTGCAGCGTTGTCGGGGAAGCCGATCCGGCCGGGGCAATCGTCCGACGGAAGCTTGCTGCTGCCGCTCGAACGCGTGCGCGGCGGAGAAGAAGCTCCCGAGTTCTCGGTCGAGATGGTGTATTTCAATCGCGGCACGAAGTGGGATGACAAGGGGAACTTCACGCTGGCCTTGCCTGCGCTGGATCTCCCCATCTCGCGGACGGGACTGCTGATCTACTATCCGCCGCTCTATCGAACCACGGTGGAGACGGGAACGTTCCGGGCGGAGACGTATGTGAATCCGACGTCGGCGGTGCTGACGGAAACGCGAGCAGTATATGACCTGCTCAAGTTATCACCGGGAGTTGCCGGTGGCATCGGTGGTGGAGTGTTTCACGGTGCTTTGGTGTCGCCGGAGATCCTGGTTCCGCTGGACAAAGCTGATCATGGCAACCAGGTGCTGGTCGAAAAATTTCGCACGAAATCGCAAGGCGGACGCACGACTGGCATTCTTCCGATTCGGGTTTCGTTCCCCGCGTTCGGTCCTTCGGTATTTCTGGTTTCTGAACTTACCAGCGCGGGCCAGGCGCCCGCCGCGGCGCTCAGCTACGAGCGCGACAAGAAAGCAGGCAAGCGATGAAAACATTTTGGCTGGCACTTTTGCTGATCGGATCGGTCGCACTGGCGGCGCAGGAAAAGAACACTCCTCCCGAGCCGGAGCCGGGCAACGTCACACTCACGCTCGATGAATTCAACCGCTTGACAGAATTGGCAAACAAACCGGCGAAGAAGCCCGAGTTGCCTCCGCAGCCCTATTCGATGAAACGGGCGGAACTTAAGTTCAAGGTGGACAGCGAGACCGTGGGCGGAACGATTCAGTTGCAAGGCGAGGTGCTGAAAAAAGGTGTGGTCAAGGTGCCGCTGTCGTCTGGGATGACAATCCTCGACGCGCATCAGGAAGCAAAGAGCCTCCCGCTGCAACTGGAAAATGGAACGCAGACGGCGGTGTTGTCGGGTCCGGCGGAATTTTCCGTGACGCTTGACGCGGTGCTTCCATTGCGGATCGATGCGGGGCGCGCGGCTGTCAGCCTGCCAGTTCCGTCAGCAGGCAGTACGACACTCACGTTGACGATTCCCGGCGAACATACCGCTGTGAACATCAACCCGGGGCTGATTACGAATCGGAAGTCCGAGGGCGGACGCACGATCATCGAAGCCACGCTGGTTCCGGGACAATCCGCGAACCTGTGGTGGGCGACGCGTGAGAATGCCGCTCCCACTCCGGTGCGCGAAGTGCGCTATCTCGCCGACTTGAAGACTCTGATTTCAGTGGGCGAGGCCGAGCTGACCGTAGCGGCGCTGGCTGACATCACGGTTGTGCAAGGGGATCCGGCGCAATTCGAGGTTGATTTGCCGGCTGGATACGAGATCACCGGAGTTACGGGGGCGTCGCTCGATTCGAGCGAAGTGCAGGCGGGAGTGCTGACGTTGAAAGTGAATGCTGCGAGCCAACGGAATCATGAATTCCTGATTTCCATGGAGCGGTCGCTGGCATTGGCATCGTCCAAACTGGACGCTCCCTTCCTTAGTTTCAAGAACGCACAACGCGAGACCGGAGAAGTACTCGTCGAAGGTTCCGGCACACTCGAACTGACCGCGACCGAAGGTGGCGGCCTGAAGCGTATGGACGTAAAAGAAACGAATCCATACTTGCGTGGGCTGGCTCACTTTCCTCCGCAGGCGGCATTCCGCTATCACAAGCAGCCCAGCGAAAATCCAACATTGGCGCTGGAATGGGTACGCTTTCCTGACAGCAGCGTGCTGGCAGCAGTGGCCGAAAGCGCGGTGGTGACGACAATGGTGACGTCCGAGGGCAAGTCGCTTACGGAAGTCCGGTTACAAGTCAGAAACCAGGCACAGCCGTTCCTGAAAGTTGCTTTGCCCGCGGGCGCCAGCATCTTGTCCGCGGATGTTGCTGGAGAAAAGGTGAAGCCGGTCGAAGGCCCGGACGGTAATCGCGTTCCGATGCTGCGGCCGGGATTTCGTCCGACGGATGCTTACACGGTTTCCTTCGTCTTCATGCATTCGGGCGCACCGTTTGCCAAGAAGGGCGGCTCGGAGTTGTCACTGCCGCGCATGGATGTCCCCATCACCCTTGTGCAGTGGGAAGTATTTCTTCCCGAACAATTCAAGGTGAAGGATTTTGGCGGCGATGTCGTGTCCGCCGAACTGGTGCCAGCGGCGTTGCAGGAAGGAGTAGCGCTGGGGATTTCCGGCGTGGACAATGAGGATGCCAGGCTTGTGCCTCCTCCTGCACCGCCTCCACCTGCGTCTGCACCATTGAACCTCTCTCTCCCGGGCCAGTTGGGAGGCATCGTGGTCGATCCCAGCGGAGCGATCATTTCCAATGCACGCATCACCGTCACTTCGACGGACACGGGAGCGGTGATGAATGCGGTGACGAATTCGGGAGGGGAATGGCAGCTGTTCGGTTTACCGTCGGGCAGGCTGAAGGTAAAAGTTGACTCCCCCGGCTTCAAACCAAGCGTACAGAATTTCGCCTACGATGCGAACCGGCCGGGTCCGGTGAGCACTGTATTGAACGTGGGCACCACAATGGAGACAGTTGAGGTGACCAGTGAGTCTCTTTCGCTCAATGGCCGCAACTACTCGGAGTTCACGAAGCTTGAGAGCAGTGCGAAGAAGCAGGCTCAGCTCGCGCAGAATTCGCCCTCTTCGAATGTCATGAACCTGCAGCGGCGGGTCGCGGGAGTGCTGCCGGTTGCAGTGGACGTCCCCCATGCCGGAACCGCATTCCATTTTGTGCGGCCTCTGGTGGTGGACGAAGAGACCAAGGTCACGTTCGGGTACAAGAGCAAGTAAGGGGGCCCTCAAGGGATCCGCGATTGAGGCGATAGGGTATCCATGTCCCAAGGGTCGCCCAGCGGCGCGCCGAGGGGCTAAAATAAGACTTTGGAGGTTTTTATGCGCATTGGAAAATATGAGACGTCGGAACGCAGCAATGTCGGCACCGCTGTCTCCTTCCTGCTGATCGGTCTGGGTGTGGGCGCCGCCGTGGGACTATTGCTGGCGCCGAAGTCGGGCAAACAGCTTCGCAAGGATTTACGCCGCTCCTACGACGACACGCTCGACACGATTTCCGACTGGACCGACGAAGCGAAGGAACGGTTCGAGGAAGCAGTCGAGAAGGGCGCTGACTTTACCGAGGAATTGCGGTCAAAGGCGGAGCCGTTGTCACGGATATTGCGGCGCGACTAGGGCGCCCGTAATTTCAGGGTGAGAGTGTCGTCCCTGGCGGGACTCCTTCCCATATTTTGCTTACCCGGCACTCCCGTGCCGGGCTTTCTCTTTCCGCCGCTGCGCGGCTGGGTCATCCCAATTGCGATATTTTCTTCCCTTTCCTCTCTGATTGAGCCCAGCAGGTCCTTCCCCCTCGGCTCGCTCGGGGTCAGGATGACAATTCTTATGGGGACAGTGGTGTCTGCAGATTGGGGATAGGGGCACCAGCGAAGAGCTAACCGCTAAGTGCCAAGTGCTGTTACTATTCCTCGTTCCGGAGGCGCCACTCCACTTATGACCGCTTTGCCCAATACAGGTTTGCGCCAGGTCATTTCCGCCGATCAAATCCAGAAAAGAGTTCGCGAACTCGGACGCCAGATTTCCGACGATTACCGGGGTGAAACGGTGATCGCTCTGGGCATCCTGGAAAATGGGTTCATGTTTATCGCCGACCTGGTGCGCGCGCTGGAAGTGCCGGTGGTCTGCACCTTCATCAAGCCACGCTACAAGCAGAACGCGGGCGAAGGGGCGATGCTGGAAATCTTCTTCAGCCACGAACTGGCGATCAAAGGCAAGCACGTTCTGCTGGTCGAAGGACTGGTCCACTCGGGCGTGACGACGGAATATCTGATGAGCGACCTGCGCTCACGCGGCGCGGCTTCCGTAAAACTGGTTACGCTGCTCGACCGGCAATCCGCCAGGCGGGTGCCGCTGCAACCGGACTATTTCGGGTTCCTGGTAGATGACGCGTTTCTGTGCGGATACGGGCTGGGCTCTCCGGAGCAGACCGGCCGGAATTTTCCGTATCTGGCGGCAACGTAGAGGGCTTGTAGCGCCGGCACCTTGCCGGCTGTCGTGGGGGCGCCCCCGCCCGCACAATGGAATCCCCAAGCCTGCAACGCGTTTGAGTTCCCACTACTGGAACGGGATATTGTTCGTGGGTGCGAGGGCAAGTTGCCCTCGCGACTGCCGGCGGGGCGCCGGCGCTACGTTCGGCGGCTTACCCTCGTGACTTCTGTCACCTCCTCCTGGTTCCCCGTTTTTCCGTGAAAAGGTCTAGAATGTGGTCACGAGGCCTTTACTTAATCCGAATTTCGGGCTGCGGCATCTAATCGGGATAGTGGCGCTTTCTCACAACTAGCGAGGCGCTCGATTCAGAGGAGTTTCTAGGTGAATTCAACCGTTAAGACAGTGCTGTTCTGGGCAGTCATTATGGTGTCGGCATTCCTGCTCTGGCAGGTGGTGCGCACCGGGAGCAACGCCCAGAAAGACAAGGAAATCAATTTTTCGCAGTTCAGTTCTGACGTGGATCAGGGCCTTGTCCGTGAAGTGACGGTGATCGGCGTGGAAGTGCGCGGGAAGTATAAGAGCGACAACTCCCAGTTTCACACCACCGTTCCGCCGAACTTCCCCGATATGTACAAGTCGCTGCACGACAAGGGCGTCAGCGTAAATATCAAGGACATCAGCAACGGCACGTGGCCGAGTTGGATCCTGAATCTGGCTCCTCTGGTGTTGCTCGCGGCTTTGTGGTTCTTCATGATCCGCCAGATGCAGACGGGCGGAAACAAGGCGTTGTCATTCGGCAAGAGCCGCGCGCGCCTGCTCTCCATGCAGCAGAAGAAGATCACGTTCAAGGACGTGGCCGGCGTGGACGAGGCGAAAGAAGAGCTGCGCGAGATTATCGAATTCCTGCGCGAAGCGCAAAAATTCCAAAAACTCGGCGGACGCATCCCCAAGGGCGTACTGCTGGTTGGACCTCCGGGAACAGGCAAGACTTTGCTGGCGCGCGCGGTTGCGGGCGAAGCGAATGTGCCGTTCTTCTCGATTTCGGGATCTGATTTCGTCGAGATGTTCGTCGGCGTGGGCGCAAGCCGCGTCCGCGATCTGTTTGAGCAGGGCAAGAAGAATGCTCCCTGCATCGTGTTCATCGACGAAATCGATGCAGTCGGACGTCATCGCGGCGCGGGCCTCGGCGGCGGACACGATGAGCGCGAGCAGACTTTGAACCAGTTGCTGGTCGAGATGGACGGCTTCGAATCCAATGAAGGCGTCATCCTGATGGCCGCGACGAACCGGCCGGACGTGCTCGATCCGGCGCTGCTTCGTCCGGGACGCTTTGACCGGCGCGTGGTGGTGAATCGTCCGGATGTGCGTGGCCGCGAAGAAATTCTGCGCGTCCACACCCGCAAAATTCCTCTCGCCGACGACGTTGAATTGTCGGTGCTGGCTCGCGGCACACCGGGCTTCTCGGGCGCTGACCTGGCGAACATGGTGAACGAAGCGGCCTTGGCAGCGGCCCGCCAGAATCGCAAGGCCGTTCTGATGTACGACTTCGAAGTCGCGAAAGATAAAGTCCTGATGGGAGTGGAGCGCAAGTCGCTTCTGCTCTCGGACGACGAGAAGAAGAATACGGCGTACCACGAAGCCGGACACGCTCTGGTGGCGGCGAAAATGCCGCACTCGGATCCGGTCCACAAGGTGACGATTATTCCGCGCGGCATGGCGCTTGGTTTGACCATGCAATTGCCGGTGGACGATCGCCACAACTACTACAAGAATTATCTCGATACGCAGATCGCGATCCTGATGGGCGGACGGTTGGCGGAAGAACTGTTCCTCAATTGCATGTCCACGGGCGCGGGCAACGACATTGAGCGGGCTACCGAACTGGCGCGCAAAATGGTCTGTGAGTGGGGCATGAGCGAACTCGGACCTCTGACCTTCGGTAAGAAAGAAGAGCAGATCTTCCTGGGCCGCGAGATTGCGCAACATCGTGATTACTCGGAAGCCACGGCGATCCAGATTGACGAAGAAGTTCGCAAGATGGTGAGCGCGGGCTACAACACGGCGAAGACGATCCTTTCGGAGAATCGCGAGACGCTCGAGAGCATCGCCAAAGCACTGATCGAACGCGAAGTGCTCGACGCAACCGAGATCAAAATGCTGGTTGATGGCAGGAACCTGCCTCCCATCAAGCCGCTTCCGTCGAAGAATGACGACGGCGTCCAGCAAGTGATCAAGCCCGAGCCGGGACGGAATCCGGTGAAGGGTGGAGAGCGTCCGGCAACGGCTTAGAAACGGTTTCCTGTTTCTGGTTGCTGGTTGCTCGTGACTTTGAGAACGAATCTGAACGCAGAGACGCGGCTTGCCGCGTCTCTTTTCTTTTTGGGGGAGACGGGGCAAGCCCCGTCTCTACGCTTTTATTCGGCGTGGTAACACCGCTACTACGCTCAGGATCACGAAAAATGGATCGATCGGGCGCCGGTAATACACTTCCGGGCTGGTGATGTAGTAGACAAGCGGGAACGAGAACAGAACGAGTGCGTACGGCAGATTTGCCGCGAAGTCGCTCTTTAGAGCGCGCCGGAGTCCGAACAGGGCCAGTATCGTCAGCGTGGTACAGAGAAAGATGTTGGGCGGGTCGAGTGGTTCCTCGGCAAGATAGGCGCGATCGAGGCTCCAGTATCCCGTCCACAGGTATACGGCTCGGCGCAGCGATGTCCAGACATACCATCCGGGATACGCGCGGATCGATTCGATGGCCTGCTGTTTCTTGTGGTCCATGTAGTGCAACTCGCCCAGCTGCTTGAATTCATCCCATTCCTTCTGGTTATGCCACGGACCAAACTCGTAGTGCGCCCAGTGAATGCCTTCTGCTTTCGTTCCGAGACGGAGAACAATCCCCACGTTGTCGCGGAACGGAACGAAGCGATGGAAGACCTCATAGTTGCGAATAAACCATGGAGAAATCATCGCGATGAAGATAGCCGCGGCTGCGACGTTGGGCACGAACCACCTTCGCTCAGTGCGATGACGACGGTAGATAATCCACGCGGCCAGAAACGGCAGCACCGACAGCGCCGATGGACTGGTGAGCGCTTCGAGTCCCCAGAGAAATCCCCACAGCACCCATTGCGACAGGCGGTCGTCCTGCTCGAGGTTGAGCGTGACTAGAAAAATCAGGCAGAGCAGCAGCGTTGCGAGCCATGTTTCCCAGATACGCTCGACGGGGAAATAGATCGCGTATGGAAAGAAGACCCATGTCCATGCGGACCACTTGGCGACGCGCTTGCCGAAGCCTTTGCGCGCAATCAGAAAGATAGGAATGCAGGTCAGGGACGCGATCAGCGCGTTGAGCGATACCAGGACAATCGCCGACGTCCTGGTATAGATGCCGAACAATTTAAAGACGCCGGCTACGAGATAGGGATAAACGGGCGTCATCCAGGCAGTGGGCCCGGTGTCTTCGAACAGTGGACTGCTGAAGCCGCGGCCTTCGGCGATGGAGCGGGCGATTCGTCCGGTTTCGTATCCAAAGTGCCAGTGATCGCGCGCAGGATCGAGTTGCTCGTCGAGCAGAAAGACCATCACAACCAGCCGGATCACCAGTGCGATCAGAACCATCCACAACAAGGAGCGGCGGATGCGTGCCTGATTTTCGTCGATGGTCAATTTGCTCAGTCTCCCGACTCCAGATCGAGATTGTTGCGGAAGAAAGATATTAACCGCAAAGGTCGGTTGTGGCTCAATTTCGGAATGAGAAGCATGCGTCCCGGAGGGACCAGCGCAATTCATGTAGGTTGTTTATTGGCCCAGCAGAAACACCGCGGGATACTCGTTATGAAAAAGGAGTGCTTTTCGCTCTCCATTGGGGCCGACGCGAAATGTGACCCGCGGGTCAATGACTGTAATTGCGATTTTTCAACAACTACGTCCTGTTTGGGAACCTTCTCGGGGAAAGTGGAGACTAAACTAATGGGTGCGACGACCTGTGCACGTCTGGCCGTACTGGAGCTTTGGAGCAATGCCCTGTGGCCGTACTGTTGTGCTGCGCCTAATCATCGTCACATTCCTGATTCTTGCTGCTATCTGGGGTTCGCTGTGTGCCTACGCTGCGCATGAGGTCCATCGCGCAACATCGATGCTCGCGGAGGCATCCCGCGTTGGTGTCGGCGATACCGAGGCCTCTGTTCTTCCATTGATAAAACGATACGACGGATACAAGTGGACGCCAGACCCATTACCGCCTAGAGAACAATCAACAGACCTCCGCGAATACGACTATCGACGAAACCATGTGAGTGATTACCAGTACGACTTCGAGATAAGTCCGTTCGGCCTTCTGACCACGGATGGTCATGGTAAGAGGGACCGAGTGACTCGGGCCGTCAGGACCGTGACAAATGCAATTCCCAAACGACTGCGAGCAATCATTGGGTTACGCGATTGGGGAGCAACAGTTGATTTGGCGATCCGAGGTGGTCGCGTGCAGTCGGTTTCGGGCGAAGTATTGGTTGAAGGTCGCTCTGAATGGCTCGGCCACGAATGGCGGTTGGTTGAGGCCATGCCGCACAGCGAACTTCAACCGAAGGCATTTGTTATCGGCTCGGCAATCCTAGAAATGGAAAATGGCGGTGGAATGTTGATTCAGAACATTTTCACGCCGGACGCATCAGTGGAAGAAGTTCGGGCATCGCGCAAATTCAATGCCGCGTGTCTGAGTAGCGTGCGGGGTTGTGAGGGGTTTTGCGACCTAGCGCCGCGTGCCGTCGAGTATCTAAAGCAGCACCCTGACGCAGGCTGGGGAATCATTCCGCCCAAGTGCCCCTGACTGCGGCCGCAAATCCAACTGTCGCTAACAGGCGTTAGCACCAACTACTCCGCTTGGGTCGGCCCGGAGTGTGACCCGTGCGCCAACAGGGACTGCGGATTCGCGGTTTTCGGGCTATGACGGCTTACAATAGTTGCTTATGAACCTGTCATTGAATTCGAAAGTTGCTCTGATTACGGGCGGCTCGCGCGGGATCGGCGCGGCTGCGGTGCGGATGTTTGTCAAAGCCGGGGCCAAGGTTGTCTTCAATTACCAGTCCGCGAAGGCGCAGGCTGACGATCTGGTCCGCGAATGTGGTGCGGCGAATTGCCTTGCCGTGCAGTCCGATCTGTCGACGACGGCGGCGGCGCAGCAACTGGTAGCGGCGGCCATCTCTGCATTTGGACGGCTCGACATCATGGTCGCGAATCATGGGATCTGGCCGCCCGAGGACGCTCCGATCGACAAGATGACCGAGGAGCAATGGCATCGCACGATCGCTGTCAACCTGGATAGCGTGTTTGCGCTGGTCAAACACTCGGTGGCGCAGATGAAGAAGCAGGGCGGCACTCCGGCGGGGCACATCGTGCTCGTCAGTTCGACCGCCGCCCAGCGTGGCGAGGCGTTTCACTGCGACTACGCGGCCACCAAGGGCGCGCTCATCAGCATGGTGAAGGGCCTGTCGTCCGAACTGGCACGCGACAAAATCTACATCAACAGTGTGGCACCGGGCTGGGTGGATACCGACATGTCGGCGTCCGCGCTCAATGATCCTCCGACGCGAGCGAAAATCTTCGGCACGATTCCCATGGGACGAGTCGGCACGCCCGACGAAATTGCCGGGCCGATTCTGTTCTTGTGCACGCCGCTGGCGGGATTCATCACCGGCGAAGTCTTCAACGTGAATGGTGGCGCGGTGCTGGTTGGGTAGGAGTGCTTATGAAACGGCGTTGGATTGGCCTCGTTGTTTGCGTTCTTGTGGCGCAGGCATTTTTGTTGGCGCAGCAGTCGAGTGACGCTCCCGCGAACAAGTTGGCGTATGAAGATGGCAGTATCGCCAACCATGTTTATAGCAACGAC